>JAZSLG010000041.1:0-1571 GCA_045535235.1 Candidatus Stercoripulliclostridium sp.
GTAACGAGTATTGGTTATTTGGCGTTCTCTGGTTGCTACAGTTTAACAAGCGTAGTAATAGGGGGTAGCGTAACGAGTATTGGTAATTATGCGTTCAGAAATTGCGACAGTTTAACAAGCGTAGTAATAGGCGATAGCGTAACGAGTATTGGAGATTATGCGTTCTTTTATTGCTCCAGTTTAACAAGCATACAAATCCCCGGTAGTGTGACGAGTATTGGAGAAAGAGCGTTCTCTTCTTGCGACAGTTTAACAAGCGTAGTAATAGGCGACAGCGTAACGAGTATTGGAGAAGATGCGTTCTCTTCTTGCGACAGTTTAACAAGCGTAGAAATCCCCGATAGCGTAACGAGTATTGGTAGTTCTGCGTTCTCTTGGTGCGACAGTTTAACAAGCGTATATTATACCGGCGAAATAGAGGATTGGTGCAATATTACGTTTGCAAACCCATTAGGTAGTGGAGCAAGCTTATATATAAATAATGTGCTTATAACCGAATTAGTTATTCCAAATACTGTAACAGAGATAAAAGATTATGCTTTCTATAATTGCGGCAGTTTAACAAGTGTAGAAATCGGGAAAAGTGTAACGAGTATTGGATATTGTGCGTTCTTTGGTTGCGACAGTTTAACAAGCGTAGTAATCCCCGACAGCGTAACGAGTATTGGAGAAGCTGCGTTCAGAAAATGCGACAGTTTAACAAGCATAGAGGTAAGCGAAAACAATACTGCATATAAGTCTATAGACGGTAATTTATACAGTAAAGACGGCACAGTACTCATACAGTATGCAATAGGTAAAACCGATAGCGAATTTATTATCCCCGATAGCGTAACGAGTATTGGTAATTATGCGTTCGAATATTGCAACAGTTTAACAAGCGTAGAAATCCCCGATAGCGTAACGAGTATTGGTAATTATGCGTTTGAATATTGCAACAGTTTAACAAGCGTAGTAATCCCCGACAGCGTAACGAGTATTGGATATGATGCGTTCGAGAATTGCAGAAGTTTAACAAGCGTATATTATAAAGGTACAAGTAGCGAGTGGAGCAGAATTTCAATATACCCAACTAATGTTGATTTAAAAAACGCTACGAGATATTATTATATCGAAAACGAGGCTGACGTGCCGACCGACGGTGGAAACTATTGGCACTACGTAGACGGCGTGCCAACTGCTTGGTAAATGCAAAGCATTTAAGTAAAAATAAAGAGGAGCGAAAAATTTTCGCTCCTCTTTTATGCTGAGAAATCAGTCTTCTAACTCGCCGTAATCTTCAGTTTGCTCTTGTTTTTTAGTCATTTCGGAAACCTTTTCCTTTATGGCGCACTGTCCGTCTTTTACAAGCTTTCTCGCCTTATAAGAGTTTGCAATAATAAGCGCACCGCCTACCATACCTAAAAAAAGAAGTCGGATCGTAGCCATGTCGTTCTGTGAGCCAAGGAGTTGTAGTTAACACTTGTCTTCCTAAGACCGCTTGGCCTCCGACTTTGTCCGTCTTTTACAAGCTTTCTCGCCTTATAAGAGTTTGCAATAATAAGCGCACCGCCTACCATACCTAAAAAAAG
>JAZSLG010000138.1:0-15505 GCA_045535235.1 Candidatus Stercoripulliclostridium sp.
GGTGACGACGTTTTTATCAATCTATCCATGGCGCCCATATTCCCTTATAATTATGCAAACGGAAGAAGGCTTGCTTGCGATACTTATTACGGCATAAATGAAACGGAGTACGTACTAAACGCATTAACCTATGGTTTTTGGCAAAGTAAATTATACGATTATATAGACGCCGACCATATAGTATTGTGGGGCAAGGATGGCAAAGCAACCGAAAACGAGGCGAGGAGCAGATTGCTTTCCGGTATAATTACGGGCGGTAGTTTTTTGACCGGTGACAATTTTGTTTCTCCTTCAAAGAAACCTAGTGTTGCCAAAGCCAGATTTGAAGAATTACTAACGAATAAGCAACTTATCGACGTGTTAAAATTACAAAAACCATTTGAAGCAGTAGTAGAGAAAAACGGAGTTTATTCGGCAGAAAAGTATATTCTTTATGATGAAAGCGGAATTTACGTTGCTTTCTTTAATTTTGATAGAATGTTATCAAAGAATTTCACGTTGGAAATAGGTAAAGGTACGACCGCCATTAATCTTATGGACGGTAGTCAAGTAAACTTTTCAGAGGGGATTGTCAAAGTTAACGTTGCTCCTTGCGACGCTTTATTAATTAAAATTAATTAATCATTTTGTAAAAGCCCTCGTTGACTTTTTAACGCGCGCGTGATAATATAAATGTGTATGGATTTATTTGAAGCTACGAGAAAATCGCTCGCACCTCTTAGCGAAAGGATGAGATGCTCTCGTTTGGAAGATTTTATCGGACAAAAGCATCTTATATCAAAGGGGTCGTTGCTAACGCGAGCCATACAAGCGGATAGATTGGGCAGTTGTATTTTTTACGGACCGCCCGGAACTGGTAAAACCACGCTTGCTAATATTATCGCCGAGTCTACCGGCGCCGCTTACGCATATCTTAACGCTGTTTCTAGCGGTGTTGCCGACGCTAAAAAGGTTATCGACGACGCTAAAAATCGACTCTCACTTTATGGTAAACGTACCTATCTATTGCTCGACGAATGTCATCGTTGGTCAAAGGCACAAAGCGACTGTGTTTTGAGTGCGATTGAAAAGGGGGAGATAATTTTTATCGGCTCCACTACGGAAAACCCTTACGTTACCATGACAAAGGCTATAGTAAGCAGATGCCGTATTTTCGAGTTCAAACCTCTTACCCAAGAAGACGTTAAAGAGGGTATGCTTCGCGCTTTGAACAATACCGAAAAGGGACTGGGTAATTATCGTGCAAAGGTTACGCCCGAGGCTCTAAACCATATATCTTGGATTAGTAACGGCGATATGCGTAACGCATTAAACGCTCTTGAACTTGCCGTTATAACTACAGCTCCAAACGCACAAGGCGAAATAATGGTCGACCTTTCCGTTGCAGAAGAGGTAGCACAAAGAAGGGCGCTTTCCGTGGACGAAAGTTTGTATTACGATATTTTATCGGCTTTTTGTAAATCGCTCCGAGGTTCCGACCCCGACGCCGCGGTTTACTATGCGATGAGATTACTAAACGCAGGATGTGACCCGTTACTCGTTTGTCGTAGACTGGTAGTACATAGCGCCGAGGACGTAGGTATTGCCGACCCTTATGCTTTGACTATTGCGGTTAACGCTCTTACCGCCATGGAAAAGCTGGGGCTTCCAGAGGGAAGAATACCTTTGACCGAGGCTATAATATACGTTTGTTTGGCACCAAAGTCTAACTCCGTTGTAAACGCGCTTTACTCAGCCGATGATGCAAGTAAGCAAGCAGAAGACCAAACTATACCATATTATCTTCGTGACGCCAATTATAAAGTAGAAAAGGTGGAGGGGTACAAATATCCACACGCCTACGGTGGTTGGGTAGACCAAAGATATTTACCCGAAAGCTTGGGTGACGTAAGATTTTACGTACCAAGTAAAAATGGCAATGAAAAAAATGTAGTCGTCCCAAAAGACGCTTATAAAAATAAAAAATAATCTTTTAAGGAGAATACAAACATGGCAGATCTAAAAGGAACTAAAACCGAACAAAATCTCTGGTACGCATTTGCAGGCGAATCTCAAGCTCGTAACAAATACGATTATTTTGCATCCAAAGCAAAGAAAGAAGGATATGAGCAAATTGCCGCTATATTCCAAGAAACTGCACTTAACGAAAAAGAACACGCAAAACTTTGGTTCAAAGAACTTGGCGGAATCGGTGGTACTCTAGATAATCTTCTTGCAGCAGCCGCCGGCGAAAATGAAGAATGGACCGGAATGTATCGTGAATTTGCTGAAGTTGCAGAAGCAGAAGGCTTTGTTGAACTTGCAGCAAGATTTAGAGCTGTTGCAGCAGTAGAAAAGACTCACGAAGAACGTTATCGCGCACTCGTAGCCAACATTGAAAACGGAACCGTATTCAAAAAGGCAGTAGCAAACGAATGGCGTTGCCGTAACTGTGGTCACATTCATTACGGTGTTGAAGCTCCCGAACTTTGTCCCGTATGCGCTCACCCCAGAGCATACTTTGAACTCGAAAAGAAGAATTATTAAGATTTTGTATGATAGAAATTAAAAATCTTTCCAAAACCTACCGTAGTAGCGGTAAAAGGGCGGTAGATAACCTCTCTTTTACCGTGGAAAACGGTGAAATATTTGGCTTTTTGGGACCTAACGGAGCAGGTAAAAGTACCACAATAAAATGTATTACCGGTATTCTCGATTTTGAAGAAGGTGAAATATTAATTAATGGTGCTAGCATAAAAAACGACTCTGTCGAGGCAAAAAAGAAGATAGGTTACGTAGCCGACGAGCATTTTTTATACGAGGGCTTAAGTGGTAGGCAGTACGTAAACTTTATTTTGGACATTTTCCAAGTGCCCAAAGAGGTTAGAGAAGAAAAAATTAGTGAATACGCCTCAATATTTGAGATGACCTCACATTTGGACGAGGCGATTTCCTCTTATTCACACGGAATGAAGCAAAAAATTAGTCTTATTGCTACTCTTTCCCACGACCCGGAGGTATTCATATTGGACGAGCCTATGACCGGGCTTGACCCCGAGGGCGCTTTTAATCTTAAAAAATTGATGAGCAAGCTTGCAAGTGAGGGGAAAACCGTATTTTTCTCATCACACGTACTTGAGGTAGTAGAAAAGATTTGCACAAAGGTTGCAATTATCGACGACGCAAAACTTATTGCTGTTTGCGATATTCAAGAATTAAAAGAAAAGAAGGAAAACCTTGAAGAATTGTTCCTTAAACTGACTGAAAAGGGGGCAATTTAATGGCGTTTCCCGTTGCAGTTAAACAATATCTATCGCTTCTTGTTACCCTTATTAAAAACACTTTTTCTATATCTATAAAACATGAAAAAGATAAAAGTGTAAAGGGTATTAAAAAACTGGGTAAAATCGGTGTTATATTGCTCATCATTTTTGGTGGAGCGTGTATCTTAGGCTACCTAGTTACTATGGGTATTGAGTTAACCGTAGCATCCATTAATTCCGGTACTGTAACCGAGCTACAATATGCATTTATTGCTATTGCTCAAATTACGGTGTTGTTTTTTGGTATTGCTTCTTTAATTACCAATCTATATTTTGCAAAAGATAACAAGTTGTTAAATTCCTTGCCGTTTGAAAATGGTGTGGTATTTGTGGCAAAATTCACGCTAACCTACCTTGGTGAATTGTTGTTTTCTTGTCTTGTATATCTTCCTTTAACCATAACTTCGGGTGTTGTACTCCTTTCCTATGGTTATAATATCGATTGGAGCTTTTTCCTAGTAGCAATAATAAATTTATTGTTCATTCCCGCATTGCCACTATTACTTGCAACTTTAATATCACAACCGGTAATGTTCGTTGTTTCTAAGTTAAAACGAAAGGCAATTGGCAGTTCTATTGCTATGGCAATCTTTTACGTTGCTTTCTTCGTTCTTTATTTCACCTTAGTTATGAGCACGTCTTCAATAGGTGAAGAAGGGCTATTTGATAACGAAATAATCGGACTATTCGTAGGTTTAAAGAAGGCAACGATTTTTAATTATCCTTTGGTTGAGGCTATATTAGGTTCTAAAGTGGCTTTAAATTTGCTAATTTACTTTGGTGGAGTTTTAGCACTTCTTGCCATTTCTTTGCTTATATCCTTGTTTTTCTACAAAAAAGCATTGTTAAATAATGAAGAGGGCGAGGGAAAACGTGTCGTTAAGGTAAAGGACGGTGAAAACAAAACCTACTCGTTTATGAAGAGTTATATGCTAAAGGATTTAAAGATGCTTTTGCATACGCCACAACTTTTTATAAACCTAATAATGTTAATTGTATTGCCAAGCGTTGTTTTGTTCTTTATGCAAGGGGCTTTTAGAGCCGATACGGAAATGGGGGAAACAATGAATACCGATACGTTCATAGTCGCGATGGGAACCTATCTTGTTTCACTTCTTTCTTGTGCCGGTAACCCGTTTGCTTACCTAGGTTTTTCACTAGAGGGTAAAAACCTTTATATGTTAAAATCGTTGCCCGTGTCGGCAAAGGATATTATAAAGGAAAAATATGCATTTGCGAGTATGGTGACGCTAACTGCAAGCGCAGTTCTTGCTATATGTTATCCCTTTGCAAGTGGAACGAAAAATGCTGTTGCGATAATAGGTTTACCCATTCAAGCTTTCGTTACGGGAGTATCATTTAATGCAATAGGGCTATATAACGATCTAAAAAAGCCAAATTTGACTTGGACGAATATCAATGAAATAACAAGAAACAACTTTAAAACGGTAAAACCTATGATGTTATACTTGTTACTTTCGTTTTTATACCTTATAATAGGTATAATGCTTGCCGTGTTTGGCGAGGCGTTAGCAATAAGCGAATATCTAACGATAGGAATTTATTACTTGATATGCTTAACAACTCCATCGATAATACTCGTCGTTTATTTGAAAAAGTTGTTTAACGCTGAAGAATTATATAGGAAAATAGGTGGATAATGAGAAAACTCGCACTTGACGTAGGTGACGTAAGAATAGGCTTTGCTACAAGCGATATTATGGGAATAATAGCTTCCGGATACGAAACTTATACTCGTAAAGGTGGAGAAAAAGATTACGAGTATATCGCCGAGTTTTGTAAAAACAATCAAGTAGATACTATCGTTATAGGTCTTCCTGTTAATATGGATGGCACCGAAGGGGATAGAGTTGTTATTACTAGGCAATTTGCCGAGGAATTAAAGCCTTACGTTGGCGAACGTAAAATAGTATTCCAAGACGAAAGGCTTACTACCGTTCAAGCCGAAAGAATGTTAATCCAAGGCGGAGTTAGGCGTGAAAAACGTAAAAAAGTAATTGATAAAGTAGCTGCAACCATCATTTTGCAATCATATTTAGATAAAATAAATTATTAAAAGGAGAAAATAATTATGGCTGATAACAAAGATAAGAGAAATGATATAGAGGAAATAGAAGAAGAGGAAGAGGTTATTGTTCTTCTAAACGAAGAAACCGGAGAAGAAGTGGAATTTTCACTCCTTGCTATGTTGGAAGTAGACGGTAATACCTACGCATATCTTGAACCCATTGAAGAAGTTGCAGGTTTTGAAGAGGGTGACCTTTTGGTTAACCGCGTAGAGTTTGACGAAGAGGGTGAAGAAAAGTTCCTTCCCATCGATGATGAAGAAGAAATCGATAGAGCTTTTGATGCATTTGACGAAATGTACGTTAAACAATTTGGCGTACATTGCGACGGCACTCCCGTTGAAGACTAATATACCTTATAATATATAATGTATATCGTAAAAAGAGGGATTTCCCTAGTTTTAATAATTGCCCTGCTTGTAGTAGGTACCTTTTTCCTCGTTGGCTGTGAAGATACTGAGGGGACTGAGGGTACCGATTTTGTGGAGACGGAAAAAATACCCTCGGAAGATAACGATAATAACGAAACTGAAAACGGAGAAACAGTTATGAGTAATATAGCAACGTTTATAATTACCGACCAAAACGGGGTTGATAGAACCATTAAAATTCAACTTCATCCCGACAAAGCACCCATTAGCGTAAAGAACTTTACCGACCTTGCCAACAAGGGTTACTACGACGGGCTAATTTTCCATCGTATTGTACCCAACGGATGCCTACAAGGTGGTGGCTACAAAATTGAGGGCAATACCATATTGGAAGCCCCCGATATTCCTTCCATTTACGGTGAATTTGCCTCTAACGGCTGGGCGCAAAACGATATAAAACACGTTTTTGGCACTATATCTATGGCTCGCACAAGCGTTCCCAATAGTGCAACTAGTCAATTTTTCCTTTGCATCGGTTCCTATCCTTCATGGGACGGCGAATATGCTGCATTTGGCACCATTGTTAATGAAAAAGAATCCATTGATAACCTTAATGTATTAGGTGAGTCTAGCTATGGTTTCCTTGACTACGCTTTCCAAACCTTCCCATACCCCATATTGGCAATTAAAAGTGTAAGAGTGGCTTAAAAATAGCCAAAACCCTCTTGAAAAAGTGATATTGTTGTGGTATTCTATTATATATGAGCGCAATTGGTAAATTGAAAAATTTAATGCTTGTAATGGCGGTGATAGTTTTTATCGCTATATTTGCTACGTTGTTTATAACCTCAAACGACGTAATTGCTCACGCTGAAGAAGTGGAATATTTTGCAAAATTAACTAAGTCCAGTGTTGAATACAACGGTAAAGCTTTTGAACCCGCGGTAATCGTTACTAAAGACGGCGTTGATTTTTCCGATTATACCATAACTTGCTATAAGGGCGAAGAAATCGTTACGGAGTTAAAATCCGTAGGAAGCTATACCGTTAGCGTCGCAATAAACGATACCGACCCCGCTATGGTAATAGACCTTACTTTTACAATTAATCCCAAACCCCTCAAAGTAGTAATAGGGGGTAGTTCGGAGTTTCTTTATAGCGGTATGGGTTATACGCGTAACGTATCTCCTCTTGGAATATGCGACGGTGACGAAGTTGAAATTATCACTACTTATAGCGGTGATTACGAGGACCTCGAACCAGGCGTGCTTCCCGTTAATGCTGACAATTACGAAATGTTGTTTGATACTAATAATCCCAATTACGTCGTGGGCGACGTGGAAGGTGATGCAAGATTAGTTATAACTAAACGTACTTTGTACGTTAAAGTAAACGATACCCAAATTACAGAGGGTGGTACTCCCGAGTTTACCTACGAGATTATTGGTTTTGTTGGTGATGAAGACGAAAGTGTAATAGACGTATTACCAAGCGTTAATACCAACGCTTCCGTAGTTGGCGTACACAAAGTAAACGCATCGGGCGCAAAAGCAAAGAATTATACTTTTGAGTATACTTACGGTAATTTGACTATTAACGATACGACCGCGTTTGGTGAAATAGAGGGAACGTCCATAACGTTTGACGTAAGCGGTGTATTCGCGCCTCTTACTTCTTATACCGGTTATACCATAGAGGGCAAGAGCGAAGAGGGTAAAGAACTGGTTAAAACTGCTCGTGAATACCGCATGTTAAACTTTACATCGGACGTTCAATACATTTACCAAATTTCATACTATCAAGGCGTACAAGTATCGGAAAAGATAGACGTAGTATTCCATAACGTTACTTTGGATTCGGACGATAAATACGTTATAGTAGTTATCGACCCCAACGGAGTAGTTACCCAAATCACTAAATACGATTATCTGAACGGTACTCTTTCATTCAAAACGCCTTCACTGGGTACCATCATGATTTTTAAGGATACCTACAATATGAGCGTGCTTTATATCACTCTAGGTGCTATAGTGGTGTTCATTGTCTTGTTGTTTATTGGTGCAAAAATGCAATATCGCAATGACAAACGCCATATAGACGAAGCCAAAAAGCGTAAGAAATTACGCCAACAAGGCAAATACGAATGGTAATTTAAGCCACGCGAAAGCGTGGTTTTGTTTTCAATTTGGTTTGAGAAGCTTTGGTTTTTATAAAAGTTTGTTTTTATATATAATATATTATATAAATTAAGTAAAATCGTTTGCATTAGCCAATTTTATGTGGTATTATACATAAGCCATAATACGCACTTGTGCAGAGAAAATCGTTGTTGTCCGTTTGGGTGGCGGTGTTCTACGAAGCACAAGGAGGAAAAAACAAATCAGGAGGTATAGTAAAAATGGCAGTTATTTCAATGAAGCAACTACTCGAAGCAGGTGTTCACTTTGGACACCAAACCAAAAAATGGAACCCCAAAATGGGTAAGTACATTTATGACGCAAGAAACGATATTCACATTATCGACCTTCAACTCACCGTTGACCTTGTAGAAGAAGCATACAAGTTCATCCACAAAGTAGCATCCGAAGGCAAGAATATCCTCTTCGTAGGTAAGAAAAAGCAAGCAAAAGAAGCTATCCAACAAGAAGCAGAACGTTGTGGCATGTTCTACATGAATGAAAGATGGCTCGGTGGTACTCTTACCAATTTCCAAACCATCCGTACTCGTATTGACAAACTAAACAAGCTTAACCACATGGAAGCTATGGGCGAATTTGAACTTCTTCCCAAGAAAGAAGTTATCAAGCTAAAGGCAGAACGTGATAAGCTAGAACAAAACCTTGGCGGTATCAAGAACATGCGTAACCTTCCCGGTGCATTATTCGTAGTTGACCTTAAGATTGAGCACATCGCTGTTCAAGAAGCACGCGCTCTTGGTATTCCGATCGTTGGTCTAGTAGATACCAACTGTGATCCCGATTTGGTTGATTACGTTATCCCCGGCAACGATGATGCTATCCGCGCTATCAAACTTATCGCTAGTGTAATGGCAGATGCAGTTATCGCTGCTAAAGAAGGCGTTGAATACGTAAGTGACAAAGAAGTATCCGCTGAAGAAGTTTTTGAAGACGAAACTAATAACGACTAATTGAAAAGGAGAATATAAATATGGCAAACTTTACTGCAAAAGACGTAGCCGCACTTCGTGCATCTTCAGGCGCAGGCATGATGGACTGCAAAAAGGCTCTTGAAGCTTGTGACGGCAACATGGAAAAAGCAACCGAATGGCTCCGTGAAAAGGGCATGGCAACCGCTGCTAAGAAAGCAGGCAGAATCGCTGCAGAAGGCGTTGTAGATAGCTACATCCACATGGGTGGCAAAGTTGGCGTTCTTCTAGAGGTTAACTGTGAAACCGACTTCGTAGCAAAGGGTGAAGATTTCAAAGCTTTTGCTCACGACGTAGCTCTCCAAATTGCTGCTGTTAAGCCCCTTTACGTAAGAAGAGAGGAAGTTCCTCAAGAAATTATCGAAAAAGAAAGAGAAATCGCTCTTGCACAAATCAATAACGATCCCAAAATGGCTTCTAAACCCGATATGGTTAAGGCCAAGATTATTGATGGTAAGATTGAAACCTACTACAAAGAGAACTGTCTACTCGACCAAGCATTCGTTAAGGATCCTTCTAAGACCATTAACCAACTCACCATTGAGCAAACCGCAAAGTGTGGTGAAAAAGTTACCATTCGTCGTTTCGTAAGATATGAAATGGGCGAAGGTCTAGAAAAGAGAAACGAAAACTTTGCTGACGAAATTGCAAAGGCAACTGCTAAGAATTAATTCAAATTAGGGGATACTTAATAAGGTATCCCTTTTTTTTAAGGAGTGAATATGCAACCTAAATATAAAAGAATATTATTAAAAATATCCGGTGAGGCTCTTGCCGGCGCAAAAGGATTTGGTCTTGACCAAGATATTATTGCCGGTATAATCGACCAAATAAAGGAAGTACACGACCTTGGTGTGGAAATCGGTATCGTTATTGGAGCCGGTAACTTTTGGCGTGGTAGACAAGGAAGTGGAATGGACCGTTCAACTGCCGACTACATGGGTATGCTCGCAACCGTTATGAACTGCCTTGCACTCCAAGATGCAATTGAAAAACAAGGTATTGTAACGCGCGTTCAAACTACTATAGAAATTACCCAAATAGCAGAGCCTTTTATCATTAGAAAGGCAATAAGCCATTTGGAAAAGGGTAGAATAGTAATATTCGGTTGTGGCACCGGCGCTCCTTACTTTACTACAGATACGGCAGCCGCATTAAAAGCGAGCGAGGTCAAAGCCGACGTTTTACTACTTGCTAAGAACGTTGATGGCATTTACGATAGCGATCCCAAATCCAACCCCAATGCCAAGAAATTTGATAGAATTTCCGGTATTGACTTTATCAAAATGGGACTTACCGCAATGGATACCACGGCAGTTAGCCATTGCATGACGAACAATATGCCCGTTATAGCATTTGGACTAAACGAAAAGGATAGCATTAAGCGTGCCGTAATGGGAGAAAAGATTGGTACCATTATCGATTAAACATAAAATTAAAGCTTAAGCACCCGAAAGGGTGCTTATTAATATATTTTATTATAAAGCATTAAAAACTAATACTTGTATTATTCCAACCGATATGTTATTATATTATATATAATAAAAATAATATCCAGGAGATATATTTATGGGTTATGAATTACTAGAAGTCGAAATGGTTTTTGACGACCTTAAAGAAAGAATCGAAAAGACTAAGGCTAGCCTTTCTAATGAATTTAAGTCCATGAGGGCAGGACGCGCTAATCCTCACATTTTAGATAAGGTTGTTGTTCCTTATTACGGCGTAGATACTCCCATTAACCAAATGGCGAATATTACTATTCCCGAAGCTAGAATGCTAGTTATTAACGTTTGGGACCAAAGTGCTATTAAGACTGTTGAAAAAGCTATTATTGCTGCAAATCTTGGCATTTTCCCCACTAACGATGGTAAAGTACTACGTATGGTTTTCCCCGAGTTAACCGAAGAACGTCGTCGCGCTCTTTGTAAGGACGTTAGAGTTTCTACCGAAAACGCAAAGGTTGCTATTCGTAACATTCGTCGTGACGCTATTAATATGCTACGTGGATACAAGAAGGATAGCATCGTAACCGAGGACGATTATAACGCATACGAAAAAGACGTTGATAAGCAAGCTTCCTCAGCTATAGCTGACATCGATAAGATGAGTGCTGATAAAGAAGCGGAAATCATGAGCGTATAAAACGTAAACTCGCCTAAATGCACCTTTCCGTTATCATGGATGGCGGTGGTCGATATGCCACTAAAAGAGGGCTTCCTCGCATAAACGGTTACATATACGGCACCCGCGCCATACTAGATATTATTGATGCTTGTGACGAGCTTTCGCTCTCGTGCGTATCATTTTACGTTTCAAGTAGGGAAAATCTCGCTAGGGGAATTAGCGAGAACCTTGCCGTTTCCTCTGTTTACGTGGAGTTTATTGAAAAAAAGCTTCTTCCAATTTGTATAACTAGGGGATATAAGCTCTTTTTCGTAGGGGATTTTGAGTCTCTTACTCCCGAATTAATGCAAACCATAGCAAAGGCTAATTCTCAAACCCTAAACAATCGTGGTTTGACGATAGCCTTTGTTTTTTCTTATAACGGAATGCAAGAGGTTACAAAGGCTTTTAATTACGTTTTTAATCAAAAATTAATTAATGGTGTCTTTACTCCCGTAACGATACCGGAAGTTCAACAATACATGTATTCTGCATCTTTACCGCCCGTTGATGCTCTTATTAGATACGGCGGATATAAAAGACTTTCGGGTTTTTTGCCTTTTAGCATAGCTTACGCCGAACTCTTTTTTAATGATAAACTTTTCCCCGAGGCGGACAAGGGCGATATATACGATTTGATGAAAGAATACAAAAAAATCAAACGAAATTTTGGAGAAATCAAATGAAAATTCTCAAAAAGACACTTACGGGCTTATTAATGCTCGGAATTTTATTGGGATTCATATTCCTAACCTCTCTTTGGAACGGTCAAGGTCAATACTTTTTTGATGCACTCGTTCTAATAGTGTTGGGGTTATCCACTTTTGAAATGTACAAATGTACCAAAGCAAAAGGTTACAACGTGGAAATAATACCGCTTGCAATAGTTGTTGTCGGAGTATATCCAGCTATAAAATTCCTAGGATACTTTGGCTTCTTTATGGTGCTTTGCTCGGGAATGATTGTTGCATTTTGCTTTTTCGTTTTCGACCAAAGAGTAAAACTAAAAGATATGCTTATGACTTTGTTCATAATGCTTTATCCCATTACTCCCATAATGTGCGTTCTTCAAACTATCAACGCTTACGGAATGTTACCTTTCTTGCTCGCTGCAGCTAGCGCAATGTTGGCAGATACTATCGCTTATTACGCTGGCTCCGCAATAAAAGGCCCCAAAATTTTTCCAAAAATTAGTCCTAATAAAACCTATTCCGGTTCTATATTCGGTCTACTTGGCGGTGTAGCAGGTGCACTAATTGTATACGGAATGTTTGAAGTTGCAAAATTACCGGTAAATGCACCTTTGCTATTTACCGAGGTTTTGAAACATCCCATTATATTTTACGTATTTATGGGTTTGGCAATCGGTATCGTTTCCGAAGTGGGCGATTTATTTGCATCCAGGGTTAAACGTGAATTAGAAATCAAAGACTTTTCCAACCTTCTCGGCTCACACGGTGGATTGATGGATAGGCTAGATAGCATTATTTTTGCCGTATTGTTTGTCGCTATTGTTGTAGAGTTTTTGCCCATAGCATAGGTTTATAAAAAATGAAAAAACGTATTGCAATACTTGGAGCTACCGGCTCCATTGGTAGACAGGTTTTAGAAGTTATTAGCGACGAGTATGAAATAGTACTAGTTAGTGCCGATAAACAGGGCGCGCTACTTAGCGAGCAGTTTTCTAATACCGATAACTTGACTATCGTTAGTAATTCGCAGTACGAAGTTTCATCAAATGATAGGCGTATACATCTTTTTTCTACCGAGTGTCTAAGCGACCCCAATACGTTTAAGAACGTTGACGTTGTAGTCAACGGAATTGGAGGTATATGGGGAATAGCTCCCAGTTTTGCCGTATTAAACAGCGGAGCTAAACTTATAACCGCAAACAAGGAGACCTTTGTCGCTTGTGGTTATCTTTTTATGAATAGAGCTAAAGAACTGGATAAAAAAGTTGGTGTTGATATTATTCCAATAGATAGCGAGCATTCCGCAATTTGGCAATGCCTTAGAGGAGAAGATTTTAGCTCGTTAGAAAAAATCACCCTTACGGCTTCCGGTGGAGCATTCCGCGATCTGTCTAAAGAAGAAATTGGCAGTTTGAGTGGGGAGGACGCACTCAACCATCCCACGTGGAAAATGGGTAAAAAGGTAACTGTAGACTCTGCTACGTTAATGAACAAAGGCTTTGAAATTATTGAGGCAAAACACCTTTATTCTTGCAATAATATCGAAGTTATCATTCACCGTGAAAGTATTATTCACTCTATGGTAACTTTCAAAGATGGTACCTCAAAACTGCAGTTTTCGGCACCCGATATGCGTTTTCCAATTAGTTACGCTTTAACCGAGCCAAATAGAAATTCCCTTGGAACAGGGCTTAAAACCATGTCTCTTTACGACCTTGCCGGACTTGATTTTTCAGTTCCGGATTACGACAAATTCCCTTGCCTAAAAATAGCTACCGAGGTGAACGAAATTAATGACGATTATCCTAGTGCGGTAATGTGCGCTAGCGACGAAATTTGCGTTGAACTATATCTTAAAAATTTAATATCTTTTTATCAAATTAGCGATATAATATCCCTAACCCTTAAAGAATTTCGAGTTGGAAAAATTAATAATCCCGCCGATGTTTTGAGTATTTATACTAAAGTAAGGGAATATATATTAAGTATAATTGGGGGTTAATATGCTTCTAGCAACGTCTTTTGGAGAAATAATGTTAAACGTAGGTTATATACTACTCGCATTGCTTGCACTCATGTTTATGGTTGTAGTACACGAGTTAGGACATTACGTTGCGGGAAAGCTACTCGGTTTTAAGATTTTGGAGTTCGCAATTGGATTTGGACCAAAAATTTTCAAAAAGGTAAACAAAAAAACCGGTGAAATATTTAGTATTCGTCCCTTCCCGCTAGGAGGTTTTTGTCAATTTGAAGGTGAAGACGAAGAGGGTAATGAAAGTCCAACGGCATTTAATAATCAAGCTCCTTGGAAGAGGTTAATAGTTCTTTTCTCCGGTGCCTTTATGAACCTAATATCAGGTTGGATGATTATAGTTATATTCTTTTCCGTTTATGGACAAGTATTGCCTCAAGTAGCCGAAGTTTACGACAGCTCTGCAAACTATGGTGTTTTGGAAGTTGGAGATACTTTTTTGCGCGTAAATGGTAAACAAGTTAACGTTCTTATGCCCGAGCATGCTACGGAAACTTTCCAAAAGGCAGGTGATACTACCGAAGTCGTAGTGTTGCGCAACAACGAAAGGGTAAAGCTTACTCTAAATAAGGCCGATTATATAGTTGGAGAATATCTGGAGGACGGAACCTTTGTTCCAAGCGTTAACCAAGAGACAGGCGAAGTGGAGACAAGATATGGCTTTGGATTCTCTTCTTATTCTGCACCTAAAAAGCTTCCTTTCTTTAGCGCGCTAGGTAGGTCATTTGGTTTTATGTTTTTCCTAGTGTTTGAAATTCTCGCCATTTTGGGAAGCTTAGTTACCGGTGGAATATCGATGAATAGCGTAGGCGGACCGGTTACGACGATAACCGTAATGAAAGACGCCGTTTCGAGTGGTTTTGCGACCATATCATACGTAGTTTGTATAGTATCTGCTAACCTTGCCGTAATGAATTTGTTACCGCTTCCCGCATTGGACGGTTCCAGAATGGTGTTTACTTTGATTGAATGGATATTCAAAAAGCCAATACCAAGAAAGGTGGAGGCAATTATTCACACGGTAGGCATGGTACTATTGTTCGGATTTGCAATTTTTGCAGACGTATTCCAATTCATAAGTTAAAAGGGGTTTACAAATGACAAAAAGCGTAATGGTCAAAAACGTTCAAATAGGTGGTGGCGCCCCTATAACCATACAATCAATGACGGATACGTTGACGAGCAATTTTGATGCGACTCTTGCTAGAATTTTTGAGTTAAATGACGTTGGATGTGACCTTGTAAGGGTGTCTGTGCCAGATGAAAGTTCGGTAAAGAGTCTTAATCGATTGGTTAAAGAGAGTCCAATCCCAATTATCGCGGATATACATTACGATTATAGGTTGGCATTAAAATCCCTTGAAGCGGGTGTGCATAAGTTGCGCGTAAATCCCGGAAATCTTAAAAAAGAGGGTATTAAAGAGGTCGCAAAGCTTGCAAGTGCCTTAAACGTGCCTATTAGAGTTGGTGTTAATAAAGGCTCTCAAGGGGAGAGGTTAACGCCAAGCGAATTAGCCCAACTATGTTTGGATACCGCGCATTTAATGGAAGATGCCGGTACCGATAAGCTTGTACTTGCAGTAAAAAGCTCTTCGGTTATCGAAACGGTTAGTGCATATCGAGAGTTAAAAAAACTATGCGACTATCCTTTGCACGTTGGTTTGACCAAGTCGGATCGTAGCCATGTCG
>JAZSLG010000050.1:0-16438 GCA_045535235.1 Candidatus Stercoripulliclostridium sp.
GTAGAAAAGGTTATGCGCCTTGCGGATATTTTAGAGATTGTATTTACGTCTAAATGGAAAGAAAAATTCGCTCTTAAAGGTCGAACGGCTATTATTTTGTTTTATCGTGAACTTCCAAGACTTTCCGTTGACATAGACTTAGACTATATTGGCGATACAAAAGAAGAAATGGAAAAGGATAAAGAAGAATTGTGGAACTTCTTGCAAATGGCGTTATTCCAAAAGAATTATTCGCTTTCGCCACAAAGTAAAAGATATTTCGCTTTAGATTCGGCAGTTTTTCAATATATAAATAATGCAGGTAATCGCGACAATATCAAAATAGAAATAAATTATCTTGATAGAAAGCACGTTCTTCCATTGAACGATAAACGCATCAAAACTCCCGTTGCCGAAAGTGAAGTCAAGGTGAAAGTTTTAAGTGCTTGTGAATTATACGGAAGCAAACTTGCAGCTTTAATTGGGCGTTGCAAGCCAAGGGATATTTACGACGTTTACGGGCTAATTGAAAGCGGTATTATTGCAGATAAAGAAATGCTTAAAAAGTGCACAATCTTCTATAACTGTATCGGTGGCGATGCTAGTATTTGCGACGTTTCGCTTGATATTTTAGACGGTGTTACGGATAGAGATATTAATAGACAATTAAAACCTATGCTTAACAAGAATGACCGTTTCAAAAAAGATGTGGCAATCGCTTCAATTAAAGAGTTTTTACAGGGCTTGCTTGTTTTTAACGACAACGAAAAAGAGTTTGTAAAAGAATTTGCGAACAAAAACTATCTCCCCGAACTTTTATTTGAAGATAAAGAAGTAGTAGAACGCATCTCTGCACACCCAATGGCATTATGGCGAGTGAGAGAAAATAATAATTAGGAATTTGTAAAATATGACGGAAGTTGTCATATTTACTGTGCTAAAATCACTTTGATTTTAGCAGAAAACAATGAGCAGAAGAAAAAAAGGATGATTTATTAAAATGAGCAAGTATAGAGTAGTTGATTTGTTTTCTGGAGCTGGTGGATTAACGTTTGGATTTTATTATAATCTAGTAAATAATCAATTTGAAAAAAGAGATAACGTTGAATTTGTTTTTGCTAACGAGTTCGCTTCGCAAGCAGTGGCAGCGTTTAAGAAAAATTACGGCGACAATATTCCAATGATAGCAGGGGATATTTGCGGTATTACAGATAAAGAAATTGAAGAAAGATTAAACGGCGAAGAGGTGGATGTTATTATAGGGGGTCCTCCTTGTCAATCATTCAGTACGGTTGGACAACGTAAGTATGACGATAGAGCCAAGTTATCTAATCAATACTTAAGGCTATTGGAAAAAATTAAGCCTAAAATGTTTTTATTTGAAAACGTTAAAGGGATTCTTTCTATGAGGGAGATTTTCTATAAAACGAACGAAAAAGGAGAAACCGTTTACGAAGAAGTTGAAAAACATAGAGGGGATAAAAAATTTATAAAGAAAGAACCTGTTATTGATCACTATGGCGATTTAGTAATGGACGTATTAAAGCGTGAATTCGATAGAATAGGCTATAGAATAGTTCATGAAACTATGGTTGCGGCTAAATTTGGCGTTCCGCAAAACCGTGAAAGAGTATTCATTATTGGCGTAAGAAAGGATTTGGATTTGGAATGGATTTATCCAGAAGGAGATTGTGAAGAACCTCTTACTATCTATCAAGCTATTTCGGATTTACCTCCTGTGAAAGAAGGTGGACATATAACCGAGTATACTATAGGACCTATGAATGATTATCAACGCTTAATGCGTGGTGACTGTAAGGAAATAACGCAGCACTTCTGCGGTTATTATGGAGACAAAATCAGAACAGTAATACAAAACGTTGCCGAAGGAGAAGGGAAGAACGATTTTAACGCTAAGGTTGATGCAGGCTTAATTGATAGAAGATATTATTTAACTTCCGGTTATGGTAACACTTATGGGAGATTGGAAAGAAATAAACCGTCCACAACGATAACAAACAACTTAGCAACGCCTTCTGCTTTGCGCTGTATCCATTATGAACAAAATAGAGCGTTGACTCCTAGAGAAGGAGCAAGAATTCAATCGTTCCCGGATTGGTATCATTTTGAAGGTAATAAAACCGACGTTGCGCGCCAAGTTGGTAACGCCGTTCCGCCTTTGATGGCGATAGCATTTGCAAATAAGATAATAGAGACTTTAGAGAAATAATTTCACGAGATAGAGGAAATTTATGAAACACATACAATGGATTACCGAACAAATGAATAAAGGTAAAACTTGGGATGAGTTGAAAAACTTGACCGAAGAAGATTTTATAGAACTCAGAGAATACCAAGGGATAATTCCGTTAAGTATTAAAAATATTCAAGAATGGAAGAAGGTTGTTGAAGAAAGAGAAAAGGTTTACGTTGATAAAAAGCAAGCAACGGGTATTTCTGTTAACGACCCGTTGAATCTTGCCGTACCTAACTGGGTAACTTCCAGCTGGAAAGCGTATAAGGACTCATTAAAAGGTGCGATGACGGATAAAGCGATTCAAGACGTGGAAGAAAGTTCCCATTGGATATTAAATCAGCTTACTCGTGATACCGGTATAAGAAAAGGCCTTGTAATGGGTAGTGTTCAATCTGGTAAGACGGCAAACATGGTTGGGTTGGCTTCAATGGCAGCAGATTACGATTGGAATTTCTTTATAATTTTATCGGGTTCGATTGACAATTTAAGAATACAAACGAGAGACCGTTTTAAAAAGGATTTGAAGAATACTGATTCCGTTCAATGGCACGTATTGGATTACGGCAGTGATAATGACCATTTATACGATTCATATTCTGGGAAGCAAATTGCTTTAGAAGAGCTTAAACTTAATGCTTTAGGTAAAAAAGATTTTGCTGAAAAATACGTTATGGTTTGCTTGAAACAATCAGGCAGACTTGAAAGACTGATTAAATGGTTGCATAGTAATCAATCTTATGCCGCAAAGATTAGGTTGATTGTAATAGACGACGAAGCAGACCAAGCAAGTATCAATACTAGATTAATGGAAAATGCAGTCGATGAAGAACCTGAAAACGACGTTGAAAGAACTAGGATAAACGAAAGTATCGTACATATGGTTTCTAATTGCTTAGCGAGTGGAGTTAGGTCAAGCAATCCGTTGCAATCTATAAATTATTTAAGCTATACAGCTACGCCGTATGCAAATATATTAAACGAAAGAATAGATGGATATTCTTTGTATCCAAGTGATTTTATATTTAGTTTGCCGGAGCCTAAGGCTTATTTTGGTGAAAAAATAATATTCGGAAGCCATTCTAATAAAGAAGTATATCCGGGATTAAATATTATAAGGCAAATTGATGCGGAAGAATTAAAAAAATTAAACAGTTCAAAGGTGCAAATTACTTTCATTCCACAAGGGCTTGAAAAGGCGATAAAGTGGTTCTTTTGTGCTGCAGCGGTTATGCGTTTGTCTTCTAAGAAAAGGCCGATTAGTATGCTTATACATACCTCTCCTAGAGTTAAGGTTCATATGGTTGAATATAAGCTTGTGTTGGATTGGTTAAGAACTGTCAATAAGGATAAATTTATTTCCGAGTGCAAAGATATATACGAAGAAGAAATTAAAGAGTTCACGAAAGAAGATTTAATCAAAGCATACGCTGATTATGATTTTAAGGAAAGTTTGCCTGATGAAATGCCAGCTTTTGAAAAAATTTCAGATGACATTAGAAATATACTATCTACAATAACCCACATTGCACTTGATGCCGACGATGATTTTGAGTACGCCGAAAACGGTGTTCATTTGTGCGTGGATAATTGTGCCGCGCAAAGATATGCAGAAGAAGACGTCTACATGCGTATAGCATATCCAGACTCAGAAACTTTGTCAAAGATGAGTAAGTCGCCGGTATTTATAGTTTTTGGAGGAAACACTCTTTCAAGAGGCTTAACCATTGAAGGTTTAGTTTGTACTTATTTTGCGAGAAACGTTACGCAAGCGGATACTCTTATGCAGATGGCTCGTTGGTTTGGATACAGAAAAGGCTACGAGTTACTGCAAAGAATTTGGTTATCCGATGAATCAAAAAAGCATTTTGAATTGTTACAGCAAATTGATGAAGAATTGAAAAAAGAATTTAATGATTTTGTAAAGGAGAAAAAATCTCCTAAGGAATTTGGGCCTAAAGTCTTAAATTCTAATTCCGTATCGAAGTTGAAAATTACAGCTAAAAGAAAAATGCAAGCGGCGGTAGAAACGGGCGGAGGATATCAAGGCGACGCTTTTGAAACAACGAAATTTAGAGAAGACGATTTGTCTGATAATATTTCTGCATTAGATTCATTGCTTGAAGAAATTGGACAAGTTCCTATTGAATGCGAGCATTCTTCTAAATCTCTCTTATGGAGAGATGTTGCGTCTGGAATAATATTTAGATTCCTTTCTGACTATAAGCATTACAACGACAAACAAGAAAGAATTTTTGAAGTTATTAAAAAAGCAAATACTGAAGGGAAATATTTGAATTGGAACATCGTAATCGTTGCGGGTGATAGTAATACGGAAAATGCAACTTGGAAACCTTATGGCGATTATTCTATTAAAAAAAGTATGCGTTCAAAAGTAATCGGCGAACCAGATATTGATATAGCTCGTTTGAGAAACAGTACGGACGCTTTATGTGACGTTAAGGTTAGCGATATGGCAGATTGGCAAAAGGTAATTTATGAAGAAGCCAAAGACCATTGTCGTCCAATTAATTCAAGTAGAGGAAAACTTGGATTAGTGGATAATCCATTGCTTTTAATTTACCGAATTGATAAAGATGCGACTAAAGCTATAAACGAAACGAGAGAGAGTATCAAAACAAAAGAAGATATTATCGCTTATGCAATTATTGTTTCTGGGGACGGAAAGGATGACGTTGGCCCAAGTACTTTAAGCATAATCTAAGAGGAGATATAAATGTTTGACATAAAGGAATTAACTACGGCTGAAACAGGAGGGTTTTCCGGAGAAGCCGCGTTGAACTCAATGCAAAATGCACATACTTTTTCATTGGATTTATTAGTAAGGGAATCCATTCAAAATAGTTCTGACGCGACAATAGACAATTCGTTAGTTTTTAATGTTTTTTACAATGTGGGGAAGTTTCGTAATAATGACCTTACTCCGTATCTAGGTGCAGAAAACAATCAACTGGTGGAGCAACGCTTAAATGAAAGGTTTTCAGGGAAAGAATTGTCTTTTTTAGAAGTAAGAGATTCGAAGACTAATGGTTTAAATGGTGAAGTACTTAAAAGTAAGTGTACAAATGATACAAAAAGTAATTTCTTGCGTTTGATTTTTGAAATGGGTAAAGGCCAAGATAAAGCAAACGCGGGTGGCAAATGGGGTTATGGTAAAACTGTATATTATCGTTTAGGATTAGGAATAGTTATTTATTATTCTAGAACAAAAAATGATAATGGTATATATGAATCAAGACTAATATTAACGCTAATTGAAAATGAAAAAAAGCCGGATGCATTATTAAGAAATAAGGTCAATAATTCGGCAGGACGTGCATGGTGGGGAGAAAAAGACTCGTCTACAGGTGATATTTGCCCTATTACTAACGAGGAAATAATAGGTGACTTTTTAGGGGTTTTTGGTATAGAGCCTTTCGCGGAAAATGAAACGGGGACATCAATAATTATTCCATACATTGATGAAGAAGCAATAATGGAAGAGGCTAAAACAGGATTTAAGGGAGAAGAATCAATGATTGACCGTTGTTCATTCCTGTCCTCAGTTTCTAATTATTTAAAATATGCTGTACAAAAATGGTATGCTCCAATTTTAAACAATTTTGGTTTAAGGAAGTATGGTCGAAAATTTTTAAATGCTTATATTAATGGTGAGTTGATAGGTAAAGACGATTTATATCCGATATTTAGGCTAGTACAAGAATTGTATTCAACAGCTTATGCAAAATTGAAAGGAGCAACGCATCAAAGCGAATTTCAAATTTTATCCGGAGAAACTAATGGATATTATAAGAGACATTTATGTAAATTTGGGCACGTTGCATTTTTAAAAATTCAAAGAGAAGAGTTAGAGAAAAACGAGCTTTTACTTCCGCCCAATGTTTATATGAATTTAAGTGATGATGAATTCATTAAATTCAACAAGAGTATTTCGCTGTGTACCAGAGAATTGGGTATGGTGTTAAACTATGAGGAGAATTGGGTAGATAATGAAGTTTTGGTGGAACCGGATGAAATATTAGTAACGTTTTTTGTTCCAGATATTAATATTGTTGAAGATTATGGCGCGGGACCGGAAAAACTAGGCGACTATTTGAGGGAAAGAGAAGAGGCAGACCATATGAAATGGGATGATGACCCTTCGAAAATGAAGATTAAGTGTGTAAATCTCATTAAAAAGTCTGTTAAATCTTCTGTTAAAAATTATTATAATCCAGAACAAGCAGAATCGCATGGCGAGTCTGATATGAGTGAGTTTGCAGGTGTTTTGGGTGAAAAATTGTTCCCTCTTGGTAAAAAATCTAAGCCCAAAGGCTCTGGTGGTGGAGTTTCTAAGAGTGAAAAGAGATACACTTTCTTAACAAAAGGGACAAGTATCACTCCTGAAGGGCGTATAAAAGTTTTATATGAATTAGAATTAAAAGAAAAGACTATGGTTGCTATAAAAACTAAGGTTTCTTCTGAAGTTGCTATAGATGCTGAAAAATGGGTCGAAAAAATAGGGACAGCATATCCGTTGAAAGTTGTAGGCCTTATTATAGCCACGCAAGAAAAGGACAATAAGCTGGTTGCTGTTGAGAAAAATAATGAGGTTTTAATTGAGGGGGACGCTAATAAAATAAGTGGTTCCTTTGAAATAGAATCGTCCGACAAAAAACTTGCTTTTGTAATAGATTGCGAAGAGAAAAAAGAGGAGGATAATTAATGAAAGAATTATATTTTTATCCAACTTTAAATGAAGCTAATGCAAAAGATTTTGGGATTGATATTGGAGAACTTGTTTTTAGTTATAATGACATTGCCTTAAAAACTGACGAGTCTGGGGTTTTGCGTAATCCTGTAGAGAAAACTTGGCTTGTTCAAAATAACGGTATGACAATGCGAACGTCAATACGATTGAAGACGCCTAAAAAATTGTATGGGAAGGACGGCGTTGCATGTAGTGGTGCTAAAATAGGTTTTTATGCAATTTGGTCGAACCCCAGTACAATGCAAGCGGATAGTTGTATTCTTAACTCCGTTGACGGAATTAATTTTGAACTCAGGCAGACTTTTTCTCCAGAAATGATTAAAGGAATTCTTAACTTAACGATACATGCGTTTGTAGAATCTCCTGCAGAAACCGTGTCGGAAGAAGAAAGCTTTTTAATGAATGATAGTGGTGTCTCTATTGGTGTTGTTGCAACAAAAAGTGTATTACTTAACGACGACCATTTGTCTTTCCCAATAATAAAGGTAAAAGAAGACGACAAGCCACTTTGGTGGGTTACTTTAGATTGGGAAGACCCTAAAGTTGAAAGATTTGACAACTGTATTACGGTTTTTCTTAATAAAAAATTCAAAACATATCCTAAATCTGGTAAGGATGCAGAATTTTTGTGTACTATAATAGCATCGGTATATTTTTTAGTTATTAAAAAGTTAAAGATGCAAGATGGAGATATTATTCGTAGCCTTTTTAACGGCTCTGATGAATTTGAAGAGTTTAGCGTTTGTGCTGTTATGTGCCATTTCTGTGGGATGCTTCAATTTTTAGATTTTGATAAAATGGTAAGCCTAACTGATGAAAAACTATTAGCCGAACTTCAAAGAGAGATTAACGCAATGTGCGGAGGGGCTTTGCAATGATTTGGAAAAGAATGAATAATACTGAAGCCAAAAAGATTGTTGAAGGTATTGAAAAGAATAGCGAAGAAGCTTTTAATACTTTGCTTGAAGGATGGGAAGAAGGTAAATTTTCGGACGAAGTAGACGCCGAATATCGCGTAATTAGAGATAAAATTTTTGCCGAATATTCTAAGTGTAAAAATAAAGGCGGCTATGAAATTGATTTAAGAGTCGGTTTGGCATTGTATGAATTATTGCTTAAAGACGAGTATAAATTAAATCCTATATATGCAAACGATGATGATATTTGGAGATATTTATCGGTGCGTGTCTTTTTAGATATTACGTATTTAAGAGAACCGTCGAACGATAGATTTGGCGTTTATTTTAGCCATGACAGAGTGTATAAGCATACTAAGCGTATTTGGATAAAGCAACTTTGGTGGTGGATACACTTAGGTTGGCAAGGTGACGTTGAAAGCACGTATGAAGTGTTAAAAAAATATGGTTCCGGGCGAATAAGTCAAGTTTTAGAAAGAGCTGGTAAGGGCTACAGAGTAGAAGTTACCAGAAAGCTTCTTAAAAAGATGGCGGAAAGATGCCCACAAAGTAAAGTCTCACAAGATGACTTTAGGGCGCTTATGATGTTATATTACGCTAAAATGTTCGTTGTTGAACCTACTTTAGTGGAAGGCGGGATTGATTCGTTTTTAGATAAAATATTAGACGAAAAATTGCCTAGAGGTAACGTGGATGGAACTATTTGAAGAGATTAAATCTAACTGGAAATTAGATATTTATAATAAAATGCAGCAAATAGAATCGTTAAAAGATTCGTATCCAGCATGGACGATTAAAACTTTTGAAGGGTATGGTGTTGCTATTCTTTACGATGGGGACGACGTTAGAGAGGATTTTTCTAACGCGGCGATTTATTGTGAGCAAATCGGTATAAACGGAGAAAATCATAAAGTTCTCGTATTATCTTCAAAGAGTTCTTCTATGGATTCAGCTTTCACTAATTTGTGTTTCGACTTCGTTAATCCCGGAGACAACGGAGAATACAGAAAAGCATTACTTGCATCTCCAGTAAAATGGTGGGCTTCGTGGAAAGAGTTGTTGGGTAATAGGTCTGTAGACGAGAGAGTATACGACGTGATAGGCGAGCTTGCTGTTTTAAGATATTATGCTCAAAAAGGCTTGAATCCTAAGTGGAACGGACCTAATCAGTCGTCTTACGATATAGAACTTGACGATTCTTTCGTGGAAGTAAAATCAAGCATTAACAGAACGAAAAAGGAAATTACGATTAGTAGCATATATCAATTATCAAACTTGAATAAAAAGTTGTATTTGACTTTTTGTACTTTTGAATTAACGGCGGGACAAGGAGAATCTATAAACTCTTTGGTTAGAGATTTAAGATTGTTGGGTTATAACGTTGCTGCTATAAACGAAGCGCTAGAAAAGAAAGGCTTTGGCGTTGGTAAAAGCGACAGAAATAAAACCTTTATCTTGCACTCTATGTATCAATACGTAGTTGATGAAAATTTCCCTAAAGTAATAGAACAGTCTTTCGTAGACGGTGTATTGCCTAAGGGAATAATTGATATATCTTATACGGTGGATTTAAGCGGATTAGAAGCAGTTAATCTTATGGAGTAAACTTTGTATGTTAAAAACAGGTTTGTATGAAAAAGTAATAAGCAGGGATTTAGGGATTCAGATTGATTCTCAAACGGATAAGTTGACGAAAACGGCAACTATAGACGAGGCTGAAGCGTCTAAAATTCTTGCAAAATACATTGCTCAAATAGTTGAAAAGGGCTTGGATAATCTTGTCGATAACGGCGGAAATATTCAAACCCAAATTGCGCTTGCAAACAAGATAGTTTCCACTATAAAGACGGAAACTAGAGAAGACGTGTTTGACGGCATGTCGGTTGACGAGCGTGCAGAGCAACTTCTTGCTTTACTTGATAAAACGAATACTATTTACGCTTTAAACGAAAAAGCGGAAATAGTGAGACCTGTTACGTCATTATCCCAAAGTTCATTGTTTACGGGTGCTGTAAACGAACCGCAGATGTTTACAGAGCTTAAAAAAGAAATAGTTTCTTGCAACAAAATTGATATGCTCGTTTCGTTTATTAAATGGAGTGGGCTTAGACTTATCATTGATGAACTTAGAACATTTACTAATAACGGCGGAAAACTTAGAATAATTACTACGTCATATATGGGAGCAACAGACGTTAAAGCCGTTGAAGAATTAAGGAAACTTCAAAACACAGAAGTAAAGATTTCTTATGATACGAAAAGAACGCGTTTGCATGCAAAAACCTATGTTTTCTATAGAGAAACTGATTATACAACGGCATACGTAGGTTCGTCTAATTTGTCAAACGTTGCTATATCCAGCGGATTAGAGTGGAATATTAAAGTGACAAAACAAGATTTGCCGGATACTATTAGCAAGATATCTGCCACGTTTGAAAGTTATTGGAATTCTCCAGATTTTGAAGTTTACGATGAAGAACAAAAGGAAAGATTGGAGAAAGCATTGAAAGCCGAAAAGTATTTTGAGAGCAATCCTGACCAACAATATACTTTTGATATAACGCCGTATCCATATCAACAAGAGATTTTAGATAAAATAAAAGCTGAAAGAGAAGTGAGAAATAACTATAAGAATCTTGTTGTTGCGGCAACAGGAACGGGTAAAACGGTTATTTCAGCTTTTGATTATAAAAATTTTTGTAAAAAACTTGGTCGTCCGGCGAATTTATTATTCGTTGCGCATAGAGAAGAAATATTAAAACAAAGTGTTTATTGCTTTAGAGGTGTCTTAAAAGACGCTAATTTTGGCGAGCTCTTTGTTGGTAAATATAAACCTGAAAGCTTAAATAATTTATTTGTTTCCGTACAGACTTTTAATTCACAAGATTTAACGTCGATAACGTCTCCGGATTTTTATGATTACATAATCGTGGATGAGTTCCACCATGCGGCTGCGCCGATATATCAACAACTTCTCAGTTATTATAAACCGAAAGTTTTGTTGGGGTTGACGGCTACGCCTGAGCGTATGGACGGTAAAAACATACTTGAGTATTTTAATAATCGTATTTCCGCTGAAATTCGTTTGCCAGAAGCAATAAATAGAAAATTATTATGTCCATTCCAATATTTTGGCGTAACGGATACGGTTGATTTAGATACCTTAAAATGGGAAAGGGGAGGATATAGTAAATCCGAACTTACTAACGTATACGCTTTTGATTATGCTGTGGCGAGAAAGCGTGCTGCAATGGTAATCGAATCTCTAAATAGATACATTACGGATATGAACGCCGTTAAAGGTCTTGGTTTCTGTGTTTCTAAAGAGCACGCTAAGTTTATGAGCGACTTCTTTAACGAGCATGGTATTCCGTCAATTTATCTTGTTAGTGAAACCGGTGACGAGGAAAGAAGTACGGCAAAACAAAGATTGGAAAAAAGTGAGATTCGCTTTATTTTTATCGTAGATATTTACAATGAAGGCGTTGACATTCCAGAAGTTAATACTATATTATTTTTGCGTCCAACTGAGTCGCTTACAGTCTTTTTGCAACAGCTTGGTCGTGGTCTTAGATTAAGTGAAGGGAAAGAATGTTTGACCGTGCTTGATTTTATTGGACAGGCAAATAAAAATTACAACTTTGAGAGCAAGTTTGCGGCGCTTTTGTCAAATACAAATAGAAACGTTGCAAGTGAAATAAAAAATGGTTTCGTTTCTGCGCCTAAAGGATGTTATATTCAATTAGAAAAGAAAGTTAAAGAGTACATATTAGCAAACATTAAAAAATCAATCAATACAAAGACGGGATTGGTTGTTAGATTATCCACGTTTGAAGATGATACAGGGCTTAAACCGACAATTTATAATTTCTGTCATCATTACGGCATTGAACCAAGACAGTTCTATAATAAGAAGCATACATATTTTTCTCTTTGTGAAGAGGCTGGCTTGATTGAAGTGGAAGATTGCGACTTGAAAGAGGATGCTGCTAAAATCTTAAACAGATTAAGTACGGTTGACTCATTGAAGTTTATTGATTATATATGGGCAAATATTAATAAACTTGAAGAATTATCGTGGGATAATTTAACGAAAAAGCAACAATTGTACTGGAAAATGCTTTACGTTTCTGTATGGGAAAAACCAGTGGAAAACTTTGGTTTTGCGAGTGAATTGGAAGGTGTTATTGCGTTTAAGAAAAATAAGTCTGTTTATGAAGAATTTTTACAGCTTATTGAGTATTGTTACGAGAATATAAATATAGTTACGGAAGAAGTTGATTTAGGCTTTGAGTCCACGCTTGAACTTTATTCAACTTATACTAGAACCCAATTATTGGCGGGATTGGATTTTTTAGAAAATTATGCCGTATCGGAAGGTGTAAAATACTTAAAAGATAAGGATACTGATTTACTGTTTATTACGTTAAATAAGGCAAATAAATATTATTCGCCGACAACTGCTTATCATGATTATTCTATAAGCGATAAGCTGTTCCATTGGCAAAGCCAAAGTACTACTTCGGACACTTCTGCCACAGGGATGAGATATCGTTCTAGGGATGGTAAATCAGGAAACGTTCTTTTATTCGTTAGAGAGGCTAAATCGGACGAGCACGGCCCTATGCCATTTGTTTTCTTAGGAAAGGCTAAGTATTCTAGCCATACTGGGTCTAG
The DNA here is from genome assembly GCA_045535235.1 of Candidatus Stercoripulliclostridium sp. Taxonomy (GTDB): domain Bacteria; phylum Bacillota; class Clostridia; order Christensenellales; family DTU072; genus Stercoripulliclostridium_A. Next base: position 12,599 of record JAZSLG010000050.1, read on the forward strand.
ACCAATGAGCATAATTTGGGAGCTTGAAAACTCAATCCCAGCTAAATTCTTAAAGAAAACTAATAAATTAATTTAGGGTTAATATGAGTGACGTTTTTTCAAAAGAAAAGCGCTCCGAAGTTATGAAGGCAGTAAAAAGCAAAAATACAAAAACTACGGAGCTAAAGCTTATAAAAATATTTAAGGAATTACACGTTACTGGTTGGCGTAGAACTTACCCATTGAAAGGAAAACCGGATTTTGTTTTTCCTAAGAAACGAATTGTGGTTTTCGTAGATGGTTGCTTTTGGCATGGGCATGATTGTCGTAACGTTACTCCTAAAGAGAATTCTGATTTTTGGGATAAAAAACGAAATTACAATAAAGCGCATGATGAAGAAATTACAAAACTTTTAACTGAGAAAGGTTGGAAAGTTGTTCGCATTTGGGAGTGCGAACTAAAAAATAAAAATAGAGAACTACTAATAGATAAAATCAAGGAATTAATCGTATGACGGAAGTTGTTGCGGCGCTTATATGGGATAAGGATAAGTTTTTGATTTGTCAAAGACCTGCAAATAAAGCACGAGCTCTTTTATGGGAGTTTGTTGGCGGCAAGGTTGAAAAAGGCGAAACGAAGGAACGGGCTTTAATCCGAGAGTGTAAAGAAGAATTAAATATTACGCTTAACGTTGGAGATATTTTTATGGAAGTTATCCACGAATATCCTGATATTATCGTGCATTTAACGTTATTTAATGCAACAATAGCCGAAGGCGTTCCACAAAAACTGGAACACAATGATATAAAATGGATAACCCCGGCAGAAATTCCTAACTACGATTTCTGCCCAGCAGATGAAGAAATATTAGAAAAAATAAAAATATTAGGAGATAAATATGAGAAAGTTTGGGGTTAATGTTAAAGGAAGAGTTAAGAATTATAATTTGCCTGAACATAAGTCTTTGATGCCGCTTTTTGAAGCAGTTGTAAACTCAATCCAAGCGATATGGGAGACTGAAAATAAGCACGGAAACATAGAAATTTATATTGAAAGAGAGCCAACAATTTCTCCAGAAATTGTTGGTCGTATAGATAATATTACTATTACCGATAATGGAATAGGTTTTAATGATGCGAATTTTGATTCTTTTATGGAGTCTGATTCTGATTACAAAATAGAATTTGGAGGAAAAGGTGTCGGGAGATTTTCTTGGTTAAAGGCATTTGAAAGAGCTGAAATAGATAGTTTATTCGTGAAGGATAATAGTATTTACAGCAGAAAATTTATATTTTCACTGAGTAGTAATAGTGTTGAAGATGCTGTGGTGATAAGCGATAAAAATTCCATTTTAACAATGGTGAAACTTTGCGGATTTAAAAGTGGGTACCAAAAAAATGCGCCAATAAAATTAGAAACAATTGCAATAAAGTTAATACAACATTGTTTTGGATATTTTTTAACTAGCGATTGTCCGGAAATTTCTATTAAAGACAATCTGGGGGAAGTTGTTAAGGTAAACGATGTTTTTAATAAAGAGGTAAAAATTGAGAATGACAAAATAGAGTATGAGATTGAAAATACTAAATTTGAGTTGCAAAAAATTAAAGCTGCGGCAGATTTGGTGGATAAACATAAACTTTATTTATGCGCAAATAATCGTTTAGTAGATACTAAGGACATTAGTAAATATATTTTAGATTTAGACGGTATTATAAATGATGGAGAAGAAAGTTTTTGGTTCGTAGGATTGATAACATCTACATATTTAGACGAAAATGTTGATATGAATAGACTTTCTTTTTCTATTCCAGAAGAAAGTGCTGAAAGTTTATTCCCTGTTATAACAATAAGAAAAATAGTAGAGCAAGCTATAGAGATAGTTAAGGGATTATTAAATGAATATTTAGCACCAATAATAGAAAATAAGAGAAAGAGGGTTAGAAATTATATTACTACCGCAGCACCGCAATATAGACATCTTTTAAAATATGCAGAAGAGAAGGTTGTAGGATTTAAGCCGGGGTTGACTGACGATAAGTTGGATACATATTTATACCAGTTATCAAGAGATTTTGAAAATGAAAATAGGACGATGGGCGAATCCTTGTTGTCCGCCTTAAAAACAGATAGTCTGGGGGTAGAAGAGTATAAAAGTAAATTTGAGACACATATAGCAAGAATTAGTGATGAAAACAAGTCTATTCTTGCGAAATATATTGCTCATAGAAAATCGATATTAGACCTGTTTGATTTTGGATTGAAGAAAAAATCCGATGATAAATATTCCAAGGAAGAGTTTATGCATAACTTGATATATCCAATGAAAAAAACCTCAGATGAAATTAGTTATGAGGAGCATAATCTTTGGCTTATTGATGAGAGATTGGCGTATTTCTTCTTTGCATCATCGGACATTCCTTTTAATAACAATATCGGAGAAGAGCGTCCTGACATTATGTTGTTTGATAAAAGTGTTGCAATGTTGGAAACTGAAAATAATGGAACGGCGTATGATACAATAGTGATCTTTGAGTTGAAAAAACCAATGCGACGAGATTTAAACACAAATAATCCTGTTGAACAAATTACTGAGTATATGCAAAAGATAAAGACTAACACTGTCACGGACAAAAATGGTAGAATAATAAGAACGGATAATCACACGAAATTCTATTTATATGTTATTTGTGACATGTTAGAAAACTATAAAGATAAATTGCAGTCTACTTACGGTTTTGACGAAACAATCGATGGTTTGGGAATGTTTAGAATGAAGGACAACCAATATATAGAGGTATTGACATACGATAAAATACTCAATGACGCGAAAAAGAGGAATAAGATTTTATTTGATAAGTTGGGTTTATAAATTATTAAAATTTTGAGTGTTGCGTTGCATGACTCTCAATTCCTTATTCTATTAAAAACTAGAATAAACGGCGGTTTAATACGAGATTGATTCAATAAAAAGTTTGATTATCTCTACGGAATAGGATTAACATTTTATGGATAAGGCAATTATAGACAATAAAATAGTGAGCGCATATGAAATATCGCTGAATTATGAATTAGAAAAGGCAGTTAGAAAGTATAGTAGAAACAAAAAAATACTATGCATTGATTCACATTGCGAAAATCCAGTTTTAAGATATTGCCACGGTGACAAAAAGGCTGCTTATTTTGCGCATTTGACGAATACTGAGTGTGACTATGATAAGTTTGATAAGAATGATAGTGCCACTTTGAAAGAATTAAGGATAAAGCTTTTTAATCATTTTACTGCTCATGGTTATAAAGTAGAAACGGAATTTAAACTTTTAAAGCATCATTATTCTCCCGTTTTTTGTTCAAAAGAAAACGAATCGTTTGTTATTGAGATGGGCGATTCAAGGACAACTATGGGACATGTTGAAAAATTGCAAAGAGAATATGCACTAAAGCAAATTCCAATTAAATGGCTTGTTGTTGGTGAAGAAACTTTGTTTCTAAGAGAAAACGGTGTTTCGTTTTTGAAACGTTTTTTATTAAACGAATCTAAAAATAATGATTTTATTTTAGTTGATGGAAATGTAATCATGCAATACCGTTTGGATAAAAAAGTTTATAAATTAGATAGATATTCAGAAATTTATAAAGAAAAAGCCATGTTGAAAGATTTATGCGTTGTTAATGGTGAGTTTTCTATTAATGGGTTTGATTCAAGATTTTTGGATTGGCAGAACAAAAAAGAAGTAGCGATTGAAGAAGAGTTGAAAAGAAGAGAAGAATTGCGAAAAGAAAGGGAAAAGCAGGAACTAAAAAGAAAAGAAGAACAAGAAAAACAAGAGTTAATAAGAAAGCAATTAGAAAAAGAAAGA
>JAZSLG010000062.1:0-29904 GCA_045535235.1 Candidatus Stercoripulliclostridium sp.
TTCATGTTCAACTTTATTAAAGCCTTCTTTTACCTTTTCCTCTCTACAAAATACTTGTACGACTTTTTGACCGCTAATGTATTCTTCGATATAACCGTTTACGGTAGCAAGTGACGATTGTTGTTTGATAAAGTATTTAGAACCTTTGCCTCCTACTATCGTAACGGCAAAAAGCATTACTATTAACATACCTATTACGAACAACGTTAGTAGCGGACTGAAGATTAACATTACTACGAAAGCACCTATTATCGTCAAAGCGGAATTGATTATAGAAGGAATGCCGTTAGAAATCATTTCACGTATAGCATCCGTATCGGTTGTGTAACGTGCCATAATTTCCCCATTTGTACGACTGTCGAAATATTTGATGGGCAATCTTTCCATTTTTTCAAACATCGCCTCACGGAAAGCGCGAAGGGTGCCTGTTTGAATGTTTAGAACCAATCTACTACTTACGACGGCGCAAAGTATTCCTACAAGATAAACTGCTATTATCGTACCAACTTGAGTCCCGAGTTGGATTAGAGTTTCTTCCAAACTATCTACTGCGGGATTGTAGGTTTCAATGATAGACAACGCACCTTGTAACATATAGGTACCACCCAAATTAGCGCCTACTGCGCCAATTGTAGCAAACACAACGATTAGAAGTTGCCACTTATATTTACCTACGAAACTGAAAATCTTTCTAAAGGTTTTGATTGGATTCTTCGGCTTTTCAATTTTTTTATTTTGAGGTCCCGGCATATTACTTAACCCCCTTTTGTTGAGAAATACAAATCTCACGATAAATAGGTGAATGCTCGTAAAGTTCATCGTGAGTTCCAACGTTAATTATTTCACCCTTATCCATTACTATTATCTTATCACAATCACTAATGGAAGTAATACGCTGAGCTATTATAATTACCGTAGTGCCCTTTAATTCTTCCCTAAAAGCACGTCTAATACGCGCATCCGTAGTAGTGTCAACCGCGCTAGTCGAATCGTCCAAAATCATTATTTTGGGTTTCTTAATTAGCGCTCTTGCTATACACAAACGTTGTTTTTGACCACCGGAAACGTTTACACCGCCTTGACCTAAATCGGTTTCGTAGCCGTTAGGAAAGCTCGTAACGAAATCATGGGCTTGCGCCACTTTACAAGCGGAAATAATTTCTTCATCGCTTGCATGTTCATTACCCCATTTTAGATTTTCCTTTATGGTGCCACTAAACAGTACGTTCTTTTGTAGTACCATAGCAACACTATCACGTAGGGTATGTATGGTATAATCTCTAATATCTCTTCCGCCTACTTTTACACTACCGCTACTTACGTCATAAAGGCGGGGAATAAGTTGAACTAACGTTGTTTTACTAGAGCCTGTACCACCAATGATACCTACCGTTTCTCCAGCATTAATTTGCAAATTTACGTTCCTAAGAACCAGTTTATCTTCACCCTTTGTGTAACCGAAATTTACGTTTTCAAAGGTTATGGAACTATCTGCCACTTGTAAGTTCTTATCAGCGTTTTCGTCGTTAATATCGGGACTCTCCGACAAAACCTCCGAGGTACGAGCCGCTGATTGCATAGTCATAAAAATATTTACGAATATCATTGCAAGGGTTAGGAGTGACATCAGTATTTGACTAATATAGGAAATAAACGAGTTTAATTCTCCAAGCGTCATTCCCGTGTCGTTTAATACCATGTTTCCGCCAAACCAAATTACACATACCATACAAGCATACATGAAGAGTTGCACCATTGGTTGAGAATAAACCATAACCCTTTCCGCCCTAACTTGCGCCTTTTGTATATCAGCCGCGGTCTTACGGAAGTTTTCTGTTTCATGGTCCTCTCTAACAAAAGCTTTTACTACTCGTATTGCTCGCAAGTTTTCCTGCAATCTGCTATTCATCTTGTCGAACTTTTTGAACATCTTTCCAAATAGCGGGAAAACGATAGCGCCGACAATAGCTATACCGACAATCATTAAAGGTGCTATTGCAACGAATATCAAACTTAGCTTAACGTTTATGCTCATAGCCATCGCTATGCTAAACGCGAACATAACCGGAGCTCTAAACGCTATACGAATTAACATCATAAAGGTGTTTTGAATAAAGGTTACGTCGGTCGTTAGGCGGGTTATCAAACTGCCGTGTGAGAATTTGTCTACGTTACGGAAGCTAAAACTTTGAACTGCGTTAAACAATTTTTTACGCAAATTTTTACCAAATCCTTGCGATGCTACAGCCGCAAACCTAGCAGATAACACACCCGTAATCAATGCACCAAAAGCGAGAGCAAGCATGATTCCGCCGTATTTCCATACTTCGTTTAGATTGGGAGGAATTTGACCATTTCCTATCCCTTTATCAATCAAGCTTGCCATAATGATAGGAATAAAAACTTCCAAAATTACTTCTAGTACTATAAAAAAAGGCGCTAGTACCGTTGGTACCCCATACCCTTTTACGCAGGAGAAAAATTCCTTGAACGATATGTTTTTCATATCAATCTTGAATGGCTCTTCCTCCATTTCCATTTTCTTTACTCGATTTTTTGCCATCAAATGCCTCTTTAATTGTATTCGATTCGTTTTAACACGCAATTATTAAAATATGTTTAATTACTTTATTCTGCCTTAATTTTATCCAAAAATTCGTCCGCTTTTGCCATTATAGCCGGAGTTCCTTTCATGAATGGCAGTAAATGAGAACAGTGACCGTCTCCCCTAGCCCTAGCAATAAAATAATCGTAAGATACCCCAGCGTTTCCCAATGCTACAAGCATATCCTCTATTTGACCGCCACAAAAACTATCGTTTTGGGCTGCTATAATTAGGCTCTCACACCACTCTTCATTAACGTTCTTTAATATGTTGACGTCTTCGTCTTTGAAGGGGAATTCACTGGGAATATGATTATCGCGATAATGTGTACCAAATACACAATTAGTTATATCTACGCTTATATCAAAAGGTGTGGGCGCTGTAAAGCATTTTATAACGTCAAAAGGAGCGCAAAACGTCATTAAACCACGAGGATTAATCCCTTTATATGCCGGTAAACCTAAAGAGTCTCTAAGCCTCTTAGAATATATTGCAGAAACCAAATGTGCTGCGTAATATCCACCGGCAGAGTCACCCGTGATTACTATTTTATTAAGGTCAAGATCATATATATCTTTTAACGCATTAACGTAATTTAGTGCTAGAATACTATCCTCGGTTGCCGCTGGGAACGTGCCGTAAGGAGCAAGACGATAGTCTATGTTAACGACAAACCACCCCTTGTCTGCAAAACGCTTTGCGAAGCCGGAACGGTATTGTTTACCACCACGCACGAAACCGCCCCCATGTATATTAAATAGTACGGGATAGGGACCATCCTTCTTTTTTGGACTATAATATACGTCAAACTTATTATCCATCTTGTGAGCCATGGAATAACGTAAATTTCTTTCCACTACAACGCCTGGATAACGCTTATAATTACGCAATGGGTGATTAAAAAGATCGCTCAACTTAAAAAAGGCTCTTGAAATATGCATAATTTTGCTCCTTATTATTTAGGCGTATTGAAAACGCTTGTTATTTATTTTACTATATGCGCGCGTAAATTGTCAATTTTGATTGTAAGATTATACGTATTTAATATACTAAAATTTTACTATATTTAGAGTGAGCTTGTCGTTTAATGCAGGAGGAATATTTTTGAGGCACCCGAAGTGAGAATTTAGACTTTTTCTCCTCATTTTATACGTTTTTTAACCTCAAGAAATAATAATACAATTTTCACTCGTTTTTGATAAAAAAAACAATACTATTTTTTATCTTCCAAAAGGGTACCCTAAATAATCAAAATACCCTTTATTTGGTATACTTAAAATGGTAAAAATGTTTTTTTAAGTATTTTTCTCCCATTTTTTTGTGGATAAACATACTTCAATGTGGATAACTTGGCGTGAAATTGTGGATAACTACCCCTTTATTCACACAATCGTACTTGAAGTCGACATTTTTTGCGCAATTTGTCCCCATTTTGACGGATAATTGACTTAATCGCAAAATTAAAAGCAGACTTTTGTCGATTTTTACCGCTTTTTGCTATTGGTCTGTCTATCATGAAATAGGTTATGCTATTTTATACAGCGCATCACTCAGCTATTGATTTTTTATTCAAACAGTTGTATAATGCAATAAAATACAAGGAGAAGTAATTATGCCTCAAATTATAGGTTATAGCGTTTTAGGATTATTTGTAGCTCTCGTTCTTTTTATGGTTATAAGAACCCTTCTTACCAGAAAGCCCAAACTTGAAGACCGCAACTACGTAGCCCATGAAATTGACGTTAATAGAGTTGCCGACCACCTCGTTGGCGCCGTAAAAATACCCACCGTTACGTTAAAAGATAACGATTGTGATGGTTCTATTTTTTATGAATATCAAGAGTATTTGGAAAAATGTTACCCAAAAATCATGGCTGTAGCCCAAAAGAAAAACATCAATAAATACGCAGTCATCTATACCGTTAAGGGCAGTGACGAAAGCTTGCTCCCTTGCGCTATTCTTGCTCACCAAGACGTAGTTCCGGCACCCGAAGAAGGCTGGGAGGTTCCCCCTTTTAGCGGAATAATTAAAGATGGTTATATTTACGGAAGAGGTTCTCAAGACATGAAATCTCAAATGATAGTAGCTTTGGAAGGTTTGGAGCTTTTATTAGAAGACGGACGTTATCCCAAGCGTACTATCATGTTTTGCTTTGGTCACGACGAAGAACTACGCGGTACTTACGGCGCACTAGAAATTAGCAAATATTTGGAAAGCCAAAACGTAAAGTTAGAATACGTTCTAGACGAGGGTGGCACCATCCTAGACGGAAAAATGCTGGGAATAAATAATAAGATTGCATTAATAGGTACCTGTGAAAAAGGCTACGCCGATTATATTTTAGAGGTTGAAAAAGATGGTGGACACAGTTCTGCACCAGATAGACGCACCTCCGTTGGGTTACTAAGCGAGGCATTGTATAAAATTGAGAAACGCAAAAGAAGAGCTTACTGGACTCAACCTACGAAAGATATGTTTAAGACCATAGCTCCCCACATGAATTTTGGGTTTAAGCTTGCCCTCGTAAATCGCGACATACTTTCCCCTATATTAAAACTAGTCCTCACCCTTGTTAGCCCTTTTACAAACGGACTTATGCGCACTACTTTAGCTCCTACACAAACTAAAGGAGCGCATACTCCTAATACACTTGCTCCAGTTGCTACAGGCACTGTTAACAGCCGTATCAACACCGGGGAAACGGTTGAGCAAGTAAAAGATTACATCCAAAAAATTGCTGGTAAAAACGTCAAAATATCCATGCTTGAAGGCTCTATCGACCCCAGTCCCGTAAGTGACATTAATACCCAAGCCTTCAAAGATTTACAACAAACTATAGGCGAAGTATTTAGTGGCTATATTGCGGCACCATATCCATTTATTGCCGCTTCCGATGCAAAACATTATTACAACCTAACAAACTGCGTATACCGTTTTACTCCCTTTGAAAAAACCATTGAAGACGGCGCTAGAATACATGGCGTTAATGAACGTCAAAGTGTAGAAAGCCTGGAGTTGGGAACCAGATTTTTCCTTCGACTATATGAAAATACTTGCTTTTAATATTGATTAAAATGGCTTGTGATTTTTAGTTATCCACACCACAATATATAGTTAAAAAAGGCGCTCGTTAAAAATTTTTAACGGGCCTTTTTATTTTTATTTGCCCCAAAAAATTTTTATTATGTTATAATTGATTTCGCACACTTGGGAAGGAAGAAAAATGAACGACGAAAGCACTAACAATAAATTATTAGTTTTGTTCATATTAGAGAAATTTGAAATGCCTATTGCAGAAGAATTATTTCTCTCTCTTTGTTGTGTAGATAATACTTGGATGCCCTATTTGTATTGTAAACAAGTTATTAACGAGTTGACTACCAGTGCTTTTATTAGTAAAACCAACGTTTCGGGTTTGAATAGCCCCCTTCTATCCATAACGACGGACGGCAGAAACTGTCTTGCATACTTCTACAAAGATATTCCTTTATCTTTACAAAATGAAATTAAAGATTTTTTGAAGGAAAATCGCCTCTCTTATAGAAAGCGTCAAGAATTTACGGCTGACTACTTCCACAATGAAGACGGCACTTTTACAGTTTCTCTAAAAATACAAGATATGACTAAAACTATAGTCGACCTTAAAATGATTGTAGAAAGTCGTACCCTAGCCATTTCCGTTAAAAACAACTGGAATACCAAGGCTCCCGAGCTTTACAAATTACTCCACGACATATTAATAGAAAACTAAATAAAAAACCGATAGGAAATGTCCTATCGGTTTTATTTTGCGCTTAACTACTTTTAGCAATCAAAGAATGCAGAATATATAGCTTTAATAGATGCGTTATAATCTTTTTCCTCAACGCCAACGATAATATTTAGCTCACTTGAACCTTGGTCTATCATTCTTACGTTAACGCCCGCCTTATAAAGTGCTGTAAAGACCGTTGCTGCAATACCACGGCTATTAGCCATACCGTGTCCTACAACGGCGATAAGAGCAAGAGAATGGGTTATTTCTATATGGTCGGGATTTACCGCGCCTCTAATATCGTCTATAAGTTTGTTTTCATCAACGCCCTTAAGACCTGCATCGGAAAGAACGATGCTCATAGTATCTATGCCGGTAGGTACGTGTTCAACTGACAATCCATTTCTTTCAAGCACACTTAAAACCTTACGGCAAAAGCCTATTTCGGCATTCATCATAGCTTTTTTGAGGGAAATGGTTGTGTTACCTTTTCTTCCCGCAATACCCGTTACCTTGGGAATATCATAACCTTTTGTGGATGCTAGAATCATGGTGCCTTTATGCTCTGGCTCAAAAGTGTTACGAATATTAATCGGAATCTTGTCGATTTGAACAGGGAATATGGAATCGGGATGTAGTACTCCTGCACCCATATAAGAAAGCTCGCGTAGTTCCTCGTAGCTCAAAACCTCTATATGCTTAGGCTTATCAACCAAGCGAGGGTCGGTTACTAAAAATCCGTTAACGTCAGTCCAGTTCTCGTATACTTTTGCGCCAACGCCACGAGCGATAATCGCTCCGGTAAAATCCGAACCGCCACGAGTAAATGTCTTTATGCTCTTGTCGGGCATTCTTCCGTAAAAGCCGGGAATAACCAAGCCCTTTTGGGTATTTGACGCATACTTTTTAACCAAATCATTGGTAAGTTCACTATCAAAAGTTCCGTCATGCTTAAACTTAATAATATCGCCGGCATCGAGCATATCGTAACCGAGAACGGCACTCATAATTACCGCACTCAAGTATTCACCACGGCTTGCTGCATAATCGGGAGAAGTAGACTTCAAAATACCTTGTTCAACCTCGTCTACGTACTTGTTCATATCGATATTTATACCAAGCTCTTTAGCAAGGTCCACAAAACGCGATCTTATTAGCGATATATTGTGCGTACAAGCACCGGTTTCAAATTTTTCTTGATATGCACTATATAGCATATCGGTAATTTTTATATCACTAGAAAAACGCTTGCCGGGAGCAGATACTATAACGTACTTTCTTTCTGAATCGCTTTCTATGATAGACTTAACGTTCAAAATTGAACTTGTGGTTGCCATTGAAGTGCCACCAAATTTACATACTTTCATTTCACACCTCGTTAGATAATGGATTTACACTCAAGGTAATATCTTTTGTGTTCGGGTTCTCCTATGGAGAAAGCTTTTTTAGGTAAGTTTCCAACGTTTACTACGAAATTAACGAGTTCTTCATTGGGGAACTCGGGCATTACTATACCCAACCCGTCACACTCTTTGAGAGCATCCATAAGGTGTTCTTCGTTATGTACGTATTCAACTTCCACTTGTGGATTATCTTTTAGATAACTTTCTATATAATTTTGTACTCCGCTAATGGTCAAACTAGCCTTGGCGGGACATGATATGTACTCTACTCTATCGCCAACTATAATTTTTAGCTTGCTATCCCCTTGCAAGGACTCCTTTAGACCGCTAATAAAATCCGGGGTTGGTTTGTATACCAATCTATGAATAGGCTTAAAATCCATACCTTCGCCATAAAGGTTAACCATCTCCACCAACATATACCTTGCCGGATGGTTTTCCTTTTCTTCATCGCTAAGAGTTGCCTTTAATTCTTCCCACATTACTTTTGCAGTTGCAATCGAGTGATTGCCGTCCCCTACTGCAAATTGAATACCTGCATCGATGCCGTACTTTGCAATTTGCACATCTTTATCAAGCAGTTTATCCAATTTATTTATTAACTCCAATGAGTTTTCAATTTTATATCCTGCAATTCTTCCGCCACCCATATTTAACTCAAAATCGTATAATTTAATTAGATTTTCCTTGTCGTGATATATGGGCTCAATGATATCCTTTTCCGGATTGTCTATTAAAATTATTGCGTGAGGTAGTTCTAACGGAGCCTTTTTTCTAATTTTAATTCTTACCGGAAGCCTCTCAACCAAAGTGCCTTCCGTTGCTCTAATTGGTACTCTAACTCTTTCCCAGTTGTATTTATCAAGGTCAATTGAAATCATAACGCCCAAGCGTTTACGACCGTTTTCTACCTCTCTTTCTACTAAAATAAAATTCTCGTACTCCTCAAATATGCCTTGCTCCAAATATGAAGCCATTTCCTTTTGGACGCCCTCTATACGTTCGTCAAGATCCCCTTTATTAAGGTAAATTTCGGGACAAGTTAATTTTAAGGTAGAAGGACTATTTTTAACCAAATTTTCTAGCTCTTCCCAGTACTTAGGACGCGCACAAAACTGGTCGCAAGCTATCGTAGCCCATTTTTGCAAATCGACTTTTTTATTTGGAACTAAAATTTTGGGTATCCTAACGTTACTCATAAGTACTCCTATTTGATACTTCTAGAACGAGTTTGAGGACTGATTTTTAGGGTTTCATGCAATATATCACGCAATCTATCTGGAGTAACAAAACGACGAAGTTCTCCGTGCTTTGCTATTGATATAATACCGGTTTCCTCCGAAACAATTATAGTAAGCATATCGGTTTCTTCGGTTATACCTATACCTGCTCTATGACGTGTTCCCAAGTTTTTAGCAACCGTTTGACTTTGTGATAACGGAAGAAAGCAACCTGCTGCAAGCACTTTGTTACCTTTTACGATTACTGCGCCATCATGGAATTGGGTTTGGGTATTAAATATTGCCTCCAAAAGAGTACTTGAAACCAAAGCCTCTAGCGGAACGCCCGTTTCCAAAACGTGGGTTGCTATCGAGGTAGGAGCAATAACTATAAGCGCGCCGGTTCTAGTCTTGGACATAGATTGACATGCTCTAATAATTTCGTCTACTGCTTTTCTTAATTCTTCGTCGGATAAATCGTTATCAACAAGCGCGTTCTTGTCGTAGTTCTTGGTTAAGTTGAAGAATGCAACCTTCAAATCCGACTGGTATACAACGGCAAGCGTTACTATCGACATAGTAACGATTAGGCCCGCGACTGCCCTTGCAATTGGTATATAGAACAACTCGTCCAACAATACCATAGCCAAATAGAACAGTGCTATTACCGAGTAAACGACGACTAATTTTATGCTTTTCTTCGTCATGAAGAAAGCAAAAATGATTGCTAGCAATACGATTACAGCAATCAAGTCCACGATACTTTTCAAAGTAAAACTATAAGCAAGTATCATTTTCTCCTCTCTTTGGAATTACAAGCCGTAACCCCTAAAAATTTCGCTATCGCCACCGCCCGAAGTGGGAGGAAGGATTATTATTTTTCTTGCATCTTCTTGTTCTTTCTTTAATTTTTTGTAAACGGTAAAATAAAGAACAAGAGCGCAAATAGCTACTACCGCTACCATAACGCCCGAATATATTGCAAAACCAACGTCTATCTCTTTAGAAAACACGGTAGTAAATAGTTCTAACAACCAACTCGCACCGTTATAAACGAAATATATGAAATACAATCTATTATAACAATGGAATACGAATTTGTCGTTTAAGCATTCTTTTCTAATTCCCAAAAATACTATAGTGAAAACCAAAGTACGAAGCACGGAGAGAACTACGTCGGCACTATAATAGAAAACTGAGGGAGCCCACACGGAAACTAATGAGTACAATCCGTAGACTAATCTTATTAGGCCGTAACCGTATCTAACGGAATTTAGAAAATACTTTTTACCACGATTGGTATATCTAGACGATACCGCCCAGCTGAATACGAATTGGGCAACGAGTTCCATTATAAGCCAATTAGCAACGAATACAATTCCGCCCACCAAATATTTAAAGCCGGGTGTAGCCGTTGCTTGATACTGAAAATCACCTGCACTTTGCAAAATGGAATTAAACTCTGCAAGCAAAGGTTCTGTATTAAGTACGCTAGGGATTGCCGAAACCAAACAACCGACAATAACTACGACGTAGCCTACCCAAGCAGGTATTCTATTTATTTTTTCAAAAATCTTTTCAATCATATTTTCTCCTATTTAGCAAGAAGCTTTGCCATTACCGTTCTAACTGCAGTCTCGTCTACCATGAGTCCACTCTTAAAATTATATTCCGCATCAACCAAATCGTCTAGGCATGATTTAAGAGTGGCTTTACCATATCTGGATGCAGTTTCCCGTGTTCTTTTTACCGCCCATTCCTTAATTTTCAAATCCTCGGCAAGTTCTTTATCCGTCCTATTAGACAAAGCACAATGCAATAATCTGCGATATTGACTAATCAACGTTGAAAGTATTACCGAGTAATCTATTCCTTTTGCCACGAATTTATCAAAAAGTCCCATCGCCTTAACCTTATTTTTATCAGCAAGAGCGTTAGCAAGCTCGTAAATTTCATTTTCCACGGTGTTGGCGACCATCAATTCAATCATATCGTGAGTAATAACTTGCTTAGTACCCATATAGGCTGTAATCTTTTTTAACTCATTGGATATTCTTGACATATCACGAGCGCAATATTCCACCAAGGTATATAACGCGTTGCCGTCGATTTTCTTTGGTGCTATTATTTTAGGAATATAATCACGTAGTGTAGCAAATTCCAACTTTGAGCAATCTATTTCTATAAAATATCTTGCTAAACTTAAAGGAATATTAGAATTTGATAGGATTAATATTGTATTTTCATCCAACCCCGTAACTAGTTCTTCAAAAAGTTTTTTTTCTTTATCAGAGGTTTTTGTTTCCCCTTTTGCACTTTTTTTTGATGTACCGTAACCCGAAATGGAAACGACGTTTATTCCGCCAAAGAAACCCATGGAGGTAAAAGCCGATTCAGCTTCTTCAATTGATTTTATATCACTAAACGAGCGATAATTAAATTCTCGCTCTGACTCGGGCACTAGGGTTAGTATAGCGTTAATAACGTAGTCGCGCCAGTATAGGTCGTCCCCGGTTAACAATAACGCGTTGCCACCCCTATTATTCAAGCTAAAATTAATGGCCTTAATAGCCGTTTGGGGTACTGCCATAGTGTGATTATACTACACTTTAATATATTTTACAACTAAATTAAGAAAATTATAAGCGCGCACGTAATAAAAGATAGGAGCGAAATCACTATTTTTGAATATTTACTACCCATATAATATCGTGAAATTATTATAAATCCCAAAGAATACAGTAATCCTGCAAGCGAAGGCATATTGAGTCCAACCGTCGCGCTAGGTATATTAGCTATTCCTGTTGAAATCGCACTAATTGCGACTATTGGAAAACCAATCGGTGTTATTAGGATGCCTAAATATGGTATTATTAATGCAAATAAAGTTAATGGCACTAATAAAAAATATACCAGTGAAGCTAGAGGTACGACTACCAAATTGGCTAGTATGAAATATATCGACACTGTACCGAAATAATAAGCGGAAATGGGAATGACAAATACGTTTGCGGAAACAGAAACGGCTACTGCACCAAGCAATCTTTTTATCAATATGCTATCTCCACGATATATTGAAGTTATCCTATGATAGAAACAGGCTATACCGAACATGGCACCCACACTAAGAAGAAAACTTACGGAAAACAAATCAAGTGGATTGATTACTAATAATATTATTACTGCAAGCGCCAAGCCGTTTAACTGGTCGTATCTTTTTGTTCGTATTTCCGCAAATAAAACGAGCAAACTCATTATGGAAGCTCTTACAACCCCAACTGGAAAACCGGTTAAAAGTCCATAAAGGAATAATATTAAAACAACTAAAATTACGGACTTCTTTTTTTCGACCTTTAACAAACGGAATAAATAAAATATTATCGTTGACATAAAACCAACGTGTAGTCCAGAGACGGAAAACAAGTGTGATAAGCCACTTGCTTGCATATCCTGAGAAGTATCGTAGTCTATTTGAGACCTGTCTCCTAACACGAGTGCTAACGCAATTGCACCCTCGCTACATCCCATCGTCGTTTGATATAAATTATTTACTCTATAACGAATCTTTTCAACAATCGTTTTTGGAGTTTCACCAATCTTTAATGTAGTATCGCTTTTTGAAGAGTAGATTATTTTCTTGCGGTACTTTGAAACCGAGTAACTATCAAATGGATCGAATGTTATACTTTCCAACGAGCCGAAAACAGCTACGACGTCGCCTATTTCATAATTCTCAACAGCATCTAATAATACTTTTCCATTTACTTTATCGCCAAGAAATTCTACGTCCTCCACTACGTATCTATTAATCATACCGTTGGATTTAGAAACCTCTTTTACCCTTCCCTCAAAATATACGTTTTCATATTTAACTTCATCTGTTTGAGTAGTAAAACACGTAATACTAATGGCAACGAAGCCAATTAATACGAATATCGTTGCGATTTTTAGGGTTGTGAATTTTAAGAAAAATGAAACTATTGTCAGTACTATAAAAAAGCCTAACAAAGTAAAGAAAGCAATAGCAATATTAGACGTTAGCGCACCTACGAATATACCCAAGGCTAGGCACACTGCAGATAGTACTATAGGTCTATAATTTGCTATTTTAATTGCGTTCATTAATTAATTTGATTTTATCGCTTTTTTGCCTTTTAGTATCCTGAATTTGTGGTATCTGAGTACCTCAACAAGTTCTTTCTCGTCTTTTGGTAATTTGTCAAAAATCATAGCAGAACTTACGTCGTGTGGCATATGAAAATCAGATCCGACAACCTCAAGCAGATGATTTTTCGTCTTGTAAGTCCTTGCTAAAAAGTTACGATTAATATGACGCGGATTGCCGTTATAAGTTTCTACGCCGTGCAAATAATCGGTAGATATTCTCTTGGTCCTCTCTCTAAATGGATGTGCTTGGAATATTAACCAACCATTTTTATCGGCAAGCTCTTTTAGTTCAGCATAATCCATAAATATTATTTTTATACCATACTGGCGAAACTCTTGAGGAGTGATGCCGTAAACTAAAAGCTCGGCACATTTCTTATTTAATGGTAAATTATAATGATCTTCACCAAGAGCAAATTCTACACCAAAATATATTTTAATGTCCTCTTTATTAGCTTTCAATTTTTCATAAGAACGAAAAAATTGATCTAGTTTTTCTTCATCGGTTCCGTTAAAATAGTCATTATATAATTTCGTATTAAAGTGGTTGGTAACGATTAAAGCGTCATACCCCTTTTCTTTATAAATTTTAATAACGTCGTTAGGAGCTGTCTTTCCGCACCAACTATTTCCTTTAACGTGTAGATGCCCTTCTATCTTATATCCCTTCATTTAACAATAACTCCTTTATTTCATTTGCGCTATTAACGATATAATCTGCTCCACTATCAATCAACTCTTTTTTACTACCATATCCGTAAGTAACACCAATAGTAGTAATACCAAATTCTTTTGCTCCTAATATATCGTATTTTCTATCCCCCACCATATATAGACTATCATTCTTTGTAACGTTAATACTAGATAGACAGTAATTAATAATATCACTTTTTGAACCTCTGGGACAATCCGCATCGTCTCCTATAATGTTGGTAAAATACTTATCTAAACTAAAATGGTTTAATATACTCTTAGCCATAATTTCAGGTTTCGACGTAGCGACTACCAACGTTATACCATTTTCAACAAGAGCTTTAAGCAAATCCTCAACACCATCGTAAATTCTACAATTATACATTCCACCTGACGTATAAAACTCACGATACTTTTTTACCAGCTCCCATGCATCAAAAGCATTAACGCCAAGCAAACGCATAAAACTATCTTTTAGTGGTGGACCAATTATACTAGACAATTCTTCATCACTAAATTGACGATTACTTAATCCGTTAACGGCATACAAAAAAGATGACGTTATGGCGGGATATGAGTCAGTTAAAGTACCGTCCAAATCAAACAATACGATTTTATTATTGGTGGAAGTAATCATATTAAAATTATACAACACTATGTAATAGTGTTTCAATAAATTGAATGTCAAAAAAAACTTTTAATTTTATTTTAACAAAAAAATTTTTGCACAAACTATTGACAAATAGTAAATTAGGAGATATAATTTAGCAGTCAAGAGTTAAGAGTGCTAACACTCAAACGATATGAGTGCTAATACTAAAACAATCTAATATGATAAAGGAGAAAATTATGAGAACGTTATCAACTAGAACTTGGAACCCATTAGGTTTTTTCAACGACACCTTTGAAAATTTTTTTACCCCCTATTATGAAAAGTTTGATTTTATGAAAACTGATATTATAGAAAGGGATGAAGAATTTTTGATTGAAGTTGAACTTCCCGGATATGACAAAAAAGATATTAACGTGGAATACCAAGACAAATACCTTACTATTAAAGCAGAAAGACAGGTATCTAACAATGAAAACGACAAAATTATTCGCAAGGAAAGGAACGTTAGTTGTGCCCGCAGTTACTACGTTGGCGAAATCGACGAGACCATGCTCAAAGCAAAATATGATAACGGCGTTTTGATTGTTATCATTCCAAAAGCACAACCAAAAAAGAATGAAAAGCTAGGAATCAAAATAGAATAGTTTTCCATTTTTGTTCTCTCCCTCAAAACAATAAATCCGCCAAAATGGCGGATTTATTGTATCTATAGATACCAATTTGCTGTATTTTTTATTTTAATATTTTACCAATATGGCTTATTCTGAAACTTTCTCCCTTTGCAAATAGTTCGTCGGAAGTTAAGCCAAGTAACGCCAAAAATTCTTCCATTTGCATCTTCTTAACGGGCTTACCACGCTTAATTTTATCTTCTATAATACGCAATCTTCTACAAAGTTTAGCCGACTCTATTTCCACGTAGATTGTTGCCTCCGATGCTCGGGTTACGCATTTTCCGCCTTTATTTGCAATCAACTCTATCAACACCAACATTTCACAAAAATGCTTGTCCTCAAATAGTGTGCTAAAACATATCTTTTCCCCTTTTAGAGGTAAACTTGCCCCCTTACTGGGTTTGGTCTTTCTAACGTGGCTTTGGAAAATTTTGTAATTTCGTCTAGTAAGATTTGTGCCCGTATATCTTCCACCGTCGCACACCGAGCCTTCCACGTGAGTAAATTCCACTTTTCCATTTTCGACTACGCCTTTACAAGAGGGATATTTTTCAACAAGTTCGTCAAGCGTAATACCCAATCTTTCTGTCAACCCTTTCGCGATAAGCATGGTAACCTCAGCATCCTCATCGCTACGATGCGCCACGTGCGCACTCACGTCTACGCCAAAATCTTCTAACGCTTTTTCTAGCGCAGGTTGACATGTAAGCTCTTTATACTCGCGATAAGCGCGTTGCATATCGTAGAAGTCGTAGGATATAAAATCCAATTTATATCTCTCCGTAGCCCAAGTAATAAAGCGTGCGTCGTTATCGCAAGCGTATCCAATCACTTTAGTATCGGGCGCTGTCATAAGCCCCTTTATTTCCTCATAGAAAGCCGAAAAGTTTGGTTGCAATGCAAACGTCTCTTTGGGATAAGCAAGGGTTATTCCCCTGTCTTTTGCGCTCTTCTCCCTCTTCGCTTTCGACCAAGCACCGGTGTGAAAAATCGATTCGGGATTAATGAGGATATCTCTTTTCTCCAACACAACAAAATTGCAGTCGGTTAACACGTAACCAAAACTGCAAATGTGTTTGCCATCGCTACATTCAATATCAAAAAAAAGATATTTCATCCTTCTCCTATACACAGTTAACCGACAAGCGACGCTTGCCGGTTAACCAATTCTCATCAGTTTTATAACGTATTTATTCGGCGGTAACTTCTTCCGTTGCTACTGTCTCTTCCACTTGACCCGCCTTACGAGCATCTATATCAGCGCGCATGCGTTCATACATTTCCTCATCAAGGGTACTCTTCTTTAGATAAAGTATAACGGTAATCGTCATGATTATCATGGGAAGAACGGTCATGCAAACTAACAACCAGTTAACGGTAGATTGGGGAACTTGGGCAATAATTGCTTCAATATTAGCAAGTTTTGCTTCAGCCGTAATTTGACCCATGTTAACCAAGTTTTCTTGTTCAGAAATTTTATCGGTAATATCGGCTATTCCTAGAATAGAAAGAATTACGGTAACAACGCCCATTTGAGCTGCGGAACCCATCTTTGCTGCGAGGGGACGGATTGAGAAAATAATGCCTTCTTCACGTTCACCGTGTTTCCATTCGTTATATTCAACGGAGTTAGCAATGGTAATGGTTTGTACTTGATAGAATACTGCTTGACCAATAGCCCAGAATGCACCGGAAAGAGCAATGGGATAGAATACCCAATTGGATTGTACGTTTTGGGTTGCAAGTCCAAGAATAAGCATTACACCATAACCGACATATATGAGTATCAAGCATATTTTACTAATTTGTCTACGGTTAAATTTCTTTGCGAGCAAGGGATAAATAATCAAAATAGCACCTGCAATACCGGTTAAAATACCGAACAAGGAAACCATTGCGCCCTCATAACCGAAACGGAAATATACGTACCAAGTTGAAAGACCACCTAAAATAGAACTACCTAGGTTATGAATAAACATAATAATAGCAGTCCAACGCAATTGATCGTTGCCCTTTAGAACCTTGAAAATTTGTTTCAAAGGATTTACCTTGGGACGGTTGGCGTCTAAAGGCGGTAGAGGTTTTTCCTTAACGCAAATACAAGTCATTAGTTGACAACCGATAAAGATTGCACCAATAACAATTGCAAGCACGGGGAAGGCAGTCGTGGCGCTTCCGCCAATAGTCATAGACCCGGTGGTCAAAGTAGGAACGAGAATGGTTGCAAGACCTGCGCCAATACCTGCACAAATATTCGCTATAGAAGAAAGTTTATCTCTGTCTTCGTGGTGAGAAGTAAGCGAAGGAAGCATGGACCAATAGCTAATATCGTTCATCGTAAAGGTAATGGACCAAATAATATACATTATTGCAAAGAATATTACGAAGCTCATACCTTTTAACGGTACCCAGAACATTAGGAACACTACTATGGAGTTTGAAACTGCACCAATCATTATCCACGGTTTGAACTTACCCCATTTGGTACGAGTAATTTCTATTATAGAGCCCATTAAAGGGTCGTTCAATGCGTCAAATATACGACAGCACATGATAACTACGCCTACGATAGCAAACTCGGCGGTATTAACGCCCTTAGTGAGCAAAATACAAGTTAGCATGTAGGTGTTAAAAAGTTGGTACATTAAGTCACGGCCTACACCGCCCAAACTGAAAGACCACAAATTGTGCGACGTAAGTCTATCCTGACTTACTGCAGTATTTTGAGTAACTTCCGACATTTCGGTTCCTCCACGTATATATTTTTAATGTATAAAGTGTAACATAGGAGCAAAGATTTGTAAATATTAAAAGTCGAAAGTTATAAAATATTACTTAAATATTACTCAAGGTTCCATAAAAATAGGCACTTTGGGAGGATAGAATGAAAAGACGCCCATTAAAATCACCATCATTCCCAACCAAACTAGGCAAAAAATAAATAATATCTTACTCTCTTTAGCGTGCTTATACCAATGAAATCCTATTAAAAATGCCAATGCAAAAGAAATAATCTCTATTAGTATATGCACCAAAAAACTATCCATTGTTAATGAAAAACCATAGAAAATAACGCTAAACTGCATTACTAATAAACTAACCGAAACCACAGTCGCTATAATTGCAGAAGAAAACCACTTGTATACATTTATTCCCTTTGACTTTCTAAAAATCAAGTAGGTAGTCGTCCACCAAATTAGCATAGGATAAAATACGATTTTTACGTGTTCGGCAAGGCTTTCGCCCCTAGGAGCAAAAATGCCAATCACACCCAATGGTATTATATCGTATAAAAAATGTTGTAATGCGGAAAGCAATAACGCTACTATTATGCCAACCGCCGTGTTCCATTTCCACAATTTTTCAACCGTTAATTTTTGCATGACGTTAGTATATGAAAATAAGGAATATTATTACGCATTTTGCAATTATTGACTTTGCATTAATGCAATGTTATAATTTTTAAGGCATGAATAGGAGAAATTTAATGAAAATACTTATCATTTTTGCAGGCGGTACTATTGGCAGTACGGTAAAAGGGAATTGTATTTCGATAGATAGCGGAAAACCCTCTATATTGATGGAAACCTATCGCAAGAGATACGGCATTAACTTTGAATACGAAACTCGTACCCCTTACATGGTACTTTCCGAAAATAACACCGGCAAAAATTACGTTGATTTAGTAAATTGCATCCTAGATAATATAAACGATGGTTATGACGGAATTATTGTTACTCACGGCACCGATACCTTACAATATACGTCAGCAGTACTTAACTACGCACTAGGCAACGATACCATTCCCGTGTGTATAGTATCTTCCAATTATCCCATTGAACATCCCGAAGCGAACGGCATAATAAATCTACGTGGAGCAATAAAATTTATTGAGCAAAAAAGTGGTAAAGGTGCCTTTGTAGTATACAAAAATATCGATGATGGATACCCAAAGATACACAGAGCAAACAGGTTGCGGGCCGGCTACGTCTATACGGATAGGATAGATTCCATCTTTGATATGCCATACGGATACTTTGATGAAAATGAAATCTTCGTACCAAATCCCAAATACGTTGACTTCGAGGGCAATTTTACTCCGGTAGGCAGATTGAACGTTGGTCCACAATGTGATTTTATCTATCGAATTTACCCTTACGTTGGCATGGTTTATCCACGTTTCCCAAAGACAGTCAAGTACGTTTTATTAGACTCTTTCCATAGTGGCACTATTGATACCGCTTCGGATGCGGCACTAGCTTTTTACAAATACTGCAAAACAAACGATATAAAAGTGTATTTAACCGGCCTTAAAAACGCCGTATCTTACGAAAGCACTTTGAAATACGAAGAATTGGGCATAACCCCTCTTTATGACATTGCCCCCATCGCGGCTTATATTAAAGGTTGGCTTTACGGAAAATTATAACAAAAAAAAGGAGCGTCGCTTCTTTTTATTTTACGTAGTTTAACCATACACCGTTATTAGGAAGTAGTTTTATTTCTTTAATGTTAAAAGACTCTAAAACGTTACTACCTTTATCACTAAACAAATCTTTACCCTCCTTGTCACCATCAACGACGGGTACCATAACTAAACTAATTTCGTCAATTGCGTTTGCATTAAAGAAAAGTGTGTCGGTCAATCCACCGCCTTCTAACAAGATAGTTTTTATTCCAAAATAATCGTTGAGTTTCGTTAGCATCACGTCAACGTCTACACAGTCTTTACCGCAAAACAGATAGGATATTCCCTTGTCTTTCAAAAACGCCAAATATTCGTCACTTACTTGTTCGGTTAATATCTCTATAATATGGGCATTATCATAACCGGGATCATAATCTTTTATTTCTGCGCCATACCAGCCAAGTCTTCCATGCGGGTCTATTGATATTGCGTAATAATCCCACAACTTTGCAACGTAGTCATTGCGTTCTACCACGTTTCCAATATACTTACTTAAATCCGGTTTAACGCCACCGGTAAAGCTTCCTTCCATGGTCACTCTACCACAACAATAGGCATCCGCCATATATTCACGATTAATGCGATAATACTCTTCCGTTAAAGCATTGGTGACTTGTAAATCCATATATTCACCCGTTATCTTGCCGTCAATGGAAACAAGCATGTGTAATATTACGTAGGGTTTACTCATATTATTTGCCAAACTCCTTTGCCGTTTCCTCAAGAAGCTTCCTGATTGGCAAGTGTTGGGGACAAGCATCCTCGCACTTACCACACTTAATGCAATCGCTAGCTTTTCCACCGTGCTTCAAATGAATGCTATAATAGTATGAAGAATTAAACGAAGCGTTTGCCCTTTTGTCGTTCAAACAAGCGAACAAATCGGGTATAGCAATCTTCTTTGGGCAACCATCCGTGCAATAACGGCACCCCGTACACTGGATTGCATTTTGTTTGCGATATATTAGCTTTACTTTGTTTATAGCGTTTTGTTCCTCTTGCGTTATGGGTGCAAATTCTTGCATGTAACTAATATTGTCGACCATCATTTGCATATTACCCATGCCCGAAAGCACCATAAAAATGCCCTCAAAAGAGCAAGCGTATCTAATGGCGTAACTAGCGTAGGAGCCCCCGCCCAATTCGTCAAAAACCTTCTTTGCTTCATTTGGCAATTTTACTAGAGCGCCACCCTTAACAGGCTCCATAACTATAATGGGCTTATTGTATTTCCTGCAAACGTCGTAACATTTTTTACTCTCAACCGATGCATCGTCGTAATCAACGTAATTAAATTGAATTTGCACGACCTCAATTTCTGGATAGTCCAAAAGTATTTGTTCTAGAATTTCGGCTTTATCATGGAAAGAAAGTCCAACGTGCTTAATTTTACCTTCTGCCTTTAGTTCAAAAGCAGTTTCATACGCCTTACAATCCTTGAAAGTTTCATAAATTTTCCTATCTTGCGCATGCATTAGGTAAAAATCAAAATAATCTACCCCACAAGCCTTCAATTGTCTTTCAAAAAGTGGTCTAATATCTGCCTGTTTTCTAAAAAATCCACCCGAAAGTTTGTTGGTAAGAACGTAATCCTCTCTTTTGTAACGAGAGGTCAAACATTTTTTAATAGCCCTTTCCGAGCGCATTAGCATATAGCCGTGAGCCGTATCAAAATAATTAAATCCCGCACCGATAAATGCATCTACCATTTTGTTAAGTTCTTTGTAATCAATCATTTTGAACTTATTAGTAGGCAATCTCATACATCCAAAACCAAAATTCTTTTTTACCTCTGGGAACATAGTTACTCCTAAATAATTATTAATAATATTTTATCACACATTTACAACCTTTTCAACACATAAAACAATCGAACATAGCAAAGGGGCGATACCTCGCCCCTTATTTAACGTCAACTTGATTTTTTAACGTTGTTACTCAGCCTTTTTACTTTTAGTAAAGAAATTTTGTAATGCCGTCTTAGCTTCGTCAAGTTTTACCTTGCCTTGCTCGGCTACGGCACTCACGTACTCTTTGCCTTGTTCGTATTTTTCACCAACGTATTCTTTACCTTGGGCTACTTTTTCATCAATTGTTGCCTTTGGATGCAGTAACCAATAGTATTCTTCTTTTAATTCTTCCACGTCTTTTTGAACGCTATCAACAAGATAATTTCTTAAAAACTCTAATAATAAGCTAATAAATTCCGTTATTACCGTTATTATCCAAAGGATAATGAGTAACGTTGTCATTATTATAGATAGAGGTGATACCATACTTGCTGCAATAAACATACCATAAAGGGTAACACCCAAAGAATATGCTTTAACCGCTATCTTGACACATTTTAATGCATGCTTGGTCTTGCGCACACCTCTTACTGTAATTACTTTTTGTTTTTTGTATAATTCCTTTCTACTTATCGCTATGGTAACAATTAACATTAAGGTCGTTACACCCAACAATATCCCGTTTACTATTACGTTCCCCAGTGAGAATACGAGAGCAAGAATGAGGTATATTATCATTAATATACTCATTCCATAATCAAATATCCATTTTACTACGTTCCAAGTTTTTGATATTTTGTTAAACGCTTCCCTTGTGTGAGTAAACATATTCTTTTCCCTATTTCCTTATTTTTCCAAGCCAATCACTGCTTCTGCAAAAGCCTCAGCCATGGCGGTTTGTCCGTTCTTGTCAGGATGTATACCGTCTAATTTATACCATTCGGGATGGTCTTTAGTGATTGCATAGGTATCAACTAACGTCAAATTATATTCGCTGGCAAGTTCCACTATCGCTTCATTGATAACGTTAATATTCGTGCCGTTTATATCGTACATATAGTCGCCTTCACTTGCTCCGTGAACGTAAAAGCCGGAATTTACGGTTGCAAGTATAATTTCAGGAGAGCTTTCAAGCCCTTGATATATTTCAATTAGTTCCTTCATAGCTTTCTTAAAATCAGCTTTTCCACCTGTGAAGTTGTAGGGTTTACTATCATTTGAACCTAACATTAGAATAACTATATCGGGTTGATACGCTTTGCTCTTTTCATATAATTTGGTAGCTCTATATGATTCTTCATTGTTTTCTTGGGCGGTTTTTGCACTAAAACCAAAGTTTTGAACGTGATAATCGTCGCCTAACATTTCACCCAATTGTGCAGGATAGGTGTTTTCAAACCAATTTATCACGCTCATTCCATAAGTGATGCTATCGCCAACGCAAGCGACCTTTGTTTGACCGTCTTTTGCTTTAGTGTGAATATGTATATCCGTGCAACCAACGAAAACGGCTCCTCCAAATACTAATAATGCGATAATAGCAATTACTATCACAAAAGCAATAATTCTTCTCTTTAACTTTTTCATATTAATATCTCCCGTTTGATACATTGATTTTACCACAATTTACCATCGTATTCAATAGGGAAAACTTCCATTTCCCAGTTTTTGTGCGTTGACTCGCAATCTAGGTTAAGATAAAATACCTTTATGAGAAAAATCTTAACTCTTTTTATTCTATCATTGGTTGTTTTTAATGGTACGTTGTGTTTATCAGCTTGCAATAGCGATAATAAGATTACCTCTACACCCATAGGCGAAAGCGCCCAAACCCTACCATCAAACGATGAAATCGCCACGCCTTTAATTCCAATTACTCCACCTGAGAGTTCGTCTGGAAAAATTGAAAACAAAGAAAATACACCCTCACAAGAGCTTGAATACGCGAGCTATTTGAGTTCAAACACGAATAATCTTAACATTAGAAGTTCTAGTAGTACGAGTGGAAAGAAGCTGGGCAGTATAAATAAAGGCGATATGCTTTCTTACGAAGGTATGGAGGGCAATTGGTATCGTACCATATTTAAAGAACAAACTGCATACGTCCATAAAGATTACGTAACCATAATTAAAATTAAAAAGACGAGTGAGAGCGTAGAAAAAGTTATAAACGTAGGTTTATCGTTACTTGGACATCCATACGTTTACGGTTCAGAGAGATACCACTGGGGCAACGGTAAATTAAACTATAATTTTGTTCCCGGGAAATTCGATTGCTCTGCTCTTATGCAATACGTGTTTTATTTTGGTAGCGATACTCTTCTAGAGGTTACCAGCAAAAAACAATTTTACCAAGGGGCAGACGTAGATGAATTAAAGCGTGGTGACCTAATGTTTTTCACGAATGCAAACGGATACAACGCTAGTGGAATAAATCGTGTTAGACACGTTGGAATGTATCTTGGTGATAATTACATATTACATACAGCAAGCGATTATGCCGTAATAGAGCCCATTTCTACAAAACGCTGGGAGTATTTTATAACCGCAAGAAGAATACTGGATTGATACAAAAAAGAAAGCCGAACAAAGTCGGCTTTCTCATCATCCTCCAATATTTTCACGATACTTTTTTACCATATCTCTAAACTCGATTTTGAATTCATCCGAAGATAAATCTATATTATCAAGTCGAGTTATTAGTGCGTTAAGGTCGGCATTCGCCTTGTAATTTGAGTCACGTAATATGAGTGCAAACTCTATTACCGAAGCAACAAAGGCATCTTGCATACTCATTTCGGAGTGATATTTATCGGTAGTTATATTCAACGTAAGACTGAGTTCATCACTACCCTCTCCGGAGTTTTCCGTTGGTTTATACTTGAGCATGACGCTAGCAAAGTTTTCGCCATCAACCAATGCCTTTTCCTTTAGCTTTATTTCATATACCACGGTAATCGTATGCCCACTACCTAATTCACCGGCATCGGTATTTTCATTATTAAATTCCTCTTCCGTAAGCAGTTTGTTTTCATATCCTACCAGACGAAAACTCTCAACGTAATCTTTATTAAAAGTAACACCGGCTTTCACGTCCTTTGCAACGGTAACAAGTGAACCTCCTATATCGTTAACAAGTGCTCGCCTTGCCTCTTTTACAGAGTCAATATAACTATATACGCCGTTACCTTTGAGTGCAAGTTCCTCCATTTTATCCGATTGAATGTTACCTGTTCCAAAACCATAAACCGAGAAATATATGCCACTGGTACGCTTTTCTGCAATAAAATCGCCAAGAGCCTTCGTATTAGATATACCAACGTTAAAATCACCATCGGTTGCAAGAATTACGCGATTATTTCCACCTTCTATAAAATATTTGCCGGCAATATTATACGCTGTGTTTATACCCTCGCTACCCGCAGTAGAACCCCCTGCCGTTAAATCTTCTATAACCGCCGTTATCTTTTTCTTTTCATTGCCATATGCGCCATCCAATGCTACTTTATCAGCACCCGCATAAGTCACAATTGACACCCTATCTTCTGCGTTTAGATTCTCGGTTAGGAGTTTGAACGCCTCTTGTACTAAAGGTAATTTGTCCCCACTATACATTGAGCCACTTACGTCAATGAGGAATACTAGATTGTTTTTAACCGCGGTAAACTCAACCTCTTTTGATGCGAGTCCTATGGTCATTAGCTTTGTTTCGGCATTATAAGGATTATCGTAAACCGAACTAGTAAGTGACATTATAGAGCCGTCAGTGGGTTTAGTGTAATCATAACTAAAATAATTGAGCATCTCTTCAACTCTAACGGCATCTTTTGGGACGTCCCAATTATTCATTATACGATTACGCAAATTGGGATACGAGGCAGTGTTGGCATCAATTGAAAAGTAGCTTGTGTCCGTTGTTTCGGTAGTCACAAAAGGATTTTCTACAATCTCCGTGTAACTTTCGTTACCCGACTCCAATTTCATGTTATTTTGATATACTGAGTTTTTATCAAAGCCTGCATCATCCGCCTTGGTGGAACATGCTATTAATGAAAAAGCTAGACAAACAACAATTAAAATAACCGGAACAATAATAAAAAACTTTTTCATATTATCACCGCCTTTTTCTTTATTGTAACACTAGCGCTATATAGTGTCAATGACGGTATTTTGAGTTTATTGTGTAAAACAAGTGTAAATTTACAAGAAAACCGAGGAAAACCTCGGCTTTCTATAAATCATCTGCGTCTTGAATGGGCTTACTACCATCTACAGCTACTCCCGTGTAGGAGCCTAGCGGATCATTTTTACTTCCTTTTTTCTTTTTCATATTTCTCCTTTTTAGGAGTATACGTAAAAAACGAATAATTATTTAATACGTACTCTTTCAAACATATCCTCAACGTTATCTAGAATAGGAAATCTTATATCGGAAGTGGAACTTACCGCAAACTCACCCTTAACTAAATCGATATACATAGTATTCTGTCCGTCGTCACCCATAAAACGCTCATTCCAAACCTCTTTTCGAATACGATTTTCAACGTTCAATTGCTTGAGCGCAAGATTATCGAAGCTTACTATACCATATTTGGCGGTTAGCATTGGTAACGCTTTATAAAATGAAGCAATATTATTACGTATTTCACTGGAATAATATTCCTCGCCCCTACCTTTTTTCTTGTAACCTAGCACCAAAAGTTTATACTCGTCACCACCAAGTTCAATTAATTTTTTAACGTTAGCAATACCACAAATTACGTGAAAAACTGTATTGGGATATTGGCGAGCAAAACCAAAAGTGGATTTTTCATAGTTAGACAAAGAAATGCCTAACCCATAAATCAATTTGTCTTGTATTAAACTTTCCAATAAGCCCGCATAACGCGACAAATGACGCTCGTTTACCGTTATATTTGGAATTATCCCCTGCGCCTTAAGTTTAAGCAAAAACGGGAGCAAATCGGGGTGTGACAAAGGGTTCCCGCCGCCAATTGCTAGCTCTGTACCACGGTGAAGGGTAGAAATAAACTCTGCCTCTAGGTTGGCGTGCCTTCCACTAGTTGATGACTTTTCGTGACACATGGGGCAATTAAGGTCGCAATAATCGGTAATCTTAAGGTCAATACTATCAGGAAAAGAGGCGATAAAGCTATCGTCCTCCGTAATTAGTTCCTTGGTGCCATCGTTATATAATTTAACGACGTAGTTTCCGTTCTTATACTCTTCCAATAATTCCATTAGAATATAGACCTTCTAATATGCCACCATCCGCCGTAAAAACCTTCTTCCGTCAAAAAATATACGTTTTCGTTAAATAAGGCTTGAGCAAATTCTTCGACGCTGTTTTCATTAGAATCCAAATCAAGTTCTGCATACAACCTATCCATATTCATGCAACACGTACAATCATCCAAACAATCTTCATTAAAATATCTACAACAAAGCGAATGGTTAAAAGGCCTTTCTTCACCTTCTATCATAAGAGAACGTACTTCCGACTCATTAATTATTTGCACTTTTTTGCACTCTCTTATCAAGGTCTCCCTCATATCGATTAACTCTTGCTTTTCTTTTTCGATAGATAGCAAACTCTCTTCTCTCTCAACTTTATTCTTTGTTGCTTGCGCCCATCGGGTTGCATGGCGCAAATATTCAAACTTGCTTGCGGTTATAATACCCCAAACAAAGAGCATCTTTTCTACAGCTGAACGTATTTCCTTTTCATCTCCTGGAATATCTTTTTCTGCTCTCCAAAGACCTTTGGGGTCCTTCTCCATTACGGTTATGGAATGTGAACTTGAACTATTTGTTTCAAATACTCCGTATCTAATTACTCTCTTCATTAACCTAATCCTCCAATAACGATAAAAATGCTTCGTTTAATTTATTCCAACCCTTGTTACGAGCTTTTGGCAATTTCTCAATCGCCTCGGCAATTTGCTCAATGTTTCTTTCAATATAGGCATTAAGGGTCGCGATCCTTTCACCTTCACCTAATTCAGGAGTATTGATTTTTTGTTGTAAAAGTCTTTCTACCTCTTCCCTTATTTCCTCATCCAAACATTCTTTCACTAAATCGCTAAATAACATTGGCGGGGGTGTTCCTTTTTTAAGTATCCATTTACAAGCAAGTATTGGGCGAAGAACGTAAAAATATTTTTTCAACTTTACCTTATCGCCTTGTAAAAATTCACGTGTGTTCGTGCGCGCCATATTTAGATAATGATAAAGCCCATTTTTGCTCACAAAGTACTCGTTTATGAGGGCGGAAACGCTGTCCCATTCCTTCCTCTTTTTATAAACAATTGGGGAATAATTCCACTCAAAAAGCGTGGGATTTGATTTGTGTAGTAATTGCAAAGCCTTACTAATATCCCAACCGTTAATATCCAACACGTCGTCAAGTTGCCACTCTATCACGTCACGCGTTTTATCAAGACGCAAATAATACTCTTTTTCTCTAACGTAAATAAATCTTACGTCGTAATCACTATCGGGCGACGCAAAGCCCCAAGCACGGCTTCCCGACTCCACGCAGTAAAGGATTTTAACCTTTTCAGTTTCCTCTATCTCTTTTAGTTTTTGTTCTATTATATCTAACATCCTTATTCCTCGTCCGGTTGTTGCCCATCGTGAGCAAACCACTTACATTCCGTTATCTCCATATCTTCAAACACGGCTTTGAAAGAAGAATTTTCCGCGCTACAAGCATATATTCCAAAGCTTATCTCATCTTTAACGTTGAACATATGACATATTCTCATTTGCTTAAAATTCACCCCATCAAAGGAATTTTCTACGCAAAAATCGTCATCGCGTCGGCTAAATCTGAACCATACGGTTTTTATGGATGCATCCACGTCGCAAGATGACCAATCGGAATAACCATTGTTGGTAACAACGGCTCCCAATCTTTGGATTACGTCGTTTTCATACTCTATGGAAGCTTTCAGCCAGTTTTCACTATCAAGATACATTACCACACCACTTTGATCATAACGCACTTTCGTATCAAAGGTGGTCTTGACAACAAATGAAAAGTATTTTTCTTTGCTTGTAAGTTGCAAAACGGGAGCGTTATCGTTCCTAAAATGGTAATAGGTCCTTTGCCACAAATCGGTAAATGGTTCGGTTACCATTTCCACCCTATCTTCTTGCACCTTGTATTCCTTTGGAGCCCTTGTCCAAACCATATTTTTTGCATCTATTTTCATAATTTTCCCTTGCTTTTAATGGAATTTGGGTAGCCATTCCCCGTGTGCTTTTATTAAGTCGTCGCATAAAGCCTTTATCTTGTCAAACGACAATTGATCACGAGTGTGAGGATCAAGATACGCCGCCATATAAATATACTGCTTCTCGCCCGTTTCTATTGCTTTTAGCACCATATCGTGAACGGCAATATGCGTCATATTTAGAGCTGAAAGTTGTTCCGGGAGAACTCCAACTTTTTGAGGATTAAGTCCGTTAGCATCTACAATAATAGGTACCTCTACGCAAGCCGTAGGTGGTAAATTTTCAATCAAGCCGTTGTTCTGCACGTTACCGTATATCTTGAAAGGTGCGCCTGTTTCACAAGCCTCTATTATGCGAGAACCATACTCGTTACTGCGCTCGTGCGTTACGTTGCCGTCAGCCATAATTTCATTGCGCAGTTTCTTCCAGCGCCTAATTTGACTTCTACAACGCCTAGGATATTCGTTAAGAGGTACAAAATATTTTAGTAGTAAGTGTGGATACTTGGATTTTATAAAATATGGATGATACTCCGCCGTATGCTCACTACTTTCGGTGTTATAGTATCCAAATCGATTCATAATTTCCAGTCTTACGCGGTCATTAAAGGGCTTTACTTCGTTAAATCTCTTCTTAAACAAGGGATAAAGGTCGTTTCCCTCTTTATCCGTCAACGTTAGTAGCCAACACATGTGATTTATGCCACCAAGAGTGTACTCGGCATCTTTTAGCTTTTCCTCTTTGAGTTTGCCGTTTATCCAAGAAATAACAACTTGACAAGAGTGACAAAGCCCCACCGTCTTAACCTTGGTATATCTTTGCATGTAGCCAGATAAAATGCTCATAGGATTGGTGTAATTAAGAAGTAAAGCATCCGGGCAAACCCTTTCCATAACGTCGGCATAAGCCTTCATAACAGGAATAGTACGTAACGCCCTAAATATACCGCCTATGCCGATAGTATCACCTATCGTTTGTTGCAACCCATATTTCCTAGGAATCCTAAAGTCAGTAACCGTGCAAGGCTTATACCCACCAACTTGAATGGCGTTAATAACGTAATTAGTACCCCTAAAGGCCTCTTCCGTTTGAGAGACGTCTGTCGCAAGATATTTTTTTACCGTAACCACAGGCTTATATTTATCGCGAAGCGCACAAATAAGAGCATAAGACTCCTCAAGTCTTACCGCATCTATGTCCAATAAAGCAATTTCAAACTCAGGCAAATTCTCCGCGAGCAAGCAGTCACCTAATACGTTCTTACAAAACACAGTACT
>JAZSLG010000016.1:0-1790 GCA_045535235.1 Candidatus Stercoripulliclostridium sp.
GGGATAGACTTTGTTTTTTGGCGAATTGCATTGTGAAGAAAAAAGTTCCTCATCGGGTCATGTACGCATAGTACACTCCCCTCGAGTAATTTCCCTTCACTTCGCACTTCATCCAAAAACCAAAGTCTATTAGTTTTTTTATTAATATAAATTTTTTCCTTATTTGCGGAACTTCGTGTAGCAAAACCGTTCCTCACTCCGCGCTCCGCACTCCGCACTCGCGCAAGCGTTGTTCCTCACTCCGCGTTATATCTTGCCGTGGCGTTGCATACAATTTAGTATGGATTATACTCCCTATAAGTTTACCTACTTTCCTAAAGAAACAAAAGTTAAAAGCGGGAAAAATATAAATGCGGTTGGGAAAAAGGGGAGCAAATTTAACGCCTTTTTGATTGTTATTATCCTATTAAGTTTGATAGTGTCACTAGTGTTAATCGGTAAGTATACGGGACGTGATTTGATTACGGAAACAACTACTAACCTTATTAAAAAAGATAACTTGGTTTACTATATGGTTTGCCTTAATCCCACCGAGTATAAAACCGATGCCGAAGCCCTTTCTCGTAAAGTTCGTTATTCCGGTGGCGCAGGTTACGTTATAAATCAAAATAACGCTTATTACGTATCCTTAGCTACATATATTGAGGAAAAATCAGCTAAGGACGTTTGTGCTAAAAATGATAATACAACCTACTTAACCTTCACTTTTGATAGGAAAGAGTACCTTAGCAAAGTGACCGACGACGGTATTGCAAAAAGGATATTAGCCGGAGTGGAAGAGGGGGTAGGGGAGCTGATAGAGGTTACCTTTCTTTATGAGAAAAAGGAGCTTACTTTCCAAGAAGCAACTCACCGTGTCGAGGGGGTAAGGAGTGAACTAATTAAACTTAAAATGGAAATTGTAGACCAAGCAAAAAACAAGGAACAAGAGGAATTAATTGCCTTTGTCGACCCCTTACTTTCCGCCTTGAACATACTTGACGAAGAAAAATTTACCGCAACCGTTAGGTACGGAGTTTGTGCTTGGGTGAACCAATTGCGATAAGTGCGGAGTGCGGAGCGCGGAACGCGGAACGGCTTCACTCCGTTACACTTCGCTCACAAGGAAAAGTCATATGAATGCAGAATTCAGAATTAAGAATGCAGAATGACTTCATTTCGCTAACGCTTCACTCACAAGGAAAAGAATAATCTTAAAAACGCGCTAATCCGAACTAAAAAATTTAACTCTCGCAAACGTGGCTATTTAGTAAAACCTCCTAATGTAAAAACGCGTTAGTTGAGAATCTATCCGAACTAAAAATAATTAACTCTCGCAAACTGGATTATTTGCTAAAAACCTACTAGTATAAAAACGCGCTAGTTGGGATGAGATACGAGCAAAAAGAAATCCCTCCGACGGGAGTTTACTAACCGTAAATGACCGAAGAGGGATTTTGTCTTTTGTGAAGTAGGTCGCTAAAATGCGCGGTTTTTTTTATTTTGCTTATTTAGAATTACTTAAAAACGCGCTAGTTGGGAGCATATAAGTGCGGAGCGCGGAACGCGGAGTACGGAACGGCTTTGCTTCGCGATGTTCCGCAAACAAGGATGTTGAAATTAAAAATTATTTAACGTATAAAAACGCGTTAGTTTAGATGAAGAACGAGGCAAAACAAAAGAGCCTACCGACGGGACTTTACTACTCGTAAACGACCGAGGGAGGCTCTTGTTTTGTGAAGTTGTTCGCTAAAATAAGCCGTTTTAGTTTTTGTTGGAGTGCAAAGGGGCCGATATCCTGCCCCCGCGGG
>JAZSLG010000058.1:0-48811 GCA_045535235.1 Candidatus Stercoripulliclostridium sp.
ACTTAGTAACCGGTTCCATTGGGGGCAACGAAATCACTTGCGATGGGATAACCTTTAATTTCGGTATTGGGTAAGTCCTTGTATAGGACTTTTACCAGTCCATCTTTTTCCGTTAATTCGGTATAATCTATCTTTTTTGAACATTCCAGATACTGTTCAACGTAATCGCCTATAATTTTTTCGGTAATAGAAAGCTTATTCATAGTATTACTCCTTAATTAAAACCAATTTTCTTGTTCGGGTCTACCGAGGAATTGGTGACGTTTTTCCAATCTTTTCTTTCGTAGTTGTTTATGTAGTTCATCACTTCAAAGTAGGTTAGTTCTTCGGAAGTAATGGCTTCTATGAAAGAGAAATCGATTACGTTTTTGTTCAAAGCATATATAATATCTTGCTTAATAGTAGATATGATAGCGTAATAGGTGCAAGCTTCTTCGGAGAAAGATTTTTTAGCGCTTTCGGGAAGAACGGTATAGCCACCTCTAAGATATTTTTCGTTAAGAAGGGCCAATTCGTAGAAAAGATTGGACTTTTCCGTGTCGCCTATTAGAGAGTAAACGTGTGCCAAGTAATAGGTGGCGGGAATGTCACCCCAGAAGACACATTGGGAGAAACGTTTGACGGCTTCTTCCAAATTTGCGGTACAACCAACACCAATTGCTTGCATAATGCCCAGTTGTCTGGTCGCAAGTAGATTACCCGTACTGCTGGTAGTGCGTATTTTGGAAAAACGGACGTTTGCTTGGTAAGTTTTATAGTGAGAGTAATCGAACCAGCCGGCGTTTATTTCCGGATTTTTGGTTTGCATTAAACCTTGGAGCTTTGTAAGGACGTCACCTTTAATATCGAACAAAGCGTCTTGGTCGGTTAGTTCCATGCCAAAAGACCTGTTCCTGTAAACGGCTTGTTGGTCTGTAGTAAGACCCAAAGAGGATAGTTGCTCCAAGATTATCGTTTTGCATTTATCGTTAAAGACGGCGTCTTTACCATAGGCGTTTCCGATAAAATCTATAATCAGCTTGGCATCCTCTTCGTAAGCGGGTGTTAGAGCGTTGGATAACATGGTGGTTGAAAGTACCATGTTATAAAAAGTATCGTAATTTTTGAATATGACGTCCATGATTTCTCTCCTGTAGAAAGGGTTTTTATAGTTTGTCGCTTAGACTATCAAGCAATTCTAGTTCGTGTAGCTCTATTAAACCTTTGTCTGCTTGGGAGGCTAGATCCGGAGTGATTGGAAGTCTTGCAACGTTCTTGATGCCGTATTTATTTGCGATTTCTTCAAGGTTGCTCTTACCAAAGGGATAGTGCTTTTCTCCACAATTTGCGCATACGAAATAGGACATGTTTTCAACTAGACCAACGATGGGGATATTCATCATATTTGCCATTTTAACCGCCTTTTCTACAATCATGCCTACTAACTCTTGAGGGCTGGTTACTATAATAATACCGTCTAGCGGTAGGCTTTGGAATACCGTTAGAGGTACGTCGCCGGTTCCCGGAGGCATATCGACGAACATGAAATCTACGTCGCCCCAAACTACGTCCGACCAAAATTGCTTTACGGTGCCTGCTAGTACCGGACCACGCCAAATAACAGGGCTGGTTGCGTCTTCAAGAAGTAGGTTAATACTCATAACCTTTATGCCGGTTTTAGTTACTACGGGGAAAATATTGTTTTCATCCATAGCTTCACAAGCTTCGGTTAAGCCAAAAGCACGGGGAATGGAAGGGCCGGTAATATCTGCGTCCAAAACCGCCGTTTCATATCCGCGTCTGCGCGCGTTTACCGCTAGGGTGGAAGTTATTAGTGATTTTCCTACTCCGCCTTTACCACTTACTATGCCGTAAACTTTTTTGACCTTTGAAAGGGCGTTCATAGGAGCTTCAAATTCGTTAGCGGGCTTTTGTTGTTGTCTGGAAGAACAATTTGCTCCGCAAGTGCTACAATCATGTGTGCATTCGCTCATTATTTTACTCCTTAATAGTTATATATTTTCTAGATAATAAATACTTTTACGCTACGGGCTTTGATTTCGCCACTTAGCATATTAGATTTCGTGGTTTGCTCTCCGCTTAACGCATCGATAACGTCGTTTTCGCCGTTATAATTAACGTAAGATTCGTTAACAAATAGATTTTCTTCAAAACGATAATTTTTTGTATTATCGGTTTTGTTAAAGTAACATATTGCCGTTTTTCCTCCAACAAGAGGCTTAACGAGAACGTCGACGTCACCTTTAACGATACGTTTTGCCTGTTTGCCAAGTGCGTCTTGGTCAATGGAAATGAGAAGTTTGTTGGTAATAATCTTGACTATATCGGGCGTCATGGCGCGAATATCGTTGCCAAGGAGTAGGGGAGAAGCCATCATGCACCATAGGGCAAAATGAGCTTCGTTTTCATTGTAGGAAAAGTTACCTACGCCTACTTCCAACATGTCGGGGTCGTTCCAGTGACCGACGTCTGCGTATTCGTACAACTCTACGTTATGTTCATATAAATTTTTGATTGATTGCCAGTTGTGGTATATGTCTCCGGTAGTGCGCCAAAGGTTGCCCGCGCTTTTACCCCAAAGATGAGGCTCACCGCTACCCCATTCGCAAATGGAGAAGACTATTGGCTTTTCCTCGGTGCCGTTGTCTTTTGCGTAATCGGCGGTTGCTTGCTTAATGCATTTACCTGCGTATTGGAATTGGAGCATATCGCTAGTGGACTTATTATTGATAGGATTAAATAGCTTAATTTTATTATCACCTGCGCTAAGTTTTACTAGTTTTTGCGTAAAGTATTCTTGCCAGTGATAAATTTCCTTGGGAATATTTATTAGGTAAAGCTCGCCGTCGTTAATTTGAACGCCAAGGAGCTTCTCGTACTTTGGATAAAGCTCGTGTGTATACACGGTAAGAACGTATTCTCCCTCTTCGGGAACGCTTACGTTCCACTCGATAGCTCCTTCTCCGGCATCTAGACCGCTACAATGCTTTTTGAATCTTTGGGTGCTGTTATAACGCTTTTTGGGATACTTTGTTGTAAAAAGATGAGCATTTCCGTAGCGGATTGCATTTTCTGCGGAGTAAAGGTTTTCTACCTTTTCACCCACCTTACTAACGGCAATACCGGCAACCAGAGGTGCATAGGGAGTGTAGGGTACGTTGTGACAATAGTCCAGTTTCCAATACTCGACGCCCCAACTTGCAAAGGTATAAGCATCAACGTACTCGTGACCTTGGGAGCCGGGAAAATGTTGGCAAGTAAGGGGGCCGTTGCAACTATATATACCAAGTTTTAATCCAAGGTCGTTTACCTTTTTAACTAGAGCTTTTATACCACTTGGGAAGGTGGTAGGGTCGGAAACAAGTTCGCCTTTAACGTTTCTTTCTTTTGCTTCCCAACAGTCGTCCAAATTAAAATAATTATATCCGGCATCCAATAGACCGTTGTCAACCATTGCTTTTGCCATTTCGTAAAGCATTGTTTCGTTTATGTTTTCCTTAAAAACGTTCCAGGAGTTCCAACCCATAGGAGGGGTTTTTGCTAGACCGTTTTCAAAAACGGTTTGGTTATAAAGAGTGGGAATTTTTTTCTCTTTTGGCGTAACCAAAGTGCGGGCGTAACAAATGGGACAGGCGCCGTTTCTTTTTCTCATAGTAGACTCCTTTATGACTGATTTTACGTTACGTATATATTATGCCACAACGGGCGTTGCTTTTCAATATCTAAAATACGTTGTATTTTAATTAAATGATTTTAGCGTTAATTAGCGTGGGGTTTTCGCTCAAGTTTGCCTTTCTTATTTTTAGGGGACGATTACACTTTACGTAGGTAACTTTACCATTTTGCCACTTGAAATCGACGGAGTATCCGCCTATCAATCTTGCGCCTTTAACTTCGCCGTTGGATAGGTAGTCTGGAAGTGCGGGGAGTAATTCCAGGGTATTTCCTTCAATTTGAATTAGTGCCTCGTTTAGACCGTGAACGAAACCGAAATTACCATCAATTTGGAACAAACGCGGGGGATGCATATCAAATAAATTTTTGAATATCGCCTTGCCGAGAACGCGGGATATGACGAGGGCGGTGGTGTCTTTTTCACGTAATCTTGCTGAAATAGCGAGCGCCCAAGCACCACTCCAACCGAAATATTGCTTCATGTTGTATATGCGAGTATGCATTAGTTTTCTTACCCATTCGCGCTCCTCGGGGTGTGAATAATAACCAATTTGTCTTGCGGGATGGAAGGCGTAAAGTGGTGAAAAATGCCTGTGGCCTACCTCGGGAGTGGGGTAATAGGTCGACCATTCGACAAGTCCGTCGGGACCGTTTTTGAAAGGATAAAGTAGGGGCGTGATTTCTTTTATTCTATTAGCGTACTCACCGCTGGGGAATAAATCCAAATAGTTTGCAAAACTTTGTCTAACGATACCCATTTCAAAGGCGGAAGCATAGTCTAAAAAACAATGTTTACCATTTTTTGAAAAGGTGTTTTCGGGGCTTGCGGAAGGACAGGTGACGTAGTAGCCGTCGTGCAGTACCAGATAATCCAAAATGAAAGCGACGTTTTCTTTTAGGATTTCGCCCACTTTCTTTTCATAATCTTCCAGCCCTCCGAACGAATAGTGTTCGTAAATTTCATTTGCCAGCCAAGCTCCGCAAAGAGGAGCGTACATATATTGAGGGTTTCCTTTTACAGGTGCCGTTTTGCGCCAAAGGTCGGTATTGTGATTAACGCAAAAACCTTTTGCGCCGTAATTTATTTCAGCCGTTCGTTTGCCTTGTAGAGAAAGCTCGTAAACCATATCTATGAATGGTGCTAAACATTCGGTAAGTCCAACTTGAGATGTGGGCCAGTAGTTCATTTGAGCGTTTATATTGGTTGTATAATTACTAGACCATGGGGGACGGACGTTGTCGTTCCAAATACCCTGTAGGTTTAGAGCTTGACCACCTTTTCTAGACCCAGCGATAGTTAGATATTTGCCATAGTTATAGAATAAAGAAACTAGTTCGGGGGTAATTTTGCCTAGTCTAGCTTTATGATAAAGTTGGTCGGTATATTTTCCGGTATCCGTTGCAATATTTAATTCGTGACGATTGTATAGTGAAGAGTGGTCTAAAACGTGTTCTTCCTTTATTTTCTCATAATCATACGTAATGGAATTAAGATGGGTTAGACAATGGTTAAGAGGGTAATCTAAATTATTTATCGGCCATTCGTTGTGGGCAGTAAACCCGGTCGAAGTAGTGGCGTAAATTACCATTTCTTTTGCACCCTTTACTTCGTAACCTTTGTTTGATGACGTGGTATCACCGTCCGTTTTTATGCGAGCAACCAAGGCAAACGACATTCCAAGTAAGTCGTTGTACTTTACGGCGTTTGGCATGGGGCCCATATAAGAAGGCACGACGTGATCGGGTGCTTGACCTTGCAAAACTATATCGTTTTCGTAAGAAAGCTTATGCGCTAGTATTTTACTGCTTGCGGTTATAAGAGCGTCAAACGGCGTTGGAGAGGTGACTTTGTAAACGAACACACGAGAAGGGTAGGAACAAAAAGCTTCCCTTTTAGTGGCTCCTAACTTAACGTTAAAAAGAGCTTTGCTAATGTCGAGTGACCTTTCATAAAAGCCACGTTTAATACCCCTAAACTTAATATTTAGTTCCCCAAGAGGAAGATAACCTTCGCTATAATCACCACACAGCTTTTCTTCGGTAAGGCGGTCGGCAAGGTGGTTTTCACCCTTAAATATTAATTCCCTAACGGTACTCAAGTTTTCAAGGCTAGACGGATTTTCTTGTTTTTTTGGTCTACCCGACCAAAGACGACTGTCGTTAAATGCAATTCTTTCACACTTGATTCCACCATAGACCATGGCTCCGGTTATTCCGTTACCGAGTGGAAGGGCGTCTATCCATTTTTTTGCGGGAGTTTTGTAACGTAAAATTTTCATAGTTAGTCCTACTTCTTGTTAATTTCTCTCATGAGGCGATCAAAGTCGTCGTGTTTAAGATAGCTTTCAAGTGCGGTTGCTAAATCATCAAACAGCTTTTGGAAGGTGTCGCTGTCCTCTGCCTTAATATTAGAAAGTACGTAATCGGCAAGGTTATAGGCGCCGTCGCGACCGACACCCACTCTAATGCGCTTAAAAGCCGTTGTTCCTAGGCACTCGACTATGCTTTTCATTCCGTTGTGGGTGCCCGCACTTCCCGAAGCTCTTGCACGAATGGAAAAGCGATCAATGTCTATATCGTCATAGATTACTACAAGGTCGTTTGGGGTTGCTCCGTATTTTTGTATTAGGCTTTTTACTGCTTGGCCAGAGAGGTTCATATAGGTCAAAGGCTTTGCAAAAACCACCTTTTCGGAGTTTCTGGAAAAGGTGCAAGTCAAGGCTTGGCACTCAGCCTTTTTTATACTTTTACCCATTTTTTCGGCAAGAGCATCAAGGGCTTTGAATCCCATGTTGTGAAAGGTGTTTTCGTATTCTTTACCGGGGTTACCAAGTCCAACTATAATCTTCATAGTATTATTTCCTTTTCTTCTTAAAGTAATTTGTGAGGAGAGTAGCACATTCTTCTTCCAGTATGCCCCCCTCGACGCCCAGTCTATGATTGAATCTAACGTCAATGGGTAAGTTATATAGACTACCGCAACAACCCGCTTTTTTGTCGTATGCACCAAAGTAGATATTGCGTAGTCTACTGTTTATGAGTGCGCCTGCACACATTGCGCAAGGCTCCAAGGTAACGTATATATCGCAGTCTTCCAACCACCAATTGTTAACTTTTTTTGTGGCTTTTTCGATAGCCTCTATTTCGGCGTGGCGCGTCGCTTGATTTTTGCTTTCCTTTTTGTTGTGAGCGCGAGCAATGACCTTACCATCCTTTACGATAACGGCGCCGATAGGCACTTCGTCAATTAATTCCGCTTTCTTTGCCTCTTTTATTGCGAGGCGCATAAACCGTATTTTGTCCATAACCTTTTTGCTATCTCCGCGTATAAATCAATTATTCCTTGGTGTCGTTTCTTTAATTCTTCAAGATGCTCAAGCCCGATGGGATGGCTTAGGGCATCGCTTCCCACTTCCACCGTAAGCCCTAGTCTCCCGGTCGAATGAGTGAAATAATCTTTTATTCCACCGCTGGATTTAGGTGTACGTTTTAGCTTGTAGCCAAGACCATTTGCTACGAGCGATGCTTCCGCTTTGTATTTGTAGTTGTTACCAAACCCGTAATAGACTTCCTCGCCCTTAGAATGATAACAAACTACCAACGCGTATTCGCCGTTGTCGATAACT
This sequence comes from Candidatus Stercoripulliclostridium sp., assembly GCA_045535235.1. Lineage (GTDB taxonomy): Bacteria > Bacillota > Clostridia > Christensenellales > DTU072 > Stercoripulliclostridium_A. The sequence continues at coordinate 7,302 of JAZSLG010000058.1, forward strand.
CTTTTTAAGGCATAGGTTTCCACTTCACTAAAAGGGCAAGGCCCTACGTAGTTTTCGGGTGCGGGGTAGGTTATATTGCTTTGACCTTGCCCCCATTTTGCATCGTTATTGACGTTGAGGTCTACACCGCGCACGTTTGCTTTCCACTGACTAAAATCCGTCGAACCGCCGTTGATACGCATTAGCGTTATGCGGTCGCGCAATTTTAGAGTTAAGGCGTTAAGTCCGCCTTGTGACAATCTCACGCCGTCTATATTTAGCATTGGAACTAAGTCGACTGGGTAATCGCCGTCGTACTGCTCGAAAAGGTCGCGGAGTAGGTAGGCGGTTATATATTCCCTTGCATGTGTTGCGCCGATTAGGAGAACTTTCCCCGCGCGAGCTACGTTACCCTTTGAAAGCAATGGTATTTTTTCGCCAAGAGTGGTTTCACCCAAATATGATAAAGTACCGCCTATATTACTCAAACTATCTAAAAATTCTTTAACTTGCATATTAAAGAATATGCGTTAGTGAATTATTTATGGTAGTTCGTTTTATTAATTATGCTCATAGCGCGGTAAAGTTGCTCTGCTAGAATAACGCGCATCAACTGGTGTGGATAGGTTACTCTACCAAAACTTATTAGTTTATCAGCGCGTTTTCTAACACCTTCGCTAACGCCTCTAGACCCACCTATAACGAAAGTAAACTCGCTATTACCATTAGTGCTTTCCCTTTCTATTAACGAGGCTAAGTTTTCGCTTTTTATCATTTCGCCCTCTATCGCGAGTAGGACGCAGTAACCTTTTATTTTTTTGAGTATACCATTTTCTTCTTGTTTTTGTAATCTATCGGCGTTACCCTCGTCAACACCTTCCGGACATTCCAAGATGGTTAACTCGGCGTACTTGGATAAACGCTTTTTATATTCCGCAATAGCTTCGGACCAAAACTTTTCTTTTAGTTTTCCAACGGCAACAATATTAATCTTTATCATCTGAGCAACCCCCAGAAGAAAGTGAACGCCGTAACCGCCAAAGCAGATACGAAAGCAACTACGAGAAGAACGTAGTCTAGGGGCTTAGCCTTTGCTTCCAATGGAAGGGTATCTTTGTTAGAAGTGTTTGTATAGTATATTGGCATACCGTTTTTGTCGTATGTTGGAATACCGTAAACTGCCATTATGGTCTCCTCAATATCTCTATTAGGCTTCCTGTCTTCGGGTTTAGTGTTAATTTTTTCAAAGATAAGAAGCACGCAAACCAGTATTATTCCACATATTGCTGCACTAAGTACTACGGTAAGTCCGTTCATAAAAATTAGATTTTCTATTTGGGTTAGTATACCAAGTGAAATTCCTTTTTGTGAACAGTAATTACTAATGGTTATAATAAAGTTGTTCATAAAATGAACTATCATTCCGGGAAGAATGGAGCCACTTTTAACTGCCATAAAGCCTATTACTATGCCTGCTAGTGCAGTTGGTCCAAGCTGAGGAGCATTTTGGTGACAAGCGCCAAAGAATAGACCTAGTATGATAATTTTGGCAGTATCGCTTTTAACGTTTTCAAGATTTGCAAGGAGAAGTCCTCTGTCCGTTATTTCTTCAAATATGGCAGGAAGCATGCAACTGGTGATGATTTCTAGCACAAGTACTTCCGGGGAGGTAAAGAGAGTGCCACCGCTACGAACGTAGGTGAACCCTAGGTTGTTTAAAATAACGTACCATATAGTACTTGCACCCGAGTTAACGAAATAGGTAAGCAAGCCTATAACAATGGCAAGAAGATAACTAAGGGGATTTATTTTCTTTTTTACGCGAATATCCTTTAGGAAATCGCCATCCTTAATAGTTAATTTATAAAGGAGGTATGGGAATAAGCCTAGGAAGAGGCATTGCATTATAAAGCTAAACAACCACCCGGAGATATTATCACTTAGTGGCAGTAAGGCGGACAAAATACGCATAACTTGCAGTCCAGTTACGGTAAATAGTATTATTCCGGAAATCTTAAACGTTTTGCTCATGGTAGCCTCTTATAAAGGAATGCTTTCTATGATGGGGGTAAGTATGCTCATTACTATTAAGAAGGCAATAAAGCCTATGGTGATATAGGATAATTTACTGCTGGAAGAGTTTTCATAGTAAGCGGGACATTTCTTTTTTGATAACACTTTTATAGGATTACCCTTTATCTTCAAATTATCCTTTGCACACGTACGATTAAAAAAGATAAATGATACGATTAATATCACCGCACCTACAACGCACATTGCCAATAGTATTAATATATTCGTACCGTTTAAGACGGCAAGAGAGTTGTACGCAGGTATAATATCACCGATGAAAAGGGCGAGAACGTTATTTATAAAATGAATGACGACGGCATACCAAACGCTACCCGTAGTAAGCACGGTTGCGCTAAGTAAGAAACCGAGTACGAATTGATGCGCAATTTGTGCCGGATTAAAATGCGAAAGAGCAAATATTAATCCAGAAAGAGCACAAGCCTTTATAACACCATGGTTTTCGTAGGCAGAGGTAAATACTCCGCGGAAAAGAAATTCTTCGGCAAAAGCCGGTAAAATTATGACGCTTATTAGTGCTAAAACGATATTAAGAGGGGTATCCGTTAATGGTAATAACACGCTTGGAGTAACGCCGAATAACATTATAAAGTTGTTAAATAAAACGGAAAGTATGGTGTTTTGCATAAAGGAGCCAATCGTAATCGGTATGGCAAGAAGTAAACCAATAGGTTTTACTTTTCCCTTTATAGGTATAACGTTGGAATAACTATATCCTTTCAGTTTTAGATAAACGATAGGAGTTATCAAATATCCCAGCTGGGTCAAGGTATAATTAAAAAGCGTTTGATCGTTGCCTTCCGGTATTAGGAAGAGAAAATAAGAAAAAGCGATAATGAAGAAGAGAGAAAGACAGTAAATAGTAGTGCTTTCTTTATCCGTTATATTCAGTTTTTGATTGTCGTTTTTTCTCATTTCGTCGTTACTGTGATATCCAATCCTCGTTGAGTTGCTACGAAATATTCGTAGTCTTTGCCTTGGGTAGCTCCGCTTTTTGATAGTAACTCTAAGGTTGTATTACTAGCAAGCTCATACGTATTGTTTTGCTCACTAAGATGCCCTAAAATAAACTTTTTAGTACCTTTATCAATAATTTCACGTATAGCCTCGGCACAACACACGTTGGATAGGTGCCCGCGGTTGGAGAGGATTCTTTCTTTTAGTGGACGGGGGTATGGTCCGTTTAGGAGCATATTTACGTCGTGATTGGACTCTATTAGAACTAAGTCCGAGCCTTTAACGTTTTCCTTTACCGTTTGGCTAAAATATCCAAGGTCGGTAGCGTAGGTGAATTTACTATCGCCGTCTAGGATAGAATATCCTACGGGAAAGACTGCGTCGTGAGAGGTACGGAAAGGTCTAATTTCCAGTCCAAGCAAAGTAAACGGCGTGGTATCTTCAAAATAATATCCGCCCTTTAGGCCCGTTTTTCTTTTTAATGCCGACATCGTAACGGCATTTGCAAAAACCGGTATGCCGTAAGCTTCCGATATTTGTGCAACGGAGTGAACGTGGTCTGCGTGTTCGTGAGTGATTAGAATGGCTTTGACTTCGGCAAGGTTGGTGTTTTTCGCTCGGAGTGCGCTAGTTAGGGCGCGCGCACTTATACCACAGTCGATAAGAAGCTTTTTATCTCCTGCCGTAGTAATCAAAGTGCTATTTCCTTTACTGCCCGAAGCTAGTACGTCTATTTTTAACATGTTAAACCTTTTTTGCTACGTATCTTTCTGCAAATTTTACCGGATGATAGCTGAGCTTAGACTTGCGTAATCCCTCAAGTCCCATGTCTTCTTGCTTGTTTATATACTTTACCCCCGAAGAGAAATGCTTTTTACAAAAAGCGTTATCCAGTAGGGGATATATGCCTTTGTAGGCAATGTCACCCTTTTCAAAGTATATTGCACCTATGCCACTCGGTAGAATTTCGCCAAGTGCAAAACCTATGATTTTACCGCCTTCAATTGTTAAAACGTCGGCAAAACAGTTGTAACCCTCAATATCGTCAAGTACGGCGTTCAATGCCTTTATTTCGGGGTCGTTTAATATTTTATCGCGAATTTCTTTTAATTCCCAACCGTTTTCCATGGAGAAGTTTACGCCGTTATCAATATGTAAATAGCTCCATTTGTAAAGTAGTTCGTTCAAATTTTCGCGGTCGCTTTCATTGTAAGAGCGAAACTCGTAGGGGATGGTAAATCCGTTTATAAAGTTGCGTTTCGCGTGATATTTTTTTCCTTTTAATTCGATTAAATCTTGGGGATTATATAGATACTCGGAGTAATCGCGAGAGTGCGTGAGGGAGTAACCCAATTGTTCGTAAACCTGCTTTTGGCTATCGCTTACGTTACTAAACGCCGTTGCGCCGTAACTTTCGGCAATACCTATTGCTTTTACCAGTGCTTGTTCGGAAAGTGCAAGAGGGGACCAAAACAGCTTTTTATTGTTTTCCGTAACGCCACTAAAAAGTGCGTAGTCGTCGCCTACTTCTACGAGGGGCGTTCTTTCCTTAAACCATCCGATAACGGTTGTTTTTGCATAAGAAGTATCCTCGGCGCCCGAGGCACCAAGGATACTGTAAATTTGTTCTATATTTTCTTTTGAAGGAGGATACATTAGTCGGTAATAATTGGGATGGTTGCAAGGAATTTTACGTTATCGCGATTAGAAGCGTCGCCTTCTGCGAGTACGAATAGACGATCTACGATGATGCCACCCGCTTTTTCTACGAGTAATTCTAATCCCTTTAAGCTACCGCCGGTAGATATAACGTCATCTACAATGGCAACCTTTTTGCCTTTTATGAGCGCGGTATCGTGTGCCGATAGATATAACGTTTGTTCTTGAGCCGTAGTAATGGATTTTACCGTAACGCTAATGCCGTCTTGCATATAAAGTTTTTGCGACTTTCTTGCAACTGCGTATAGTTTGTGACCTAGCTCGCGCGCAACGCAATGCGCTAGTTGTAAGCCTTTACTTTCTGCAGTAATAACTACTTCTACTTCTTCATTAGCTAGTTTTGCTAACTCTTTACCACAATGCTCGGTCAGTTCTTGTGCGCCGTGTAGGTTAAAAAAGCAAATTTTAATATTCCCAATGGGTAAAATGGGTAGGTCGTGGGTATAACCGTTAAGGTCAACTTTATAAAAATCGCTCATGTTTACTCCTAAAATTCAAAATCTAGTGCAACGGATCCTTGTCTAACTGCGTGCATGTGGGGTTTAACCACAGAGCAGTGATAGGGGTCTTTTTGATAGCTTTCTAAAGCTTCCTTGCTATCAACGGTAACTATGAGAGCTACGTCGTAGCTTCTTTCGGAATGAAGAAAATCAATACCGACCTCAATGGAACGAAGTTCGGGAACGTTGCCTTGCATGGAAAGTAGAACTTCCTTTGCTTTCAAACAATTTTCGTAAGAGTTATCTTTTAGTTTGAACAAAACCATGTGTTTAACCATATTAAGCCTCCGTAACTTCTTCGGTTTCTTGTTGGGGAGCGTTTACGGTAACGGGTACTTTGCCGTAAAGTTCGTTTACGAGTGCGTTTCTTTCTTGTACTTCTTCTTCGGTTAGGCTATCAAGTCCTTCCTCTTTAATTTTATCGATGAAATATCTTGCTCTATCAAGTTTCTTATCGGTGATTTTATAGCGGAAAGAAGCGATAAAGGCAATAGTGATAAAGAATGCAACAGATATGCCCAGAACGAGCTTAATAGCAAGTAGTGCTTCGTCGGTTTGAACGATATACTCGGTAACGCCTTCTTGTGCTTCTTGATAACCGCAAGCATCAATAATCCAACCAACCATACCTACGCCAAGAGCACCTGCTACCTTTCTAATGAGGGTCATAATACCGGAATAGGTGCCTGTGGGTCTTTCGCCGGTAGCCATTTCCGCTACGTCAACGGTATCGGGGAAGATAATCCAAGGCATCATTTGCGCGCCACCAAAACCAAGTCCCATGATAGCAGCAACGATAGGAACTACAATAGGAGGAGTCCAAGAGGGATCCATAACGGCTAGCATGATACCTCCTACAATGTAGCAAGGTAAACCAACGCGGAAAGCAAATTGCTTACTCTTCTTAACCATTAGAGTACGAACGATGGGGAATGCAACGACTGCCATAACCATCAAAGGAGCAACAATGAGCATGGAGGAGAATTTGAGACTCATGAAGCCTAGGTCGAGATATTGACCCGCCCAAACGTCGGTTGCATAATAAACTGCGAGTGCGGAAATCATATCGGCACACATAAATGCAGTTGCGTACATGGTGATATGCCAACGGAAAGATTTGTTTCTAAAGGGAACGGCGTAACTTTCTAGGAATTTTTTAAAGTTGAATTTTTCAACCGGAGCGCTCATATCGGGATTAATTCTTTCCTTTACGAAAATGCCGGAAATTACTAGACCACCGCCGAACAACACGCCGAATACAGTGGAAATAATAATCCAAAATTCGGTCATGTTAAGAGATGCGGGACTGCCGTCGGAACTGGGTTGAGTTGCCTCTAATAAGAATAGTGGGATAACGTAGGAAAGGCCGGCTGCCGCAGCAGAGAAAACCAATTTGAAAGTGTTTGCCCAGTTTCTTTCGTTATGATTGGGTGAAATGTCGCTTGCGAGCGAGCAGTAAGGAACTTGGGTTATCGTCGAACAAGTATTCCAAACCAAATAGAAAATAATAATATAAGCAATGGCACCACCAACGCCCATACCCCAATCTCTAATGGGTGCGAATAGTAAGAAAATTGCAAAGACGAGTGAAATACCACCCCAGAAGAGGTAAGGTTTTCTTCTGCCGTATTTACTGCGGGTATTGTCCGTAATGAATCCCATTAAAGGGTCGGTTATAGCATCCCATAATTTAGCTACCATAAAGATAGTAGAAGCAATGCCCATTGCGATGCCAAGGTTGGTCATGTATTTGACCATAACGCAAGACATAAGTGCAACGCCACCGCCGTCCATTAGCGCGCCCACTCCATAGGCGAGTTTCTCTCGGTTAGGAATGATGTCGCTTAATTTTTCACCGTCTTGTTTGACTGATGGATTTCCTTTTGCCATGATGTTTCTCCTTTTGCGTGTGTATAAATGCGCGTACGCACGTATAGATAAATATATAATACTATAAAAAGCTCGTCTTGACAAGAGTTTTTGCAAAGCAAAAAAACACCCGATTTTTCGGGTGTTTCAATTTTTAATCAATTGGTGGTCAGGCTATTAGATTTTTTCCGCGCAACAGTGGGTGTGGGTGTTGCCAAGACAACGGAAACCGTCGGCTCTGCCTTTTAAGGTTCTAATGCCAAATCGAATGGAACGGAAATGATTATACAACATGATAAAGTCACCGTCACCGTCGTGCTTGTCGTTAAACTGCATTTGAGAAGTGAATTTCATTAGCACTTCCTTTTGTTTTTTAAGATGTTTTGCTCCCGTCTTAAAGTAGGTGTTGGGGCTATCGGTGTAGTAAAAAGCAAGTAAAGAGGGGGTGGCGGGGGTGTCGCTTGCAAACTCTTTTGCAAAAGGTGCGTTTGCACACATGTGATAAGCGTTAGCACAAGCTCTACCTACGTTCAAATGGTCGATATGACATTCGGTTTGAAGGTTGGGATCGGGCGCAAAAACGGCTTGGGGTTTAATGGCGATAATCATTTTTGCTATCGCTTGCGTAAGCTCGTTTTGGTCATATACGCCACAGTCGCTAAAGGGGAGGAAATGCACCTCTTTTACACCCATAACTTTTGCCGCCTCCATAGCTTCGTTTTGGCGAGTTTTTATTAGTTCCGCTTTGTCGTAATCCGCAGTTTGGGAACCATAACAGCCGTCGGTAGCAATCAAATAGGTTACTTTTTTACCTTTTTCGATTAGGCGTGAAACCGTCGCTCCCGCGCCTACTTCTATATCGTCGGGATGAGGACCAATAAATAGATATTCGTCAAAGGCCTCAATTTTTGGGATGGGAACGACAAATTTTTTTAGTATCCAAGTAAGAAAAGCCATGGTGTACTCCTTAACGTTTATTTGGGTTGTGGAACGGTGAATTTTGGACCGGTATAAATGACTTCAAATTTGTAGCTTTCGTATTCAAGAGCGAGTAGTCCGTTGTTTTCTCCGGTAGCACCGGGATCGTTTTGATAAACGATAACTGCGGAAATGCGGTCGTAAGCTATTTCGATGATGACGTATTTACCATCAAGCACACTCTTTTTGCCGTTTGCTTGCTCGTAAGATCTTAGATACTCTTCACTTAGTTTACAGGTGATAGTAACGACCTTCCCCTTCTTTTCGACCTTGCCTTTTTCATATTCGTCAATAAGCAAATCTTCTTTTTTGAGAGATTTTAGTTCCTTCAGTTTTTCGCTAAGAGTGTAGGGCTTAAAGTCTTCGCTTTGTACGTATTCTTTGGCCGTTAGATTTTCAAAGGAATATGCGTCTTCCGAGGTAAGGGGGGTGGTTCTTGTTAAACTACCGCGAGTGGCAAGGTATGAGTTGTCGTTTTCCGCGTAACCGCAGTATAGCTCGTATACAGCTTTTCCGTCGCAAGTTTTGGTTATTCTAGCTTTCAAATCTTCATAATCGTAATCGCCGTTGCCGTCTTTAACGAAATGATAGTCACGATTTATGGAGCAAAGAACGTTTGCCGTCGTGGTTTCTACGAAATTAGTAATACTATTTTCGCGAGGAGTAGCAATGCTTTCTTTCCAATAGAAGATGTGAGCGTTATCGTTAGAAAGGGTGTTGGCTATTGCCTTTTGCATTATATCGTAGCCTTCTTCTGCGGTTAGTGCTTGGCAACCTGAAAGTAGTAGGGTAGAAACGACTACTACAAATAAAGATATAGTAAGGAAAAGTTTAACTATCTTTTTCATTATTCATTACCTCCTTCTACTTCGTCTTGGGCGCTTGCGACCTCTTGGACGGCTATTTCGTTTACAGTGGATTTTTTAAGGGCTTTTTTCTCCTCTGCTTTTTTGCGTCTTGCTAGAATCCTTGCTTGCTTTTTGGGAGAGAAAGACTCGAAGCGTGCTTGTTTTGCTTCGGCAAGTTCTTGCTTTTTGCGTTCACGTTCCTCTTTATCTTTCCTTTCTTGTTCAGCATCATTTCTGGCTATTTCGGCAACTGCATCGTCGTACATGGCCTCTATAGCGGGATAGTGTAAGCGGTTTTCACTTTCGGCAACCAGCTCTAATTTAGTGTTATAATAGCCAAACACTTCGTTAAACTTTATTAACGCCTTTTCTGCAACGTCGATAGCTTTGTCGCGTTCTTTTATTGCAACCTTGTCTTTAACGTCGGTAACCACTATGGCGTGAGCTTCTTCAACCTTTTTGTAGCAATCGGTAGGAATGTCGTCACCGTAGACCTTTTCTATTTGGGCAATCATTTTACCGTAGGCTTTTACTTCTTTCTCGTAAAGTTTTTTCAGCTTTGGCTCGGTAGGAACTTCAATGTGGAAATCTGCAAATGAAATCCTGCGGATTTCATAAGGAGTATACTCCTTAATTTTTTTAGCAATTTGAAGAAGAAGTGCGTTGGCTGGGAGTTCGAATTTGTTTTCTTCTTTGAGATAGATTTCTTTATAGGCTTCTTTATTTTCTTTAAGATGCTTTTCAACCTCGTAAGCCTTGAACGCCGTTTTGATAGCATCTTTTTTGTATTTGCGGAGTTCGGGGGTAGAAGGTCTAAGAGCAAAAGCGTTCCTAATACCTTCGCGTGCGCCTTTCATATCGGGTTCGTCCGCGTCTATTATGGCTTGTATTTTCCTATGGTTTTCTACCGTTTCCACGATTTGTTCGGGCGTAATAGAGCCGTTTGCATAATCGGTAAAGGCGGCGCGTCTACGCAAAACTTGTACTATCATGGTGTGCTTTTCACGGCTAAGACGGTAGAAGAAGAAGGGAACCAGATTTAATATAGAACCTACTATGGAGAGCATGCAAAGCATGTTAAACATGTTGTTACGAACTTCGGGATCGTAAAGAATGTCGTAGTTTGTGGTAATTCCCATTGCCTCGTAAACGTAGGGAATAACAAGCCCGGTGCCAAGAGTGATAGGAACGGTAATAGTGGCGGCGGAAGCGAGCAAAAAGTCGACGCGTTTGCCGGTTAAAAATTGTTGGTAGTCTTTTACCTCGGCGTTCAAAACGGGGTCGTAAACCAGTTGTAATTGGTTGAATACTGCATTCAAATACATGCAACAGAAGAATAGGAAGGGGTTTTTGTAAACCAAAAACATTAGTGATAAGCAACCTATATTCGCCACGTTATGGAATAAAAGGATACCGCGGTTACCCAACTTTCTTAGTAGTAGTGGGGTGATAACCATAGCTATGGTGGAGGCGGTACCGTAAATAGTGGTGAGCAAACTGTATTGAACCATGTCTTGGGTGCCGTAAATGTACATCCAACCAAAGATAACACTAAAAGAGGATTCTAAGAAGCCGATGATGGAAGCTATTTGCTTAATCCACCAGTATTTATTCTTGTAGATGCCGACCATACCCTCTATTAAACCAACTTTTTGGTTGTAGGATTTGGAGGTTATGACGCGTTCCTTACAACCGAAAGCAGCAAAAAAGTTAAAGCCAACGCCTATGACGGCAAAACTTGCTACAATGTAACGATAGGTATTAATATTCGTGTAGGTGAGTCCCGTCCAATCAAGAATGAGTGGAACGATAAAATTGTAAACGGTGGGAGCAAAAGATGCAATCAATATACTTATGGTAAGTAGTCTTGCGCGTTCAGCCGAGTTTGGAGTGATAACGCTACCTAGTTCGACGTAGGTATCCATAAGTAAAGGTTGGAACATGGAAATGCTAACTGCAAATACGAAAGTCCAAATGAGTTTATTGTTATAAGTCATTTGGTCAAAGGGCAAGAAGAGGTAAATTAAGGCAAGAACGACTAGCGGAATGCCCATGAAAGCTATGAAGGGGCGGAATTTACCCATGCGAGTTCTGGTATTATCAACCCATTTTCCGCGTATCATTGCAAAGAATATGCCGAGTACCGTTTGGATGATTGACATGTACTGTAAATGTAAGGGGCGAATACCGATAGTGGAGCCGATTAGCGTGTTGCTAGCCGACAACGCCATGTAGGTCATTAAATATAAAACGAGGTTTTTACCAACACCACCTACCGCATAGTTAACCAATTCCTTGTAAGAAACAAAGTTGCCTTTTGCCGGTCTATTCCAATGTAAAACGATTTCGTCGTACACGCCAACGGCTTTTGATTTGACTTTCTCAATAAATTGCATAAGCAAAAAACCTCCAATTATACTATCTCATAGTATAACATAGTTAGAAAACAAATGCAAGACAAAATATAATGGGTTAAAGTCGTTAGCAACCCTTTGAAATTAGCAACCCTTTGAAAATTAATAATAGGTGACCTTAGTATTAACTTTCAAAATAGATTTTTCCAAATAATTAGTATTGATTTCCTGCCATTTTTTACCCATTTTGCCGTAAAAACCGCCGTATAAATCAAAAATATCCACGTCATGCTTCTTGCATTCTTCAAAAGCAGTCGTAATTGCGTTGTTAAAATAGTCTTTTAGTAAGCCGTCTACTTTTTCGCTAGGCTCGACGTCAACTACGGAAAAGGGTGTATCCGTTGCCGTGCTTACAATCTCTTTTAGTAAAACGTCTACTTTTAATGAAGCATTTGCCGTGTACTTTTCGGGGTCGAATGAAAGTTTACTTTTGCTCTTCACAATATAAAAACAATAGGTAAAATCACCGTCGGAAACAACGACGTCACCTTTATCCAAAGTGGAAGTCAAAAAGTTTATACCACTAACAACTTTTTCGTCACCGTCAAAGATATAGTTATCTCCTTTTATAATGGCACACCTTGCAAAATCCAGGACGTAAACTTTATCGTCGCTTCCGCTACCGGAACTTGAGCCTGCACTGGTCGAACCGCCAGTTTGAGGTTTTTCGGTTTCTACTTTTCTAACTTTGGTTAACCAGTTTGCAGAGTTTTCGGTATAATAGGACGAAAGGTATTCTTTTATGTTACGATGTACGGCTTCTTTGTAGTTGCCGTATACCATTAACTCGCGCTGAATGTAAAAAGAAGTCATATCGGAGTAAGCTGTTTTTGCGTTTAGAATGTCTTTTGCACTTCCCTCTGTGGTAAGAATGAGGGCGTTTTCGCTAAGGTAAGCATTTCTTATCATGTAATCCAACGAAGAGTATGCTTTACCACGAAGAGTACCTTCGCCAAGAAGAACTAAATTGCAATGACTGGTAGCTACCAACATACTGCTTTCCGAACTTATTTTAGCCAGAGCTTCACCAATCGTTTTGCCTTCGGCGGAAGAAACGACGATATTGCTTGTTTTACTATCGTCAGAAGAAGGTAATAAAATTTGCGCCGATAACGTAAAAATACCATTTTCGTAATCTATTCCGAGTCCTGCTACTATCGCACGTTCGGAAAGAGGGGTGATTTCTACGCCGAGAGCGAACATTAAAAGGAAACAAATTAAAAAGGCTATCCACTTATATTGTCGCTTCATTATCAATTAGTCTCCTTTTATTTTTTCTTTCTTTAACGTCAAGAAGTAGGTAAGTGCAAAAGGGAACGAATAACTCGATTCCAATAACGACGTATTTTATAACGGAACTTGCAAAGTTGAAAGCGCGTTCCAAGTTGTAGAAAGCAAACTGCCCAAGTATTACGATGATTACGGCTATTATGCTAACGGCAATTGGGAACTTGATTTTCATGTTAGAAAGAACTTTACCTGCGCCAAATAGTTTTAGGGCAAGAGATACTATTGCAATGGTTAGCCAAAGAGTAATTGCAGGCCAGTCGATAGAACCGATTTCGGTATTAACTACGTTGAAAGCACCTAGTGAGGAAAAGGCGGTGTTAACCAAATGGCCGGCTTGACCGTAATTCATGACGTACAGTACGTATAGCACTATCATAAAGATAGCAGAAGACAGGGATAAAACTGGCAACCAAGGGAAACGAGAGCGTTTGCGCTTGGGCAAGGAAGTATCCTCACGAACTTTCAAAAACAACATGGGAGAAAAATCCAAAACCCAAAACAATACGTTGTCAAAAGATTGTGCAATTGGGGGAATGCCGTTTGCGATTATAGGTAAAACGTTGGTCGGCTTTAATTTTAGTTTGCCAAATAGTAGTCCAATAATTATAGCAACGGGAATTATCCAAGTTATTTGCTCAACGAGTCTACCTAATCCTTTTGCGCCTTTTATTGCGATATAGGAGGAGGCTATGATTACTACTATTCCCACTCCGCGGGTAGTAATATTATAGAATAGATAGCTATTGGCGTAAGAAGTTGTTTCCGAAGTGTAAACCGAAGCTTTGAGAACTATAACCAAGGCTATGGGTACCGTAAGTAGGTAGTATACGATATTTCCATATTGCTCACGTAAGGTGTCCAAACCGCCCATTTTATCAATTTTTACTATTATGGAAAGTTGAACCAACTCAGTTAACATTATGAGTGCCATGGTTATCCAAATATCCCTCCCTGCATCAAGAGAAATAACGCTGGGGAGTACGGAGAATTTGAATACGAAAGGTATGAAAAACACGAGGAGTGCGTATTGTCTTTTAGTGATATAGCTATTTTCCATATTTTAATCTGATTCTGTTTTTTAGTCCCATTGCGGTAGTGCGCTCCGGAATGTCCACCATGGAGAGTTTTATAACGCTATTCTTAAGGTCTTTGGGAACTAGTGGCGCGAATGGGGCAAGGTAGGGAACGCCGTAGCTTTCTAGGCATGCAACGTATACGCATATCACGATGGAAACTATTAATATACCGTAAGTTCCAAGGCTTGCGCCCACGAAAACTAGTATCAGTCTAATGATACTAAAAGTACCTACTTCATCGGGAATAGCATATAAACCTATACTTGACAGAGCCGTTATAAGGACCGTTAAAGAGGAAAGAAGACCTGCGTTTACTGCTGTCTCACCAAGAATTATACCGCCAACCACGCTCATTGCCATGCCGAGAAATCGTGGCATACGAACGCTTGCTTCGCCAAGAACTTCAAATAGAACGAGTGCGATTAGCATTTCGGTGACAGGGCTAAAAGGGATACCCGTAGTACTGTTGATAATGGTAACCAAAAGCTTTAGTGGAAGGAGTTGATATTGATGGGATTGAAAAGCAACGAACATTCCCGGTAGAAAAATGGCAAAGAAAACGCCTAACAAACGCATAACGCGTATTACGGAAGTACGTATCGGCCTACGGTAGAAGTCCTCGCTGTCGTAAAAATCTTCTATTATCATAAAAGGCAACGTCAGGACGGTGGGAGAGCCGTCTACTATGATGCCGACTCTTCCATCAAGGAGTTTTGTTGCAAGAACGTCGGGTTTTTCCGTAGAACCCGTTTGCTTAAAAAGGGAGTATTTGCGTTCCTCCATTAGTTTGGAAATATAGGAGGAGTCTATTATGCCGTCAATATCTATTTTTTTGAGTTTTCGTTCGATTTCACTCACCACTTTGCGGTTTGCTATCCCTTTGACGTAACAAAGTTCAATATGCGTTTTGGAATATCTTCCTACGGTAAAAGATTTGAAAACAAGGTTACCGCTGGGAAAACGACGACGTATGAGCGTTACGTTTGTCTTAAAACTTTCGGTAAAACCTTCACGAGGCCCCTTTATTACGCTAGAAACGGGAGGCTCCATTATAGGGCGGGACATAAAGCCTTGTGCGGAGCATACCGCGTATCCTTCCGCTTTATCAAACAAAATAAGACTTCCGCCCGTTAATAATTTCTCCAATGCATCCTTTCTCTTGGAAAAAAATTCCAGCTTTTCGCTGGTTTCTACAATACCTTCAAGGGCAGTTAAATCCTCTTTTACTGCCTCTCCTTTGCGAATAATGGGTTCAACTATTCCTAGGTCAATGGTTTTTACGTCAATCATACCGTCAAGGTAGAGAAGGACAACCCCTCTATCCCCAACGGAAAGACGCCTTTCTACGAGGTCGGTGGAGTAATTGAGAGCTTTCTTTATTTTTTTAATTTCGTTTTCCAGAGCAATCATACAATGAATTGTTGCCCGAAAAACTGTTTTTAATCTATAGATTATCTAAAAAGTGGGAGTTTTTCCATTTGCCGAAGAAGAAATATATCATGCCGGGGATAGCCGTACCGTAAGCGGCAAGGCCGTAGCCAAGGAATAAACCGAATAAACCCATGCCCAAGACGTTGCCTAACAGATAGGATAAACCGATACGCAAAACGAAACCGTCTAGGATGGAAAAAATCATACTTAAATTGGAATTTCCTATTCCCTGTATAAATCCGTTCGTTCCACGCATTATTATCATGGCGGGGAAACTTACTATGATTGCCTTTACGAAAGTGGGTGCAAGTGAAAGCACTTCGGTATCGTTGGTAAAGAGTTTGAATAAGCCCTCTACGTCAACAAGGTAGACGACCAAGAATATTAGATATATTAAAAAGCTATAAAGCCAACCCCAGTAAACCGATTTTTTCGTGCGGTCGATTTCCTTTCCCGCGAAGTTTTGTCCAACGAAAGTAGAAACCGAGTAATTTACTCCAATGGAGATTTTTCTTACCATATCGTCGACTTTTAGACCCACTCCAAAAACGGCGCTAGCGGCAACGCCCATTCCGTTTACAAGGCTTGTTACGAACAACATGGAAACGTTAACCGCACCACTTCGAAGGGAGAAAGGGATGCCCAACTTTATTAATATTTTTGCGGAGTTTTTGCTGGGAATAAATGATTTTAATTTGAAGTCAAAGCCAAATTGTTTTCTTTTTATAACAAGATAGATTATCGATATTATAAAAGAAGTTCCTTGCCCAATTATGGTTGCCCAAGCGGCACCGGCTACGCCAAGCCTAAGAACGGAAACGAAAACTATATCCAAAACAACGTTTACGACGGCAGCAATCACGATATAAACGAAGGGTTGGGTACTGTTTCCCATTCCACGTAGGATTGCGCTAATGCAGTTGTAACCAAAGGTAAAAAAGACCCCGCCGGAGCAAATAAGCAGATAGGATACGGCGTCGTCAAAGGCTTCGGCAGGCGTTTTCATTAGTTTGAGAATAGGAGTGGCCAAAGTTAGCCCGAGAGTGGTCATAATTACGGCAAGAATGGCGGTAAACGTGAATAACGTACCAATAGCTTTATTAAGTTCTTCCTTTTTATCGGCTCCTATTAGTTGTGCAATATAGACTTGTCCGCCCGTTGAAAACCCTAGGCAAATCATGGTCATAAATGTTACCACGTGACTTGCCGTCGATACGGCACTAAGACCACTTGGCCCTACGGCTTTGCCGACGACTATCATATCGACGATAGAGAAGAGTACTTGTAAAGCGTTAGAAAGCATAAATGGTATAGAAAAAAGGAGAATTTGCTTTGGCAAATTCCCTTTAGTATAATCTTTTATTAAGTTACCTTTTACTTTTTCCATAATAATATTATAACTCCAAAATTATTAATTATAATATTTTGACTTACAAGTAAGGTAAAAACCTATTTTTTATTTAATCTATCTAGTGCTGGCGAGCCGAGCGCAAGGGTAAGAACGGTTTTCGCAGTGCGTATTAGTTCCCCGCGAGTAATACCTTCTTTTTTGCCAAGAGTACGTAGTAGGGTGCCGTCGGGACGCTTGGGAGCAAAAGGTAAACGTCCGCCACCGGGCATTAGTACGTCGACTTGGGCTCTAACGCGATAAGCTTGGTCGCAAATGTTGGGGAATTCTTGGGAAACGGACTTTTGCATCCACCAGTCTGTCATAACCAATCCTTTGTAACCCCATTCACCGCGAAGTATGGTAGTGCAAAGGTCGTAGTTGTAATGTCCCCATACTCCGTTTATTTTATTGTATGAAGTCATTAGCGTTTTGGGTGAAGATTCTTTAATACAAATTTCAAAACCCTTCAAGTATATTTCGCGCAAAGCTCTTTCGCTAAGACGGCTATCGTTACGGTTACGATTGGTTTCTTGGTTGTTGCATGCAAAGTGTTTGGGGCAAGCTGAGGCACCGTTTGCTTGAATGCCGTTAACGAAGGCACAAGCCATTTTGCCGGTTAACACGGGATCTTCGCTATAATACTCAAAGTTTCTGCCACAAAGTGGATTGCGGTGGATATTCATTCCGGGTCCAAGTAGAATATCGGAACCACGTTCAAGCATTTCTCTGCCGATTACTTCATACAAGCTTTCTATGAGTTTGGTATCCCACGTTGAGGAGAGTAGGGTGCCAATAGGAAGCAACGTGCAAACGGCGTTCAAACGCATTCCGCTGGGGCCGTCGCTTGTGATAACGCCGGGAACACCTTTATCACGCAAACTCTTTAGTACGCCTGCCATGGCACCGGCGTTGCCGGGAGCGCCAAGTTTAGAGTGCATAACGTAGTCACCGCGAGTAATGGCTTCTAGCTCGACGTTGCTAAGTTGTGCAACGAACTCGTCAAGGGTAATTTTGTTCTCTTTAACGTCGATTAATTTGTAGCCTTTATCGCCGGTGTAAGGAACGCTATCGTCGGGAAGATTGTCGAGTATCCTTTGTTTAAGACTATAACTTCTAGTGGGAACTTGCTCTTTTCCGATTACGAGTTTATCACCTTTTAGCGTGGGTTTAATTCTTTCAAAGCTTATTTGAGGACTGCCCGCTTCACTTAGTTCTTCTACTACCAAATCTTCTTCGTGCGTAAAAGTATATACCTTTTCATTGTCGCGAACGGAGGAGCCGACGTATAGTGCGTAGTCGCCTTTTTCGAGGACGTAAGATGATTTCTTTACTGCGCCAATATCGTCATATGATGCAAATGCATATTGGGGAATTACGAGTTGAACGACCTCTTTTTCACCGCTTGCGAGGAGGGAAGTTTTATCAAAGCCTACAAGCACTTTTGCGGGCTTGCCAAGCTTTCCTTGGGGCGCACTTACGTAAACTTGTATGGTATCGCGGGCGGAAAATTTGCCCACGTTCTCTACTTCTATTTCCAATTTGATAGAGGAACCATTGTATTCAACCTCTACTTTATTTCTACGGAAAGAGCCGTATCCCAAGCCGAATCCAAATGGATATAAAACGGCAGAGGGATTAAATGTTTCAAAGTAGCGGTAGCCTACGTACACGTCTTCGGTATAGAAGTTTGCGTCTTTATCGCCAAAATCTTTTGCACTGGGATAATCGTCGTAATTTCTAGCAATAGTCATAGGAAGTTTGCCGTCGGGTGAAATTTTTCCCGAAAGAACGTCTGCAACGGCGTTGCCGGTCTCCATGCCACCTTGCCAAGTTATTAGAAGAGCTTTTATCTTGTCGCCATAATTTTCCACCCAAGAAAAATCTATTACGTTGCCTATGTTCATAAGAACGATTACGTCGTCGAATTGGGCGGTAATTTTATCCAACATATCTATTTCTTCGTCGTGTAAGAAGAAACTACCTTTTTCCAGTTTGTTTTCACGATCTTCGCCTGCGGCTCTACCTATAACAACAACGGCTTTGTTTGACTTAGCTCTTGCTGATTTTACTATTTCGTCGCTAAGAGGCATTTCGGGGTATCTCCAAGGCCAATGTCCCCAAAAACCGTTATCGGTGGGGTTGGCTTGCGTCCATTTTTCGTATACGTTAGCAAGCTCTTTATCAAAATTCAAACTGCCGTTATCTATAATGCCTTTTAGTATGGAAACGCGGTAGGGAGCGCGCACGTCACCACCGGAGCCGTATCCAACGAAGAAGGTATCAATTGCCGTTCTACCGAATAGGGCAAAGCTTTCATCGCCTAGAGGCAACATACCTTCGTTTTTCAATAGGACCATACCGCTTCCCGCAATAAATCTGGTAAGTGTGGGGGTGTTTTCGTAAGGATCGCCGTGAACGACGTCGGAACGGAGTTCTTCTTGTGAGAGAGAACCGGAAATTAAAGGTGCAATTTTGCCTATGATTTTGGTAATAAACGACATATTAATAACTCCTAATACTGTGTTAGAAATAATTATATCATATGCTTTTAAATTGTTCAAGAGCAAAAAGATAAAGCTACGTATGATTAAGACGATTTTAACTATTGATAGAAAGAGAATAAGCAAAAAGCATAAAAAACGGACACACAATATTGTGTGTCCGTTATAAAATGTTGAGTTTTATTTAACTTTGCCCGCTTTGACAGTTTCAAAGTCCTCTTCAACTTCGCGAGAAGGTTTTTTGGTAAGGAGTGAAACTACTACGATAAGTATTGTTGAGAATATGAATGCGGGAAGTAGTTCGTATATAGCAAATACGCCACCTAGCTTGCTAATAACCAGTTTCCAAAGGAAAACCATACCGGCTCCGCCTACCATGCCTGCGATAGCACCGGCTCTCGTCGTTCTCTTCCAGAACAAGGAGAAGAGCATGATAGGACCAAAGGTCGCACCAAAGCCTGCCCATGCGAAGGAAACGATTTTGAATATTACGCTATCTTTATCAAGAGCAATAACGGCTGCAATAATCGTGATAACGACGAGGGTGATTCTTGAAACCCACAAAACTTGCTTGTCGGAAGCGGTTTTCTTAAAGATTCCTTGGAAAATATTCTTTGATACCGACGAGGCGGCAATAAGAAGATAGGAGTCGGAGGAACTAATCGTTGCTGCAAGAATACCCGCCATAACGAAACCTGCAATAATGGGTGGGAAGAAACTGGTTGAAAGTTTGATAAATATATTTTCTGCATCAGCGTTGGTAAGGAATTCGTTGGGGAATATTTTTCTACCCATTATACCAATGAAAACGGCGATAATTAGAGAAATTATTACCCAAACCATAGCAATTCTTCTGGAAGTGCCAAGTTCAGATTCTTTACGAATAGCCATAAAACGTAGTAGAACTTGGGGCATTCCAAAATATCCTAGACCCCAAGCTAACATGGAGAATATTGATAGAACGCCGTAAGGCTTTGCTTCTCCCCAAACTACTTCGGTACCCGTGGCGTTTACGCCGGGGTTAGCAAGTCCGAAGAAATCTAGGAAGCCGGGGATTCCTTTTGCGTTATCGATTATTTCACCAAAACCGCCGGCATTAACCGTACCGATAATTACTACGACGGAAAGGGCAATTACCATAACGATACTTTGCATAAAATCGGAAGCGCTTTCTGCAAGGAAACCACCTATGAGCGTATATAGTATTACGAATACCGCACCTAGAATCATCATTGCTTCGTAGGGAAGACCAAAGAGTGATGAGAAAAGTTTACCACAAGTAACGAAGCAACTTGCAGCGTATACCGTGAAAAATACGAGGATAAATATGGACGCGATAAACATGATTATCTTTTTATTTTCACGGAAACGGTTAGAGAAAAACTCGGGGAGAGTTATGGAGTTGTTTGCTACTATACTGTAACGACGCAATCTCTTGGATACTATAAGCCAGTTTAGATAGGTGCCTATTGCAAGACCTATTGCAGTCCAAGCAGCATCGGCAAGACCGCACCAGTAAGCAAGTCCAGGAAGACCCATGAGAAGCCATCCACTCATATCCGAAGCTTCGGCGCTCATCGCAGTTACCCAAGGGCCAAACGAGCGTCCTCCAAGAAAATATTCTTCGGGATTTTTGTTTGCTCTTTTAGCGTAATATATGCCAATGCCCAAAGTAGCTAACATGTAAATTACCATAGCAACGAGTATTTGAATTTGGTCTGAAGTCATCTCAATTCTCCTCATAAGAATGATTTCGGTTGTTATATGTGGTTAATAATATCATAAAATGAATTTAATTTCAAGATGGTCTATTAAAATAGTGAGATAAGTATGAATTGCGCAAAAGAGTCCAAAACTAAAGAGTGTTTGCGACTATTTATAATTATTAATATAATTTTAATATTTTATTTTTTAACCGAGTATTGACAAGCAACGAAAATTATTGTAATATTATTAAAGTAAATTGCAATTGAGGGAACCAGCTGACTGCAGAGGATGTTGGTTTTTTTGCTTTTTAGGAGTAAATATGAAGAAAATAGCGCCCGCAATTATCAAAGAAACGTTGTACGTTTTAATTTCAGTAGTTATACTCAGCGTACTTATGCAATCGGTGTTTCTTATCATACGTCGCTGGGATTACACCGTACTTCTTGGTAATCTATTGACGGGCTTTACCGTTACGTTAAACTTTTTCTTGATGGGTCTAGGCGTTCAAAAATCATTGGAAAAAGATGAAAAAGAAGCAAAAAAAGTAATTAGATTATCACAGATTTACAGATACTTAATTTTAATAGTCGTACTCGTGATAGGCGTGGTTTTTTCTTGCTTTAACACTTGGGCGGTATTTATTCCCGTTATCTTCCCTAGGATAGCAATCGCAGTATGGCCTTTGATTAATAAGAAAAAGAATAAAGCGAATAGTTCTTCCAACGTAGTAAAAGAGGAAGTCTACGAGGAAGGAAATAAGGACGAAGAGGTAGAAGCTACCCTTGTAGAAACCCAAGAGGATAGCGAAGAATAGGAGTAATAATGGAAAAGAGCGCAAAAACGCAAAAAAACGTTTTTATATTAGTCGACGTGTTATTAATCTTAATGATGATTCTCCCAATCGTGGGTGCAATCGTTCTTAAGGTATTAACTACGCCTGCTAGCGAGGGCGTTTCCATAACGGGAGCAAGAATATTTTTCACTATTCCCATGCCTCTCCAAGATTTACCGGTAACGGAAGCGCAAATAAATTCTTTATTGGTACTCATATCCATTTTTGGCTTGTGTCTTTATATGACGCACGGCTTAAAAGTTAAGGCCGAAAGTAGACGTCAACGCATAGCAGAATGGATTGTAGAAAAAGTAGAAAGCATGGTTGACGAAAGTATGGGCGGATATTTCAAAGGATATCCTCCATTTATCGCCGCGATTTTGGCATTATCCGCTTTTTCTAGTTTGCTATCTTTGTTTGGCCTATATCCTCCAACTTCAGACTTGAACATAGTTGCGGGGTGGGCGATTTTAGTTTTCATTTTAATAACCTATTATAAGTTAAAGGGTGGTCCTTTAAAGTATCTAAAGGGATTCTTAGAGCCGGTCCCCATTTTAGCTCCCATTAATTTGATAGGAGAGTTTGCAACTCCGCTATCGATGACCTTCCGTCATTACGGCAACGTACTTTCGGGAACTGTTATCTCGGTGTTGCTCGGTTCTGCGTTGCAAGGACTTTCTCGTATCGTTTTGGGTTGGTTGCCCGCAGGGCTATCCAATATCCCTCTACTACAAATAGGTATTCCCGCAGTACTATCAATTTACTTTGACGTGTTTAGCGGATGTTTACAAGCTTATATTTTCGCCATGTTGACGATGATGTACGTTTCCGGAGGTTTTTCTCTTGACGATTATTTGTTGCGTAAAGAAAAACGCGCGAAAAAACGTGAGGAAAAGAATAAAAAATTAAAAACAAAAAACAATTTGGAGGTTGTTTAATATGTTAGAACTTGCAGTAGGTATTATTTTGGGTTGTTGCGCGCTTGGCGCAGGTTTTGCAATGATAGCAGGTATCGGCCCCGGTATCGGTGAAGGTAATGCGGTTGCAAAGGCTTGTGAAGCAATAGGTCGTCAACCTGAGTGCAAGGGCGACGTTACCAGCACCATGCTTATGGGCTGTGCAGTTGCGGAAACCACCGGTTTGTACGCATTGGTTATCGCAATTTTGCTCATTTTCGTAGCACCCAATATGTTGGTAAATATCTTACTTAAGGTTATAGGATAAAAAGGAGAAAAACTATGCAAACCTTAGACATCATTTCTGTCAATATATGGCAGATATTGATATCTTTGATAAATCTCGTTTTGTTATTCCTAATACTCAAAAGGTTTCTTTTTAAGCCGATTAAAAAGATGCTACAAAAACGGAAGGACGAAATAGACGCGCAATATAAAGCCGCCCAAGAGGCCGAAGAAACAGCGGAAGAACATCGTAAAGAGTGGGAAGCTCAGCTTGCTACTGCCGATGCAAAGGCTGAGGCAATCTTGGAAAATGCGACGGAAACTGCAAAGCGTCATGGAGATAGACTCGTCTTAGAGGCTCAAGAAAAGGCAGAGAGCATCATTCGTGTTGCCCAAAATGAAGCTGAATTAGAGCGTCGCAAGGCAACGGAAGGTATCAAACGCGAAATCGTGGAAGTATCCGGAGCTCTAACGGAAAAAATGTTGGAAAGAGAAATCAACGTTGAAGACCATCACGCTCTAATCGAATCTTTCATAGATAAGATAGGTGAAGAAGATGACGGAAATAATTAAAGAGTATAGCACAGCTCTCTTTATGCTTGCCTTGGAGAGTGGGGAGCAAAATGAATATGCAGGAATTTTGGGCGAAATCAAAGATATTTTCCTAAATAATCCTAATTATCTTGCTCTTTTATCCTCGCCCTCCATTCCTATTACGGAAAGGCTTTCGGTAATAGACGAGGCATTCAAAGAAAGAGTGCCCGAGCATATACTTTCCTACATGAAGCTTCTTTGTGAAAAGGGAAAAATAGGTGAGTTTAACGAATCCGTTGAAGAATACAACATTTTGCTTAACGCTTCCGAAAGAGTGTTCTTAGCAAAAGTAACGAGCGCGCAAGAACTTACAAACGAGGAAAAAAGCAAATTAATCCAAAAATTGGAAGAACTACAAAAAGGAAAAGTGGAGGCTGAGTACTCGGTCGATTCTACTTTGCTTGGTGGTATGATAGTGGAAATTGACGGCAAGGTTATGGACGGTAGTTTACGCCGTCGTTTACAAGCCGTAAAGGAAGTGATTAATCAATGAATATAAGACCGGAAGAAATTAGTAACGTTATAAAAGAGCAAATAAAAAACTACCAGTCGAAAATAGAGATGAAAGAGACGGGTACCGTTATTTTGGTGGGCGATGGTATTGCACGCGTTTACGGACTTCGTGAGTGTATGGCCAGCGAACTCCTTGAGTTTGAAGACGGCAGTTTCGGTATGGCTCAAAACTTGGAAAGCGACACGGTTTCCGTAGCCCTTCTTTCTAATAAGAATAACGTAAGAGAGGGTTCTTGGGTAAAGAGAACGGGAAAAGTTTTATCCGTTCCGGTAGGTGAAGCTATGCTTGGTCGCGTAGTTAACGCGTTGGGTGAAGCAATAGACGGCAAAGGGCCGATAGAAGCTACGGCTACTCGTCCCATTGAGTCGGAAGCTCCCGGCATCATAGAAAGAAAAAGCGTTTCCGTTCCTTTGCATACGGGCATTAAAGCAATAGATAGTATGATACCGATTGGTAGAGGACAACGTGAGTTGATAATAGGAGATAGACAAACGGGTAAAACGGAAATTGCTATCGATACCATTATAAACCAAAAAAATTCGGACGTAATTTGTATTTACGTCGCAATAGGTCAAAAGAATAGTTCGGTAGTTCAAATTGCAAACCAACTTACCCAAGCAGGAGCCATGGAGTATACTATTATAGTTTCGGCTTCCGCTTCCGAGTCGGCACCACTACAATACGTAGCACCCTATTCCGGATGCGCTATGGCGGAATATTTTAGAGAAAAGGGTAGAGACGTGCTAATTATTTACGACGACCTTTCTAAGCACGCAGTTGCTTATAGAGCGCTCTCCCTTCTCATTCGTAGACCTCCGGGTAGAGAAGCCTATCCCGGCGACGTATTCTATTTGCACTCAAGATTACTTGAGAGAGCTGCTTGCGTAGCTCCCGAGTATGGTGGCGGTTCTATAACCGCACTTCCTCTAATAGAGACCCAAGCCGGCGACGTTTCCGCATATATTCCCACAAACGTAATTTCTATTACGGACGGACAAATTTTCCTAGAAACCGAGTTGTTCCACGCCGGTGTTATGCCCGCAATTAACCCCGGTATTTCGGTTAGTCGTGTAGGTGGCTCGGCTCAAATTAAGGGAATGAAAAAGGTATCGGGCGAACTAAAACTACTATATTCACAATACCGTGAATTGCAAGCCTTCTCTCAATTTGGTAGCGACCTCGATGCCGATACCAAAGCAAGACTAAATTTGGGCGAAAGAATAGTTGCGGTCTTAAAGCAAGGTAGAAACGCTCCGGTAAGACCTGGTTGTCAAGTGGCAATCGTATACGCAGTTATCAACGGATATCTAAACGACGTTCCCGTAAAGGAAGTAAAAGATTACGAAGCAAAGCTATATGAACTTTTGGAAAGTAAGTACAATTCTTTCCTTGTAAGCGTGGAAAACGGTAGCTGGGAAGAAAATGACGTTGAAGAACTAAAATCGGCTCTTAAGGAGATGGAAAAGTAGCATATGGGTGCCGATACTAAACAATTACGTACAAGAATAAAGAGCGTTGACTCCACCCTTCACTTGACGAAGGCGATGGAGCTCGTTGCTTCGAGCAAATTCAAAAAGGCTCTTGATTCCATGTACAAAGGTAAGGAATTTGCCTCGGCTCTTGAAGAAATCATATCTACTTTAGCATCTTACGACGAGTGCAAAAAAACGGTATATATGAAAGAGAGGGAGGGGGATAAAACTCGCCTTATCGTAATAGCGGGTGATCGTGGATTGGCAGGTGGATACAACGCAAACGTTTTTCGTGCCTTAAAAGAATTTCCTTTGGAAGTACAAATTACCCCCATTGGAAAAAGAGCTTGTGACAAGTATGGAAAAGAGGTCGTGCGTGCAGAGGGTTATTCCTACCAAGAAGCAACCGCACTTGCAGAAGAACTTTGCAAAGATTTCATAGAGGGTAAATGCGACAAAGTCGGTATAGTATGCACCAAATACCTTTCTATGATGTCACAAGAAGCTTACGTCAAATGGATTTTACCCCTCAAAGTGGAGAACGATAAGAAATCAGTCGGAGCAATTTTTGAACCCGATGAATTATCGGTATTGAACGCCATAATTCCCGAGTACGTTGCAGGCGTTATAATTTCCGCTGTTAAGGAGAGCTTCGCCTCCGAAGTTGCCGCAAGAAGAATAGCAATGGATAGCGCAGGTAAGAATGCACAAGAAATGATAAATAATCTAGAACTGGAATACAATCGTGCAAGACAAGGCGCTATTACTCAAGAGATAACCGAAATCGTAGCCGGCAGTGGCGTTTGATTAAAAGGAGAAAATATATGTCAAAGATAGCAAAAGGAAGCGTTTCACAAGTTATGGGACCTGTTGTAGACGTATGGTTTGAAAACGGATTTTTGCCCGCAATTCACAACGCTTTGACGATGCAAATCGGCAGTAAAAAACTTACTGTTGAAGTTGCTCAACATATTGGAGACAACGTTGTAAGATGTATCGCGATGTCCTCGACCGACGGATTAAAGAGGGGAACCCCCGTTGTTGATACGGAAAAAACCATATCCGTACCAGTTGGTAGAAGCACGCTAGGAAGAATTTTCAACGTGCTTGGTGAAACCGTTGATAACAAACCCTTTGTTGAGGATTGTGAAAGATGGGATATTCATAGGACTGCTCCAAGTTACAGCGAACTTTCCACTTCAACCGAGATACTCGAAACGGGTATTAAGGTTATAGACCTCATTTGTCCATTCTCCAAAGGTGGAAAAATAGGTTTATTTGGCGGTGCGGGCGTTGGTAAAACGGTTTTGATTATGGAGTTAATAAACAACGTTGCTAAAAAGCACGGCGGTTTGTCGGTATTCACCGGAGTAGGCGAGCGCACTAGAGAGGGTAACGACCTATATAACGAAATGAAAGACTCGGGCGTTCTTGCAAATACCACGTTGGTATACGGTCAAATGAACGAGCCTCCGGGTGCAAGAATGAGGGTTGCTCTTTCCGGTCTAACTATGGCAGAGTACTTTAGAGACGAGGAAAAGCAAGACGTTCTTTTGTTCATAGATAACATTTTCCGTTTCACCCAAGCCGGTAGCGAGGTTTCCGCATTGCTCGGACGCATGCCGAGTGCAGTAGGATATCAACCTACTTTGGCGACGGAAATGGGCGACCTTCAAGAACGTATCACTTCCACAAAAAAAGGCTCTATAACTTCCATTCAAGCAGTTTACGTCCCTGCAGACGACCTTACCGACCCTGCTCCTGCAACGACTTTCGCGCACTTGGATGCAACTACCGTTTTGTCAAGAAGCATAGCTTCGCAAGGTATATATCCCGCAGTTGACCCATTGGAGTCAACCTCACGTATCCTTTCTCCCGAAATTTTAGGAGAAGAGCATTATAACGTAGCAAGAGAAGTGCAACGTATACTGCAAAGATACCAAGAACTCATGGATATTATTGCAATAATGGGTATGGATGAGCTATCTGATGAAGATAAACTCCTAGTACAAAGAGCAAGAAAGATACAAAGGTTCCTTTCCCAACCTTTCGACGTGTCGGAAAAATTTACCGGTATACCCGGAGCATACGTGCCTCTTAGCGAAACCATACGCGGGTTCAAAGGCATTATCGAGGGCAAATACGACGATCTACCGGAGTCGGCTTTCTTGTTCGTAGGAACTATTGATGAAGCTGTTGAAAAGGGGATGAGGACTGCTAAATGAGAACGTATTTGTTAAAAATAAGTTCGCCTGAAGGAGATATTTTCAGCGAAAACGTCGTTATGCTAAGCGTTAGAGGAACGGAAGGTGACCTTGCAATAATGGCAGGGCATATTCCTTTCGTAACTTACGTAAAGCCCGGCGAGGTAAAAATTCTCCTTGAAGGAGGAGAGGAAAAGATAGGTACCATTAGTGGTGGCGTACTCGTCGTTTCCCCCGAAAAAACCATACTGTTACTAGGCGAGGTTAAATGGAATTAGCATTTCCAGTTTTATAAAATAAAAAAACCGAGACGATATCGTCTCGGTTTTAATTTGTTAAAAGATTAAAGAGTAGCACCAAAATCGGATACTATAACTTGACCGGTAATAGCACGTGATTCGTCGCTTGCGAGGAAGAGCAAAATATTTGCAACGTCAATGGGCATGCAAGGTTGAACGGAGAGATTCATGTGCTTGTTCATTTGTCCCATCATAGCACGATCTAGACTTGCGGGGTCAGTCGTCATTGTCATGGGGGTAACAATGGTGCTGGGGTTAACGGAATTGCATCTGATTCCAGTGCCGGTAAAACGTAACGCAGTGTGTTTGGTTAAGCCGATAACAGCCGCTTTACTAGTAACGTAAGAAGCGCCACCGGTACCAAATGCACCTGCAACGGAATCCAAGTTTATAATGGAGCCGGAGTTGTTTTTCATCATTTCTTTAACTACGGCACGAGTGCAGTATAGACAACCCTTGGTGTTTATGCCCAAAACGTATTCCAAATCTTCGTTGGTGCAACTTTCTATGGGCTTTAGACCGGCTTCCAAAACACCTGCATTATTAACCAAAACGTCAACTTTGCCGTAAACTTCGACTGCTTTAGCAACCATAGCCTCCACGTCTTCCACCTTTGATACGTCACAACGTATTGCTAAAACTTCACCACCTATTGCGCGAATTTTGTTAGCAACTTCTTCTAGTTGAGGTTCGCGACGTGCAGTAATTACAACTTTTGCTCCTTCTTTTGCAAACAATTCTGCGGTTGCGGCGCCTACGCCCGAATTACCGCCGGTAATAATAGCAACTTTATTATCTAAACGACCCATGTTAACTCCTTTTTTTGATTGATTTTATATAATATCACAATAATATCACAACTTTATAAAGTATTCAAGTCCCAAAGCGAAAAACAGCGTATATCAGTCCTATTTGGGGCTTGTGGCTAAATATTAAACGTAAAAATTGACTTTTTTATAGTTCTGAATTATTGGGAAAATTCAAGAACGCCTTTAATTAAGAAAAATAATGTATATTGACAAGGATAGTATGTTGTTGTAAAATTAAGTTAGTATTTTTTAATGCGAAAAAATGTTAGCGCTAACATTTTTGAAAATCGAGTTGTCATATATAACACTATGAAGGACGTAGTTGGCGTTATTAGCATTAAAAGAATAGAGGAGTATTGTTATGGCGGGACTCAAGTTAAGTCATATTTACAAGGTTTATCCTAATGGCGTGAAGGCTGTTAGCGATTTCTCAATAGATATCGAAGACAAAGAGTTTTTGGTTTTCGTTGGTCCGTCGGGTTGCGGTAAATCCACTACGTTACGAATGATAGCAGGGCTTGAAGAAATATCGGCGGGAGAGCTTCGCATAGACGGAGAAATTGTTAACGATGCGGAGCCTAAGGAAAGGGATATTGCAATGGTGTTCCAAAATTATGCGCTATATCCCAATATGACGGTATATGGTAATATGGCGTTTGGACTAAAACTCCGCAAAATGAAAAAGCCAGAAATTGACCAAAAAGTGAAAGAAGCAGCCGAAATTCTTGGCATAACCCAATATCTTGAAAGAAAGCCAAAAGCACTTTCGGGTGGACAAAGACAAAGGGTTGCGCTGGGAAGAGCAATCGTTAGAGAGCCCAAAGTATTTCTTTTTGATGAACCCCTTTCAAATCTTGATGCAAAGCTACGTGGTGAAATGCGTGCAGAGATTTTGAAACTGCACAAGAAACTTGGCACAACGTTTATTTACGTTACTCACGACCAAATCGAAGCAATGACGATGGGTACGCGTATCGTTGTTATGAGAGGAGGCAGAACTCAACAAATAGACACCCCGAGAAATCTTTATCGTTATCCCTACAACAAATTTGTTGCAGGCTTTATTGGCACACCCCAAATGAACTTTTTTGATTGCACGTTAAAAAGAATTGACGATAAAGTTGAGCTTCGTTTTTTAGGCGTTGACCAAACCATGACTTTACCATATTCAATGTTTGAAAAATGCGACTTCACCTATTTGAATGGTGAAAAAACCGTTATTTTGGGTGTTCGTGGTGAAAATATTTCTTTTGATGAAAATAAATATCCTAACAAACTCACGTGTAGATTGTACGGCAAGGAGAACCTAGGTACAGATTATCAAGTGATTGCAGACCTTGATACGGAAAGAGAAGAGACAATGGAGAAAAGTCACACGGGCTTGACAATATGCACCTCTCTTTCGGAAATAGAAACCGGCAAAGTTTGTACGGTGTCTCTTGATAGTACCAAATTCCACTTTTTTGACAAGGAAACGGAAGTTAATATTTGTTTAAGAATACCAGCGGAATCTGTTTTGCCTTGCCAAGTAAAGGATGGGAAAATTACGTTGTCGAAACAAGAAATCGTATTACCACCCGCAATAGTAGTACCGGACGGCGATTATATTATGAGAGTTCCCGTTGATGCGGTTAGTGTTGGAGAAGAAATCAACGTTAAATTTGAAAAAGAAGAAGACGTCGACGGAAAAGCTTTGGCGGTATTTGGGCTTGGCGACAAAAAAATCTTTGCGTTAAATATAGAAAATCCCTACCAATGCAAGAAAGTAGCTATTAACCTTAAAAAAATTAAACTTGAAGGTATTGAAAATAAATTACCATTACAGACGCAAAATATGGTGTTTGTACAATTATCAAAGGAAAAAGAGAAATACGTCGACGAGTGTGGCAAAAAGCAGACAAGGGTTAAGTATTATGCTTCCATAAATACTCAAAGGCAAGAAATCGGCGAAGAGTTTATTAAAAAATTGCAAAATAGCACGGAAGATAACGTGTTCAAAAAGAAATTCACCTTTGAGTTTTCTGCTTGGGCAGAAATGAAAGAAAATGGATTTGTTTGTCAAGTTGAAGAAATTTTGGACTATGGTAAAGAAAAATTTGCAAGATGCAGGTTTGAAGGAGAGCAAGTGATTTTGTCCGTACCGCAAGATTTTTGTAGCGAGCAAATTAGTTTTACTCTCAATACGGATGACGTTGTAGTTTATGATAGCAAAACAGACGTAAGGATACTTTGATATAGATAAGGTCTTATTATGGGAAAAACGCACGTAACAATCGCTGATATTGCAAGAGAAACGGGATTTTCAATAATGACGGTATCCCGAGCTTTCAATAATCATAAGAAGGTGAGTCCAAAAACTCTTGATAAAATTCTTAAAAAGGCAGAGGAACTGGATTTTCATCCCAATAGAGTAGCGCGTTCTCTTGCATTAAAATGCACTAATATCATCCACGTGTATATTCCCAAAGAATTGTCTGCAACGGAGCCCTTCGTTGCGCAGACAGTAGCGGCAATCGGTGAAAGACTTGGTGAAAACGGTTATTCATTTTTGCTAAGTAGAAATTTGCCTCACAAAGTTACTTGTGATGGTGTCATCGTTATGGGTGTCAACAAAGAAACGGAAGATAAGTTATCCACCTTTCAAATAGAGAAACCCGTCGTACTATTCGGAAATCACGAAAACGTTCCGGCTTGGGTTGACGTTGATAACTATCAAGGTCAAAAGATAGCAGTCAAATATCTTTTTGAAAAGGGAGGTAAAAACATTGCCTACTTATCCGCACCTTTATATATGAACTATGCAAAAGAAAGATTGCAAGGATATAAAGACGTAATGGCAGAGCTTCAAATAGGAGAAATTGCTATTGAATGTAGTGATAACAACGTTTCTGCAGGATACGAAGGGACAAAAAAATTGCTTGCATCTAACCTACCAATTGATGGCATAGTTTGTGCGACAGACCCTATAGCAATCGGTTGCACTTATGCATTGAAAGAAAAGGGATTGGAAATCCCGAGAGATGTTTCGGTGGTTGGATTTGATGGATTTGGATATGAAAACATGACGAGTCCTCATCTTACGACAATCAAACAACCACTATATGAAGTTGGCGTATGCCTTGCAGATACCATTCTTGCAATTCTTAACGGCCAACAACCTATTCGTAGTAAAATATCGCCAAAACTCGTTATAAACGAATCGGCGTAATGGGAGGAACCATATATGAAATCAAAAAAACTCAGAGTTATAGCACTTGTCATAATGACAGTGTTTATGGTGTCGGTTTGCGCAATGACGTTGTCTGCGTGTAAGACCAACGAAGGTGATGCAAACGAGCTTATATTCATGGCTTATGCACCGGCAAACGAACAATCAAAGACGATTTACAATAATATCCTTGAGGCATTTACCCAAGAAACAGGTATTAAAGTTAAACCTATCTACGTGCCAAAAGATAACTACAATACGAAATTGTCTTCAAACTTTAAAACCAAAGACAACAAACCCGACGTATTCTATCTTGACCAACCCGTTCTTGCAGACTACGTTGCACAATGCTTAAACCTTGATACTGGATTCTTTGCAGAAGAAGGACAAGAGGGCCTCAAAAAATCCGATTTCTTCCCCTCTGCAATGGATACTGCAGTTTACAATGGCTCAACCTATGCCGTACCTTTCTCGCTTACTACCTCGGTTTTGTTATATAACAAATCATTGGTTAGCGAATTGCCTTCAAACTGGGATGAATGGAAAAATATGAGCGTTCCAGAAGATAAAGCATTGTTTGGCGGTATTGGTGCAGGTGGTTATGCATCATGGTATTTCCAAGCATTCTTGAAGAGTGCAGGCGGACAAATGGTAGCTAACAATAAAGCCGTATTCAACAGTGCCGAAGCCGTTAATGCAGCACAAATGGTTGTAGACCTTTATGCAAAATCACCAAAGACGGTAAGAGAAACGACCAATGCATTTGCGACCGGCAAAGTTATGTTTACCCTTGCACACAGTGCAGATATAGTAAACTTCTATTCGGCAAATCCCACTTGGTGTGCGCAAAACATGGGTGCAACTCTCTTTATTTCTAAAGAGGACGGTGGCGTATCGTATTCAAATATTGGTGGCGAAAACCTTGCAATAAGAAAGGATTCCGGTAAAGAAGAACAAGCAAAGCAACTAGTTAAGTTCTTGCTTCGTGAAGAAAACGTTACGAAGCTTATTGGCCAAAACTTCTCTGCAATAAAATCTCTTGCAAAAGTTCCTACCAATAACCCCATTACCGGCGAAGCATATTCCGAAGTTGTTAAAGATGCACTTGGAAAAGTTCTTGCGCAACTTGACACCGCATCAGCTCGTCCCGCAGTAAAAGGTTGGACCAAAGTTAACGACATGTATCTTGCTAACGCACTTGCAGATATAATTGAAAACGGTGAAAATATCCAAACGGCTCTTGATAGAGCAGTAGTACAAGCGGAACAAGTGCTTGAATTTTAATAAATGAAAATGAGAAAAAAAACAAAAACTACAATCAAACGAAACCTACAAGGGCTATTGTTTGTAACGCCACTGATTGCATACTTTTTAATCTTTCAGTTGCTACCAATGCTAATAGCCCTCGTAATCAGTTTCTCCGATTGGGATGGATTAAACGAAATAGGTTGGGTGCAGTTTGATAACTACGTCGCTCTGTTTACCAACAGAGTGCTATATCCGTATTTTTGGAAGTCACTACTCGTGTCCGTTGAGTATATTTTGCTCACGGTCCCCGTCAATATTATTTTGTCACTGGTAGTGTCGGCATTGCTTAATTCCAAAATTAAAGCGGAAAGATTTTTCAAAACGGCATTTTATATTCCATCAGTTACCGTGGGTGTTGCGGTTATGGCTCTTTGGCGATTTATGCTTGACCCTACGTTCGGCATGATTAACCAATTACTTGGCACTAACATCAACTTTCTCGGCACCGAAGGCCTTGACCTAGTTACTCTTGCGGTTATGAGTGTATGGGGTGGATTAGGATACAACGTTCTCATAATGCTTTCGGCGATGAAGAACATTGACTCTTCTTTGTATGAGGCGGCATCAATTGACGGAGCAAACGCTTTCCAAAAGTTTTGGAACATCACGGTACCAGGTGTTATGCCCACGGTGTTTTTCTTCCTCGTTACGGGTATTATCGGCGGATTCCAAGCCTTTGAGCAAATGTGGCTAATGACGGGCACCGGTACAAATCATAGCACGTATACCTACGTTTACGGCGTCTATGAACAATCTATGACCTTTGGCGAGCTAGGCGTTGGTTCTGCAATGTCATTTATTCTTTTTGCTTTCCTACTTGTTCTAACGTTGATTCAATTTAGGGCGTTGCCAAAAGACGTTGATACAAAGAAAAAGAAGAGCATATTTGAACGCTTAAAGGAAAAAGGGGGTGCGGTTTAATATGGAAAACAATAATTTTAATAGTTTAACACCCGTCCCGCTAAAAAAATACGGAAAGCTATCTTTTCCCAAGCGTTTTAACCTTCTTACGTTAGTAAAAAGAGGGTCTATTTACGCAGTACTAATATTCATAACTCTTTGTTTTGTCATACCGTATATTTGGCTACTAGCATCTTCGTTAAAGACTGTTGATGGTTTTTCGTCAACTACGTTCAGCCTTTTGCCTCTCAATGGTAGTGGTGAACTTGAATTCGTATTCGACAACTACGTACAAGCATGGAATGAGCTTAATATTCCACAAGTGCTTCTTAACACGCTTATTGTTTGCGTTGTGAATACGGCTTTGAATTTGTTCCTTAATGCCATTGCCGCCTATGCATTTGCAAGAATGAAATTTGCAGGCAGAGATAAAATCTTCAAAATTTCGCTAACGTCAATGATGATTCCCGGATGCGTTATGCTCATCCCCAACTTTTTAATCATCAACTATCTTGGAATGATAGATACTTTGGAAGCACTCATATTCCCATTCATTATGAGTGTGTATAACATATTCCTTTTGCGCCAACAATTTATGGCTGTGGAAAAGGAAATTGAAGAAGCCGCAACTATTGACGGAGCAGGTAGATTTAGGATTTTCACGCGTATATGTATGCCCATCGTAAAGCCCATGCTTATCGTTCAAGGCATAACGACGTTCATGTGGAACTACAACAATTTCTTGTGGCCACTCATTGTTTTGAACAGTGAAGAAAATTATACGCTAGCAATTTCACTAGGTATGCTTATGCACAATGGTGGTTCGTACGTAACAATGTACCCAATCATGCTTGCAGGAGCAGTTATGGTATCCGCACCTATGGTTTTGGTATTCTTCTTGTTGCAAAAGTACATTCTTGGCGGAACAATGGCAGGAGCAGTAAAGGGATAATATTATGGCAGGATTGAAACTTAATCACGTATGCAAAATTTATGATGGCAAAGTCAAAGCCGTTTCAGACGTTTGCATCAATATAAAAGATAAAGAGTTCGTCGTACTCGTCGGACCTTCCGGTTGTGGCAAGTCAACTACTCTTAGAATGATAGCAGGGCTGGAAGATATTACTTCAGGGGATATTTTTATTGGTGATAAAAGAGTTAATTTGCTAGAAGCTAAGGACAGAAATATTGCAATGGTTTTCCAAAACTATGCATTGTTTCCCAATATGTCGGTTGCCGACAATATTTCGTTTGGGCTTAGAATGCAAGGCGTTGACAAAGAAGTCATCAAAGAAAAAGTGGAATCCATCGCAAAAATGTTGGGACTTAGCGACTATCTAAAAGCAAAACCGGCCAATCTCTCGGGCGGTCAAAGGCAAAGAGTGGCTCTTGGTAGAGCAATAGTTCGTGAACCCGACGTTTTCTTGTTGGACGAACCACTTTCCAACCTTGACGCAAAACTACGTGCAAAGATGAGAGCAGAGCTTTCTGCTCTTCATAGAAAACTAGGCACAACTTTTATCTACGTAACTCACGACCAAGTTGAAGCAATGACAATGGGGGACAGAATAGTAGTCATGAAAGACGGTGTCGTCATGCAATCCGGCGCACCTCGTCAACTATTCAATCACCCGGCAAATAAGTTTACTGCAGGGTTCATTGGCACCCCTCAAATGAACTTTTTTGATTGCACCCTCACACGCGACAAAGATGGTGCGATAGTTGATGCAGGCTTTGTAAAATTTGCACTTTCAAAGCAACAACTTGCTAAACTAAAAGTCGGCGTTAATGAAAGTGTAAAGGCTACGCTAGGTATTCGCCCTGAGCATATCACGGTTGGTGAGGCTCAAGAAGGCTTTGCAAAAGTGTCAACCGAGCTAGTTAGCGTAGAAGACCTTGGACCAAAATCTTTAGTACATCTTTTAAGCCGTGACGGCGAAAAAGAAATTGAGTTTGCCGGCTACGGTTCCTCAGACGTCTATTATAACGACGGAGAAATATTTGCATATATCAACACCGAGCTTATCAATTTGTTCGACTATAAAACGGAAGACACTCTTTTACCCGAAATTCCCGAATGCGTTGAAATCGATGCAACTCTCAATAATGGTGTCCTAAGCGTCTTTAATGGTAGCCTAAAGTTGCCTTCTGCGCTTAATTCACTAGAAGATGGTGCCGTTAAGCTGAGATTGCCTGTAGACGCGGTCATTCCTGGCAAAGACTTTTTTGGCATCGTAGAGACACGCGAAAACGTTGAAGATGGAAAACTGTGTTTTATAAACGCACAAGGCTCGTTCTTGTTTGCAATAGGTGATTATGAAGACAAATGCACCTTCTCGCTCGACTTTTCAAAAGTAACCTTTATTACGGAGGAAGAAGTTGTAGAGTCCATTCCCAATCAATCTCTCGTAGATTTCAAATTTGAAAGGGTAAATGAGATTGAAGAGGGTAAAAAGGTCAAAAAGCATTATGCTATATTCGGCGATACGCGTGTAGAAACTTTTTATGATTTCAACACGAAAATGTATCGACTTGGTAAAAAGATATTTGAAAATCAATTCAAACTCGGAATTAAACTCAATGCGGTCAGACTTGCGAGGGAAAATGAAGTTTATCCTACTATAATGGCAACGCTTGAGGGGAATTGTGACTTTGAAGGGAAAAAGTTTATGAAACTTAAAATAGCGGATAACGTTTTCTTTGTTGAAGGGGAAGGAGATGCCCAAACGCAAGTGGTGGCACTCGATTTTGACAACATGGCAGTCTATGACAAAGAAGAGAATCTGCTCTTTGACTAATATTCGGAGGAAAGTATGCGCAAAATTTACAAAGTATTCGTTATGTTGCTTGTTCTTGTCATTGGAGTCTTCACGTTCTGTGCTTGTAAAGATGCTAACGGTGGAGAAGTAAAATACGCACAAGTTTACGTAACGACAGGCACAATGTCCAAGCTTATGATGAGGGAAACCTCTATAGAGTTCGTTGACTACGACGACTCGTCGTACAACACTACGGTCATGGTTGACGTAGAAAACAAATATCAAAACTTTTATGGATACGGCGCCTCGCTCACGCACTCGTCCGCATATCTTTTGATGCAAGAGGGCGCGGAAGAGGTACGCAAGGAGATGCTCAACGAGTTATTTGGTACCGATGGCGCAAGATTTAATTTCGTTAGAGTACCTATTGGTGCAAGCGACTATATCGAAGGGAAAACGTTTTTCTCATGTTGCGATATTCCAAATCCTGACGATGAAGATATGGAATTGAAGTCCTTTAGCCTTGAAAAAGATAAAAATATTATAGCAGTTCTAAAGGAAATCGTTACCATTAATCCCGAGATTAACGTTATAGCAGTACCTTGGTCGGCTCCTGCATGGATGAAAACAAGCGGTAGACTTACCAGTGGAAGCCTGGAAGAAGAGTACGAAAGCGTGTTTTCCGATTACCTTGTTAAATTTATTAACGAATACAAAAAGGAAGGCATAGCAATCACCCACCTTTCTCTTGTAAACGAGCCGTTCATTTCATATTCATCATATCCTATGATGTTTATGGACGGCTACCAAGCAGCAAGAATTGTAAAAGACTTAGGGCCAAAACTTGAAAGCCTAGACCATGACGTTAAGATTTTATCATGGGATCACAACGTTAATAATTTGGGTACCTATTTGGAAGAACTCTATGGTGATGAAGAGGCTTCAAAATATATTTCAGGCACGGCATTCCACGGATATAGCGGTGAGTATACGGAAGCTTGTGAGGAAATGTTTGAGATTTATCCGGACAAAGAGCTTTATCTCACCGAAATAACCGAGCACTCAGGCAGTAACGACTTTGCAAGGAACCTTGCGTATGCAGCCCAAAACGTAACTATTGAACCTGTAAATAAGGGCTCAAGTGCGGGTATGTTTTGGAACTACGTCCTTCGTAGTGATGGTACGCCTACGGCTGTTGGCCACAGTAACATTTGTTACGGGGTTATGGATATGAACATTGTTGATGGCGAATACGTTTATAATAAAAATTCTGCATATTATGCAATGGCTCACATTAGTAAATTCGCGTACAAAGTAGATGGAGAAGAAGTAAAAGCACTTCGTGTTGAAAGTTCAAACGATGCAATGATTGCTGCTTGCGCGCTATACCGTGCAGACGGTGCGATTATCGTAACGCTATGTAATTTGTCGGACGTGCTTTCAGAAAACGTTGACGTAGTTATTGGTGACAAGAGCATTACGTATAACGTACAACCTCAAAGTATTATTACTTTCGTTTGTTAAGGAGGGTATGATATGAAGAAAGGAATCAAAATAACGCTTTTATTGGTTTTAGCTATACTCCTTGTGGCGAGCATGTGTGCATGTAGTAAAGAGGACACAGGATTTGATAGGAGTGAGTTTTATCAAGCATATAACGTGACTGAGGTTTACGTTGAACAAAAAACGACCAATACCTTCCTATACAAAGTAAAAACCGACGTGGAAATTACTGCTAATACGAAGGTTTATATCACTCGTTATGAAAAGCTTCCCGCTAGTGCAGAAGCAATTGCTTTTGCCAATGAAAACGGTGCGCTTGTGTTTACGGCAACGGTGCCTTATGAAAGATATTTTATCCGTGTGGTCGATGGGGATAAAAATGCTTTGATGCCAATGGCAAAGCCCATGTTTGCACCAAAATTGGACAAAGTGAAGGGTATCAAGCCGTCCAACGTTGTCACCTATAATTTCGTAGAAGGTACGTCGTGGAGTTCGTTTTGCGACCCAACCGGAAAGGCTGTATATCGTAGTGCAAGCCGTCAATTTGATGATTCGGCAGAAGTCGTTGCAAAAAACGTTCAAATTGCAGGTGTAGATTCAACAACGGATTCAAGTCCGGTTGATAGTAAACCTTATTACTACGTCGTTCTCACTGCAAAGAACGGTGTCGTTACCTACGTAAGCACTCCTCTTATGGATTACGATTCTGCATTCAAAGATATATCGGCAACCTTGGAAATCGTTAACGATAAAGCAACCCTTGTTGTAAACGGTAAATTCAAAATTGCAGGAGACGTGGCAATTGAGGTTTATAGTGAGGATGAAAAGCTTGGTAGTGTAACGGAAGTCGTTGGCGAATTTGTTAATGGTAACGCAGATGAAAGCTTTAGAGCTACTTTGGATTTAACGAATATTATCAATAATGCATCAGGCAAAAACATATGGTACGATATTAAGCTTGCTACGTCAGCAGGATTGCTTTTTGATATTCCTGCGAACGTTGTAGATATGGGTGACTCCATACAAGTTGCCGGCACCACCGTTAAATTTGAAGAGTGGAGCAATCTTCTCAAATTGTCCTATACCTTCTAAGACGTTAGATTTCAAATTGCAATAAAATAATATGGTTAAAATTTATACAACAACACAAAACGCGAAAATGAAAGAGGGCGTAGTTGAATGCACTACGCCCAACTATAACCTTAATACCATTACAGTGCGCTCGGACAAACAATTCCACACGCATTTTGGCTTTGGTGGAGCGTTTACCGAATCAACCTCTCAATGTTATTATTCTCTTGATGATGAAAAGAAGAGGGCTTTTATCAACGCTTATTTTTCAGATAGTGGACTAAGATATAATCTTGGGAGAATCCCCATTCATTCTTGCGATTTTTCTCATGAAATTCACACTTACGTTGATGAGAACGATTATACGCTTGCCTCGTTTGATATGAGTTGGGAGGACGAGGGAAGAATACCTCTTATAAAAGAATGTGACAAGACGGCAGGTGGATTGGTGTTTTTCTCTGCTCCATGGTCGCCTCCTGCCTATATGAAGACGAATGGCGACATTTGTCACGGTGGAAAGCTCAAAGATGAGTGTAGGGAACTTTGGGCAGAGTATTATGCAAAAGCACTTTTAGGTCTCAAAGAAAGGGGAATAAAGGTGTCTTACGCCTCCGTTCAAAATGAACCCGAGGCAATTCAAACTTGGGAATCACGCGAAGTTGACGGTACGGAAGAAGGCCTTGAAATAAGAGATTATCTGGTTCCCGCATTCAATAAATATGGTTTAGACGTCAAGTTCCTTATTTGGGACCATAACCGTGATAGAATGGTGGCAAGAGCAGTTGAAACTTTATCAATTGAAGGTGTTACGGAACACGTTTGGGGACTTGGCTACCATTGGTATTGTTGCAATAAGTATGAAAATATTGCAACCTTTAGACAAATGTTCCCCAACAAGCACGTTTTGCTTAGTGAGTGTTGTGTGGAAACGGCTCACGATTCTACGACTGGACTCGCATCCAAAGCAGGTGTTTGGGAGCATGGTGAAAGATATGGCAAACAAATCATCAATGACCTTCTAAACGGCTCAGAGGGCTATATTGATTGGAATTTGTTGCTTGATGAAAACGGTGGACCAAATCACGTTGGAAACTTTTGCGAGGCGCCAATAATGCTTGATGGAGAAGGCGGAATAGTATACAATCCCTCATATTGGTATATAGGTCACTTTTCGCGCTTTATTAGAAGGGGCGCAAAGATGATTTTGTGTTCCGCAGGGAAGGATGGCATCTATGCCGTTGCATACCAAAATCCCGATGGTCAAAAGGTCGTAGTCGTTATGAACGAAAAAGATAGGGATGAAAATTGCTTGTTTGATATTGATGGCAAGTATATTGAGTTTAACGTAGAAAAACATTCCATATCTACCATTATACTATGAATGCACGTCTTAAAAAGCTTATAATAATCGTAGTTGTCATATCGGCGGTACTTATTATCGGTGGAGTCGTTTACACGTCAATTTTGGGTGTTGAAGCAAACCAATATTCAAAGACTACGGGAACAATTTCCGCAATTGCGACAGAAGAAAGGGGAGAGAATACCTTTGTCGTCAAGTGGGCGATTGTCACCTATGAAACACCACAAGGGACCAAAACAAACAAGTTGGCGGGAGTTTTGCCACCTCGACTTGAAGAAGGTGCCGAGGTTGAAGTGCGTTTTAATAAAAATAACCCGGACGTCGTTACTGCAGAAATGATAGATTGGTTCCCTGCAGTATTCTTGTTGGTGCTTGGCGTGTTATATGCAATAGGTGGTTCCTTGGTAGTTATACTTAGAAAAAAGGCCGGCTACTATGCTATTGTCGAACAAACCGACGATCCGACCCCAATAGAAGACGATGATTTTACACTCGTGGACCAACTGGAACAGTTATCTGAGGAAGAAACTACGTCTACTAACAATTAGGCATATAATCCATATTATCAAAGCATATTAAATATATTAGTTGAATGGACACGAACACTTTGTGTTCGCTTTCGCCAGGTTTGGCAAGCCAAACTAATGCACCCAATTTGCTAAAGCAAACGGGTTTACCCACTCACATCTGCAAAGTCGGATCGTAGCCATGTCGTTCTGTGAGCCAAGGAGTTGTAGTTAACACTT
>JAZSLG010000143.1:0-1664 GCA_045535235.1 Candidatus Stercoripulliclostridium sp.
CCTCACGGCGTGATTGAAACGCCTGTATTTATGCCGGTTGGTACTTTAGGCACCGTTAAATCTCTTTCTCCGGAGGAAGTGGCGGAAGCCGGTAGCCAAATTTTATTATCAAATACTTACCATTTGTATTTGCGTCCCGGACATGAAATAGTTAGAAATGCCGGTGGTTTACACAAATTTATGAATTGGCATAAACCTATTTTAACCGATTCGGGTGGATTCCAAGTATTTAGCCTTTCTACTTTGCGTAAAATTACGGACGAAGGCGTAATGTTTCATAGTCATCGTGACGGTTCAAAGCATTTTTTACGTCCGGAAGATGCTATTGAAATTCAAAAAGCTCTTGGTAGCGATATTATGATGGCTTTTGACGAATGTACATCGGCGGATACTAATTATCGTAAATCAAAAGAGGCGCTAGAACGCACTTTGAAATGGCTGGACCGTTGTTATAAAGTAGCCGATACGGAAAACCAAATTCTTTTCCCCATCGTACAAGGAAATATGTACGCCGATTTGAGAAAAGAAAGCTTAGAACGCACCATACCTTACGCTAAATGTGGTATAGCTATTGGCGGGTTATCAGTTGGCGAAGAGAAACCCGTTATGTATGACATGTTGGACACCTTAAAAGAACATTATCCCAAAGACATGCCACGTTATTTAATGGGCGTTGGTAGCGCCGATTGTATTGTTGAAGGCGTTATTAGAGGTATTGATATGTTTGACTGCGTATTGCCCACAAGAATAGCTCGTAACGGTACTGCTATGACTTTCAAGGGTGACTTAACCATTAGAAATGCAGGATACAAAGAAGACTATACGCCCGTAGAAGAGGGATGCGATTGTTATTGTTGTAGAAACTATTCCAGAGCATACGTTCGTCACCTTATCAATACCGACGAAATTTTGGGTGGTAGATTGCTTTCTATTCACAACATTCACTTTTTGCACCGTTTAACTGCAAAGATAAAAGAAGCAATTTGGCAAGATCGTTTGTTGGATTTTAGAAATGAAATGTTGGCAGATTATAAGATAAAATAGCAAGTTTATCTTCACTTAAATAAAATTATAAAAAATAATGTTGCAAAATACCTTTTATTATGGTATTATACTCAAAGAATAAAGCAAAATAAGGAGTAAATATGTTTAATTTATTAGCAGATAGTGCCTCTGGCGGTAACAGTTGGGTAATGATAGCAATTCTTGGCGTTTTCTTCGTTATTATGATTGTTATGACCGTTATTCCCCAAAGAAAACAAAAGAAAAAAATGCAAGATATGATGAATAGTATCACCGTTGGTGACAAAATTATGACCATTGGTGGTTTCGTTGGAACTATTACTGAAATTAACACCGACACCGATAGATATACCGTTAACGTTGGTAATGAAGAAAATCCCGTAAACGTAGTTATCGTTAAAAACGCAATTCGTTCCAAACTATAATTTTATATCTTATAAGCTAGAAAAAAGTTCACCATTTGGTGAACTTTTTACTTAATAAAACGAAATTTTATAGATTATAGTTTGGAACGAACTGCGTTTTTAACGATTACAACGTTAACGGGATTTTCTTCGGTACCAACGTTTACAGTATAGCGGTCGGTATCAGTATTTATTTCAGTAATAGTTCCAACAAAACCGCCGATGGTCATAATCTTA
>JAZSLG010000049.1:0-26380 GCA_045535235.1 Candidatus Stercoripulliclostridium sp.
ACTGGCTTATATATCAAATCCCACCATAGGTAACGTTAGACTTAATCCACGCATAAAAGTTTATATAGACAACTATGAAGAAACACACGTTTTGCCAAACACACTAACTAATGAATCATCTAGTGAATACGTTATAACTTCATATCTCACAAAAGGTAGTCATAAGTTAACCCTTAAATATGATTACGGCGAATTCACCATTGATTTTGTAGATATGAAATATCTCTCGACTGGATACACGGATTACGTCAAGGAATATAAAACAGTACCAATTAATTCTAAAAATAATAACGAATGTTTTGTCGTTATCCCTAAAAGCGGTTACTATTCTACTAATGATAACACTATAATAGAAAAAATAAACGGAGTTCCCCTCTCCCAAAATGTAGATAAAGTATTCATGGAATATGGGCTAAATATAATCACCTTAAAAGAAAATTTAAATGAACTAACTTTTATTGATGCAATAGATGGCGAAAGCATACTATATTCTATTGAATATGCTGAAAATGCGTCAAACTACGTCGTTCAAAATTCAAATTCAATTACTAGATATTACGCTAAAGACGTTCCAACAAACTACCCAATAAATTTTAACGTCTACGTCAAAGATAATGGTTATTATGCAATCAATATTATCTATTCTCAATGTCAAACAGATGGAATACATGCATACAACGTCAAACTGGTGGAAAGATATTCGTCCATAATAGTAAACGATGTCTTTTTTGACACCGTTTTCTTTGCAAACACCTATTCAAACTTTAATTTTAGTGAAAAAACTATATATGTATACCTTAATTCGGGTAATAACACGATTTCGTTTATAAATAACGGTGATAACGTTTGGAACAATCTTAAGCCACTCCTACCCAATATTGCCGGTATCAAAATATATGATTTACAATAAATTATTTATCTAAAAGCCTCTTAAAAAATGGGGCTTTTAAATTATAACCGTCACTTTCATAAACGCTTATATGCTCTATGTACGGCTTAAAACGACATTGGTCAATAACAATTGATAAATTGTCGGTAAATATAGTTTTGTTTAAAACCGCTATCCTATTATATCCAACAGTCGAACCTTCGTATAACATAATCTGTTTTCCTTTAACCATTGAATATATCTTAAAGGATTCTATTCTTTGTGAAAATGCAACGTTTTCTACTATACGAACTTTATCAATTTTATAAAGTTTATCAAAAAACATATTTATTTCATAAGTTTTATCTTCATTTTTTGGTGTATAATAACTTGTCGCGTCAAAACTATTTTTATTATATGAATAGTTTAACACGTTACGAATTTTGTTTGCTCCTTCGTGTTCAGGTGCAACAATCTTTGAAATAGGAACAATCTTTGAAAAAATACTTCTTATTCTATCTCCCAATTTAACCAGTCTATCGACGTCTATGTCGTTAATTCTACCCGTTTTATCAGGTGGAACGTTAAGTAATAACAGACTATTACCACCTACTGAACCTAGGTAAATACGCATTAGATTCTTAACGCTTCTCACTCTTAGATTTTGTATCTTATGATAAAACCAACCTGGTCTAATGGAAACGTCAACCTCTGCCGGCGACCACACAAAATGCTCAAAACCATCAAGGTATTCCCTACTGCCTATATCCTTTGCTAAAATATCATTTTCTTTTA
Source organism: Candidatus Stercoripulliclostridium sp. (assembly GCA_045535235.1). GTDB lineage: Bacteria > Bacillota > Clostridia > Christensenellales > DTU072 > Stercoripulliclostridium_A. The sequence goes on from JAZSLG010000049.1 coordinate 1,664, forward strand.
AAACTTTCATGTTTTGATTGGCAGTTTTTTGACTTTTAGACATAATTAAATCTTCACTGGTTTCCAGTCTTGGAATAACGTTCCACTCAGATTTACGAGCAGTACCATTTTCGTTTCCAACCCACCTTACGTCAGGACCACAGTTAGAAATAAGCGTTGAAGGACTAAGTTTTCTAATTAATGAATAATATCTTTTGAAATCATATTTTTGCTTGTTTTTACCATCGCTTTCGGCACCACAAGCACCATCCAACCAAACGCAAAAAATTTCGCCATAATTAGTTAAAAGTTCAGTTAGTTGTGAACAATAAAAATCATCATATTGCGGAGTGCCATAGTGAACGCTATTTCTATCCCATGGAGAAAGGTAGATACCAAACTTAATTTTGTGCTTTTTACATGCTTCGGAAAGTTCTTTTACAACGTCGCCTTTACCGTTTTTATAAGGACTATTTTTAATAGAATATTCGGTAGTATTAGTTTGCCACATACAAAAACCGTCATGATGCTTAGCCGTAAAAATTATGCCTTTTGCTCCAGCATATTTTAAAACTTTAACCCATTGCTCAACGTTTTGTTCCTTGGGGTTAAAAATAGAAGGCAAAAGCGTACCGTCACTCCACTCTTTTCCCGCAAAAGTGTTAAGCCCATAATGAATAAAGGCGTTAAAGTTCTCTCTTTGAATAGCTTTTTGTCTACTTGAAGGAACTATATTGGTTATTATATTTAATTTTTCTTTATTCATTTTCTATCCTTTATAGTCAAAACCAGATTGTGGTTGTCCAAGATATATAGCTAAATTTACTGGATTCAAAATAAATTTTGCTTTAACAAACAAATCGTAAGCTTTACTTCCTTTGGGAGTAACGTCAACACATGAAATAACTTCTATATCATCCAAACTAAACCCTTCATAGTATGGTAAAGTAACTTCTTTTTCCTCGTCTGGCAATAAATCAAACCAATTATCACTAAATGGTTTACAGCTTATTTTATTATGTAATCTAACTAATCTAGCAAATTTATCTGATTTTATTTTAATTGTAACGTTATCCTCTTTAATATTTGCATCAATTGTTATATTAGGTTTTTTCAAGTCTAGATATTTTTCATATTTGAACAATAAAGTTTTAGTGTTTATAGTTTTACCATTCTCTATCAATTCACAAATGAAAGCTGTTTTGCAAATATTATATTTAGCTTTAATCTCTTTCATTGGAATATCGTAAATTAATTCATTCGAAAGTGCGTTAATCTTATGCGAGGTTGTAATACTATCAATAACTCCTTCATTAAAATCAACCACTTTAAGAACTAATGTCACATTTTTATTGACTAAAGTGTCGTTTAATAAATATACTTTAACTCCATTTTTATCACCCTCCATAGAAACACAAATGGGTGCAAAAAAATGTTTGGCATGATATTGTAATGCCTTATAATTGCCATAGTAATCCACACTTGACCAACTACATACCGGCCAACAATCGTTAAGTTGCCAATACAATGAACCATTACATCTATCCCTATTCCTACGCCAAAACTCCGTTGCATCTTTAATACATTCCATTTGGCATGCTTGCGATAGATATACGTAATCTTCAAAACGTTTTGGTAATCTAAATCTGGAGGTAATATAATACTCCATTTTTTGATTTCCTAACATACATTTCTGGTGTGAAAGAAATACTTTTGAATTAATGGAATAATCTTCCTTGTCTGCAAATTGTTCAATAGCTTTTAAGTCCGGCAAAGATTCAAAGCCAAACTCTGAACAAAATCTAGTCTTGCGTTTACGATAGTATTTAACGTCTTGTAAACCATGCCAAACAATCCATAAATGATTATCGCCGTGATTGTCACAAGAAACTGCCTTATTGAAATCTACACCAACGGGTGATGTAGGAATATAATCTGTTTGGGTATCATATTTACGAAGTTCTGTCTCCAATTCTTCCCAAAAGAACTTCTTATTAGATTTAACAAAAGCTGTTTGCCAAAACCAAGTGTTGAACATTTGCTCCAATTCGTTATTACCGCACCATAAGGCAAGAGATGGATGTATTCTCAATCTTTTGACGTTATATGCAATCTCTTCTCTAACGTTAGTAATGAATTTTTCATCAAAAAATGGATAAGGGCGACAAGCAAAACAAAAATCTTGCCAAACTAAAATTCCTTTTTCATCGCACAAATCATAAAACTTTTCGTCTTCATAAAATCCACCGCCCCAAACACGCAACATATTCATATTAGCTTGGATAGCAGAATTAACGTAATATTCAAATTTTTGTCTATCTACCCTATCGATTAAACTATCGGAAGGTATCCAATTTGCTCCTTTTGCAAATATTGGAACCCCATTCAATATGAATCTAAAATTAGAACCATATTTGTCTTTGCTTCTATCAAGCGTAATAGTCCTCAAACCAATTTTATATTCTTTTGTATCTATTGCACCATCAGTACCAAGTAAAATTTTAATTTTATATAAAGGTTGTTTTTCGATTGGATTTAATTCATGTGTCCACCATAGTACAGGATTTTGAATACAAATGCTTCTTTTTATTCTATTAGATAAAATACCTGACTTAGTTATTTCATTACCATTGGGCTCAGTAATTATTATAGTATAACAAACTACGTCGTCTTCTTTTAGTTTGCCTTCAACGTCAAATGAAATATCTAAATTAACGTAATTATCACCATGATTTTGAACAACGTTAAAATTCATTATTCTTGTATTACGTCCATAGTCAATATAGATATCTTTAGTAATTCCGGAATAAGGAATCTCTGGACCCCAGTCCCAACCAAAGTGACTTTGGTTTTTTCTGATAAAAATTCTTTTATCTAATCCAGAAACAATATGATTTTTTCCTATTCTTTGTGCTTCTTCTTTTGCCCACATATTTGGTGAACGGAATATAATTTCTAGATTGTTTTCTCCTTCTCTCAAATATTCTATAATTGAGAAGCGATAACCAACGTGTGCATTATATGTATTAGCAATTAGGTGTCCATTGATAAATATTTCTGCAATAGTATCCAAACAGTTAGCTACCAAATCTATCCTTTCGCATTCTAAAATCTCCTTAGAAACTGTAAATTTTTTTGAATAGGACCAATCTTTGTCCGCAATCCATAACGTATCTTTTTCATTTGTTTTGTAGAAAGGATCCGGAATAAGATTATTCTTAAGTAAATCGTGATAATTCGTAGAAGGAACAAAACCGTTAAAGGAGGGAGAATTATCGGTTATATTTTTAACTACCCAAGTGCCATTTAAATCTAATTTCATATTATATCTCCTATTAATAATATTTTAACATAGGTACTAATAATTTTCAATATAAGTAATTCCATGTTTACAAATAATATCGAATATGATAAAATAAAATTATATTATTTTAAGGAGAAGTCTATGGAAAATCAAATTAACACAGATGAAAAAGTAGTGCCAAAAGCTAAAGACAAAAATTTAATTAAAGAATTGGTTTTTAAGTATGGTTCATTAGTTTTATTAATTGTTAGTTTTATATATTTTACAGTTTATGGCTTTCTTGAAAACCCCTTTTTACCAAGCGGTACAGCAAGTGAAATCGGCTTAAAATATCCTATTGCTTTTAAGTTTTGGGGCGTAACCTCCGGTGCTGCTCTTTCTTGTAATCTTTGTTATATGTACTTACATAACGAGTTCAAATTTAAACAAGCAAAAATAACTGGTTACGTTTGTATGGTGCTTGGCGTTATTTGCATAATGACTTGCGTACATGTTCCATCAACAAGGGTATTTGGGCTACAGATGATTGTACATTGGGGTACAGCACTATCATTTGCTTTATTCTTTGCAATTGCATTAATTCTATTTTTAGTGTTCCCTAAAAACAAAAATAGACAATATTTTATAACAACTATTATATTTGGAATTTTACTTTTAGGAATTGTAATCGCTCTTATAATTTGGGGTAAAAATGGTTTTATAGAAAGTCTACCGATGTGGGCGGCTTACGTTATAATATTCTTAATAAATTTTACACCAGTTTACAAAAATAAAAGCTTGATTAAATAAAAAATATCGGAGCATTTCGCTCCGATTTTTTTTACTTATTATTTTTATATTGTTCTAATAATTGAATCAATTTTTCTTTGTGTATTTCATCAAAAGTTAGCCTTGTGGATGCTGCAGTCATAGTATCAAATCCTTTTTTGTCACCACAAAAGAAAATTGTATTTCCTTCAATTTTATAATCATATAACAGAGGCCATTCAATAAATTTGTACGGTATAACAATTCCACTATCCAATACGGCACATTTTAGTGTAATCATCACAAATAATAATATTAAAAGCGATATTAGTATAACAAGGATACATGAACATACCAAATACGCCTTCAAAACAGCCATAAATACTATGTCTGCAATCAAGCATAAACCAAGTAAGGACACGGTAAAATACGTCCATTTGCTCCTCTTATAAAGCGGAACTAATACTACTGCTTTGTTAAATAGTTTTTTTAAGCGAAGTATTTTAACAATAATAAGGGCGGACCATATTGCTGAAATTACTGCAATTGAAACTGCCATTGCGACTATAATAATATCTATCATATTTCACCTTCTAGAAAGTATTGTTTTGCCGAATTTAGTATTTGTTTAAGAAGAGAGGGCTGATCCTGAATATCTATCGTTAATTCAGGTTGTACGAATAAACCAAGAATTTTACCATCTGGAGAACTCATTCCTGCAACAGCACGTTGAGAACCGTAAGGATTATCGGGATAAATAATCGTTGGATAACCTAAATGGTCAATAAATTGCATTACGATTTGTCCCCTACCGGTTAATACTTTGCGTACCTCATCCGTAAAAGTAAACTTTAATTTTTCGCCAGCTGAGGCAACCAAATAATTTTGGCTAATATCTACTTTGTTTAGGAACGGAGAATGATTGTTAACAATCATTATTTTAGGTATTTTAGCAGAGGTTTCATTAGTTAAGTTATCAACAAGCTCCAAATTTTTTGGTTTTCCCATCTCTGCATTTCCGCAAGCTAAAAAACCCAATTCTAATAAAGCTCTAGCACCTTCACCTGTTCCTAATATTAAGCCACTATGCTTAAATAAATGTTGATTTATTGCATCCAAAACAACGGGATTGTGCAACGCATTATAAAAACCATCGTGCGTACAGTTCGGGAAGGATTTGCCAGAACAAATCAACAAATCCGTACTTAAAATTTGTTCACGCAATTTTACTGCAAAGCTTTGCGAAATATTACCTTCACTAGGTATTTTTATTGAAGAAACTCTAAAAGCTAACTTATTTAGAATTTTAGCATATACTTTTTCCGAAGTATCGTCGTTGTGTAGCACCAAAGCATTTATAATAATTTTATTTGCAGGAAATTTAGTGACTTGTTGTGGCCTAGATTCAATTTTAGGCAACCTTAAATATGGATTATTTTCAAACGGATAACGCGATATAATTCTTTCTATTTCTTCCTGTGAAATTTCAACATCGGCACCCTTTATAACACCAGAATCATCTACAACCCCAATATAAACACCGTTAAAATTATCTACGTCCCATTCATCGTTTACAGCAAGTAGAATATCTCCAGCTTTTTTAGTAAAAGTAGATTCTTCCACCTTTGCAAAACTAAATCCTAAATTATCTCCTGCGGTTCCTTTTATAATTGCATCAGCAATATTATATTCGATAACACGGCCAGACGTAATGTTCCCAACGTTAATATTAATATTAATCTGTGAAGCAAGTTTAAGAATATACTTAAAATCTGGAATATCATACTCATCTCTAGGGATGGTAAAATAATAAATTTTATCTCCCTTTTTGAATAAATTTTTTATGGTCTTATTAATTAAAGTAGTTCCTATTGCAGTAACGTCGGCGACTATCCCTTTACTATTCAACCCGTGCATTAATTCTATAGAATTACCCATCGTACCAACAGAAAGCATATGTTGAGCATATAAACAAGCCAAACTCTTGGATAGAGCAGCCCCTCTTACGAAACGATCGCCTGTTACGTCGTACAACAAATTAGTGCTAATAGCTGAATAGCAAAGAGGAATACCTTGTACAACTAATTTCATCAATGCCGATACTACTGCATTAACTGTTATTGCAAAATCGCTCATACCCACGTTAACGTTTACGTTAGACGTCACCATTACACATTCTTCGTTAAATCTATCGATTGATGGCTTTAGTGGCAAAACGTGCATTGGTGTTAACTGCTTACAACCAACCAAAGGCAAACTAACCGTTTTAGCTGAGCTAACCCCTATTAGTATTTTATTTGCATAGAATCTACCTAAAGCAAGATTTTTTCTAAAATATTCTTCTATTTTATCTTCATTAAACGTGTTATATAATGGAATATAGTTATCATTACAAGAATCAATTATTCTAAATATACTATAATCATGCAAATGATATTTTGAAATGTCACGTGATAAACGCATCAGTTCTAAGTCTTCGTTTATCAAACGATAAACATAATTATTTGTTACTTTTCCAATAGGATAGGAATCGTATCCTTTGTTCTTTAAAAGATCTCTTAAAACTGTAACGTTTTTATTACGCGCAAAAACTATCATATATTCACTTGTTGGGGATAACAGGAACTCTTCTAGCGAAACTTCACCTAAAGGTATTTCCTTCATATTAATATCGAAGCCTTCCAAACAATCTATGAGGGAGTTTATTATTCCATCGTTACAACCAATTAATCTTGATGATAATCCATCTAAACCTTCTTGAGAAAGAGAATAAAAATCTTTAACGGAGTGATTAGTAAACCGAGGTTTTATAAGTAAAATCTTTTCGTTTTTACTAAAAAACGAGTTATTTATATCTTTTTTTTCAGCATAACCAAGCATAGATACTTTTGTTATAGCTTTACGAGTGTTTGATTCTTCTTTAGTCGGACACTCATAACATGGGATTTCTAATGAGTCTATGTATTTAGAAAAATCCAAACGTTTTTGGAAAAGATTACCATTAAATTCTTTATATATTGCACCTAAAGGAACAGCTCCATTTGCAATAGTTTTTATTATTGAACGATTGGTTGCATTAATTCCATCCGTAGACCAGACAGTGTTTAACGTTAAATAATAATAGCTTTTTATACCATTATCATACCCATCGCATTGCATTTGAGAAGCACCATAAGTGTTAAAAACACTTTGAACTCCGTTTTTTTGTTCGGAAACGTATCCCATATCCGATACGTCTTTGAGAGTTCTGGGAGAATTATCATCGCCTTTTAAAAGGCGTAACTCATTATATAATTCCAAAGCTTTATGTAGATGAGGGTTTTCAGAAGATATTTGAATTTCGGAAATCTTTCTATTATAATGTCCCTTACCACATGACCAATAACTATTGATAACCATGAGTTCAAACGGCGTAGGTTCGACGTCAAAAGCTTTTTGAAGCTTAATTAAAGAGTCTAAACTTATTTCCAAGTTAAACCTTTCTTTAATTGCTTGCAAAACGTTTGATGAATATTTTTTATAATCAATAAAACGCTTATGTATGGGATAATCGTAAAGGTCTGGCATTACAAAATCTTTACGATTATCCTTTTTTTTGCTTAAAGCGCACATAAAACCTAAGCTCCTAAGATATTGTCCTCTTCAAATACCAAATAATTATCGTCAGCTTTATAATCGTCGATAATGGAACTATTAACGTATAACACAGCAGATAGAGCTATGCCATTAAATGAATTTTCTTCTATATTAACCTTACTTTCGGTTAAAATATAGATTTCATTCAAACTAGCACAACTCAAGAATACATTCTTTCCTATGTAAGTCAATGCAGACTCGGCTCCAACCGTTAGTTGTGACAATTGATAATTGGTTGCATTGTTATCCGTTATCGTCCTATTGAATGCTCCGTCTGCTATAGCAGTTATAGTATTATCCAATACTAATTCCGTAGCATCACCAATGTATGAAACTAATACGTTTCCTAATTTTACATATTGAGCTTCATTATTGGAGTCATAAGAAATAGTAAGTGCATCCATACAATCTACAAATGCTCCTTCACCTACTTTTAATAACATAGAATTTTCTGCGTCAATATTAATTGACTCAAGAGAATAAGCACTTCTAAATGCATAGTTACCAATAGAATTAACCGTTGAAGGAATTATAATACTATTAAGTGATATACATCCATCAAAAGCATAATCTCCAATTGTAGTTAAGTTACAAGAACCTACAACGTTTTGATTAACAATGGAGATTCCTTCAAAGTTGATTTGCTCTAGCTTTGATAAATTAGCAAAAGCTCCACCAACTATCTCATTAACCGATTGTGGAATGGTATAAACCTTCATGTTTTCCTTACTATTAAGAGCAATTGCCGAATAGAGTACGCTCAAATCCTTTGAGTACAATACTCCGTATTGATCAACTGCAAAGAAGTTACTTTCATCAACGTTGAATTTTTGTAAGCTATAACATGAAGTAAACGCGTTTTTACCTATTGAAGTAACGTTTGATGAAATAATTACTTCATCAATAAATAAAGTCTTATCAAAATTTGCAAAAGCATTATCTCCAATAGCAACGACGGGTTTACCATTATGATAGGCAGGGATACGCAAAGTTATATGAGAATACTCTGCAAGTGAAGTATTAAATCCGGTTACGGTATAGTTGGAAGGATTATTAACGTCATCAGGCGTGTAAATTATACCCTCGGTACCAATCAAAACGTCGGACCACTTTGCATATAAAACAATATTACCGATAACTTTTAATTTGGTTAAATCAACCGCTAAACTGGTAAATTTATTATCAGTGTACCATCCTTCAAATATAAATTCTCCTTCAACGCCATCCGGATAGTATGGTTTAGTCAAAGAAGAAGGTGCGATATTTGCAATACCGACAGTAGCATAATTAACCATAATCGGCTCACCCACCATATTGTAGGAATAAACGTATCCGTTTTCATCTTCACCAATTACTAAATTTTCAAAAGATACACTAAATTGCTTTACTTGAACTTCAGCATAGAATGCCCTATCAAAGAAAGCGTTTTCATCGTATTGATGGAAATCGGAAATAGGAATTCTAATCTCACCATTTATCGCATTTTTATAGTCTTCAATGGGATATCTAACTCTATTAGCACCAATCATCCATTTGGATTCATCAGTGGGCAATATTCCAGAAACGTCTTGTAATGCAGAATAATATGCTCCATTATAAAATACGTAATCGCCTGCATTGTAATTTACGGTTGCATCAAACTCAGGTGCATACGCGTTATAGTACCAAGCTATTACTTCGTATCCTTCAATAATAGGATTGGGGAAAACAGCGTAATCTCCATTTTTAACATTTTGAGGCTTAAAATCAATGTCAACGTCTTCTAAGTAGTCAACGTCGGGTAATCTAAATTCTACAACATACGGACGTCTAGTCAATTCAAAATAATAATGGTGTTCTTCTGTGCCCGATTCAGATAGTCGTACGTCAACAGGAAACCTTACTAATTTATCAATAGCAAGTGTTGGAGAATTATACCATAAAATTTCATAGTATTTTCCATCGTAACCTTGGTATTCAACTCCATCAATGACCCTATCTAAAGTTAAATCAATCGGAGCATCAATAACGTCACCATATTGAAAATATTCTTGACTGGTAACTTCATTTTGCATGCCCTCCATTTTAAAATGATAAGTAACTTGAATTTGTTTAGGTTCGTATGAAGCAAAAACGTTAACGTTTTCTTTCATTTTAATTTTATTTAGATCATAAACGACTAGTTCACCCTCTGGAGCATTCGGAATATATCCGCGATTAATAACTTTCCATGCGCCATTATATCCAGTTTTATCGGGAACGTTAGGAATATTATCTATCACTTGATTATAGGCAATAGTTCTAGTCGCATTATCAATCAAAACGTTGTTTTCATTATAGAAAGACATTGTGAAATATTTGATTGTATATTTAGCCGTTACCAAGATATCGGTAGTAGCGCGTGTGTAAACAGGTTCTTTTGAGGTCTCGTTATCTATCCAAACGCCATCATACCCTTCTTTTTCGGGTAGGGTTGGTATTGGTAAAATATCTTTTTGAAGTATGGTATTATATGGTACTTTCGTTTCATACCTTCCACCAATAATATTAACGTTATTAATGACGGTATTATCGGGCCAAGCATCGGAAATGAAAGTGAGTGTAATCATTCTGGTAACGTAACGCAATCTTATTTCTAAATTTGCACGAATAGTATAAGAATAATCGGTAGACGTACCATCGTAAATAATAGTATCTTCCGAACCACCATTGTCACGATTAATGATTTCATATCTATCAAAAAGGAATCCAACCTTTTCTTGATGATTTCTTAGCGTTAAAACCGTACCATGCTCAATTGAGGTAATCAACTCAAGCTCTTCTTTTCTCCTATCGTCTTCATAAACCACGTATGAAACGTTATATTTTCTTTGGTCAGACCACTTCGCAAAAAGCGAAAGGTTGCGTTTGAGTGTATAAGGAGTAATGATCTTAGTGCCTGTAGCATAAACGTCCTCATACCAACCTAAAAACTCGTAACCATCTCTTACGGGCGTAGGTATAGCTTCTAAAACGTCTTCACGGATTGTTATAGAAGAAGGTTGACCTTCATAATTGGCAAAGCATCCTTCACCTGCATTAAAGACAACGTCATACTCAGGAATAAATATTGGAGCATTAAGCTTAAAAGTAACCATCAAATCTGCACCTTGATAACGAAGCTTAACAGTCTTCATACCAGGGCTATTAAGTTTACTTAAATCTTCACTGACAACCATCGATTCAGATGCAGTATATTCTCCAAGGTTAACGTTTTCACTATCATATACGTAAAAAGTTATTTTACTCCAATCAATTTCACCAACGGTAAACTCAAAAAAATCAACGTCCTTATCAACGAGTTCAAGCGTATATTTACTGCTATTATCGTTAATACACGCAACCAATGAAATCGTAAGGAGAACAATTATTAAAATAGTGATTAATAAGTATAATGATTTACGCATAGTGATACAACCTTTTGGATAAAGTATTCTTTTTATATCTTACTATAAATAATATTAAAAGTCAATACTTATATTTTATATTGCGCACGCGTAAAATACTTACCAATAGAATGCAAAATTTGATAACCTACTTGCAAAATTGTATTGTTAACGATATAATAAATAAAAAAAGTTTAAGGTGCATAATGAAACTTACAGTTTTAGGAAAATATGGTCCCTATCCATTTGGACAAAATACTGCTTGCAGTGGTTATTTGATTGAAGATGGTGATACAAAACTTTTAGTCGACTGCGGATCGGGTGTATTAGCAAGACTTACAGACAAGATAAATATTAATGATTTGACTGCTATTTACCTTACCCATTTACACTTTGACCACACGTCTGATTTATTACCAATGGGCTACTTGTTAGATGATTTTAATAAGGACGTTCCAGTCTATACTTGTTTAACTGGTTCGCAATATGAGAAGATACTATTCACTAATAAACACTTTATGCCTATCCATGTTGATAGTTCCTCTAACGTTAATATTGGGAACCTTAAACTAACATTTTATGAAATGATGCATCCTGTTATAAATCATGGTGTTCTTATTGAAGGCAACGTAAAACTAGGTATCACCGGAGATACTAAATATTGTGATAACGTTTTAAAACTAGCTAAAAAAAGTGACTATCTACTTGCAGATTGTTCCAAGCCTAAAGGCTTTAACGGACCACATATGGGAGTAGAATATGCTATTAAATTAATTAATGAAACAAATACTATAATATTTGCAACTCACGTTACTCCTAATACAAAAAGCCTTATTAACAATAGTGATAATAGAATTATACTTGTTGAAGAATTAAGCACATATAATCTTATAAAATGACAGTTATCCGTAAAAAAGTTACAATACCGATAGACGACACTTTAGATGCTATACTCTTTGGTAAAATCACCAACGAATCATTTAGAGACTATCTTGGCAATCGCGAAGATCGTTTAGGTGGTGGTGCAATTGTTTACGCAGAAAACGCTTGCGCTATTATGAAAAGTAATATTGCTGTCGTTACTAAGTTAAGTAAAGACAACGAAGAAATGTTAACTGCATTTCATGGCAAACACACTAAGTTATATACTATAGAAGACAGCTTAACTCAAGTTTCTTCCGTACAAATATCCAACGTTACTCCGTTTAAAGATGAAGCCTTCTACTCATATCCTATACAAAACTCCCCTTTTAATATAAAAGATTTGCCTAGCGATAAAACCTACAACTATATTTTTGTTGATGGTGCTCAAGGCGATTACGACGTAGACTTAATTAAAAAATGTGCTAGTATGGGCAATGTAGCTTTAGATGCTTCTGCATTTATAAGAAAGGTTAATCCAAAAACTAGATTACTTGAAGACAGAGATTACGATTTAATAAAAGAGTTGCTCCCTTATTGCAACGTTATTAAATTAACCTATGATCAGTGTTATTATTTGACAGGTAACGTCCGAACTAAAGATGCCTGTGAAGTTATTAAACAATGGGGTGCTAATGAAGTTTTAGTAACAAAAAATAATTTACTTTGCTTATTAGACAAAAACTTTAATTATCGAGAAGAACCTATCGCAGAAAAACTTAATCTTAATAGAATACACCTTGACACTACAACTTTCGTAACCTACGTAATACAGAGAATAACCTCAGATCCTATTACGTCTTTATATATTGCTTGTGCATTAGGAACGATGAAATTAAAACGCCCAGGACCTTTATTATGTAGAAAAGTTGATATAGATCACGTCTTAAAATTTTTCTATTATTTTAAGCCTGTAGACATAATTGAACCTGTCGACGACGATAGCAACTAAAAAAAGAACCAACATGGTTCTTTTATTTTATAAGATATTGTTTTAATTCATTAACCCAATCTGTTTGAACTATATCAAATCCCTTGTCCTTGAAATATCCCCAAACTTCATCTTTTTCACCTAATATAGCTCTATCATCGGTTAATCCTGCAGAGATTACGTCTTTATAGTTATAAACTATACTATTAACCCAAGCAAATAAATTGTTGTCATGAAGATACTGTAAATGGGTATCCGTAATCAAACTACTATCTGTTGAATCAAAAATAAGTTCTTCAGCGACTAAATTCACACCTGAATTTTTAATAAAAGACTCTATTCCATCCATTTTATTACGTAACATGAGCATATAAGGAACGTCCGAAGCCAACTCACTAACGAGCTTAATTTTATCTTTAGCAAAGTAACTTTTAATAATTACTTGATTGCGCATATTATGATAATCTAATTTAGCGATAATACGTTTAGGATTATTCCAAAATTTATCAATATTAATAATGCATTTACCCTTTAGGAAATCAAGCACTTCATCAATGGTAGAAATACCATATTGCGTTCTAGTTAAATCGTTGTTAACGTATTTTATATTCTTTATTTGCTTAGCGGTTTTAAGCTGTATAGGAATTAATTTTCTTAAATGCGGAAAATCCATAAATGGATGAAAAGCAAAAAGTTCTCCGTCTAAACTTTTGGTTACGTCCATTTCAATAATATCGGCCCCTTGAGATAACGCGATAGAATATGATTGTAAGGTATTACAAGGAATATTCGCACTAGAAACGCCACGGTGTGAAGCAATTATCATCCGTTCTTTTCTAATCTCTTTTAAGTCAATAAATTCCATTAATTCTCCTTTGGTAACGTTGAACCACCATACGGCATTACGTAAACTTTACTGTTTTCACCCAACACTTCCGTTGCATAATTAAAAGCTTCGTTTAGGCTACCGAATGGCTCCAAATGGATACCTCTAACTAAACTCTTATTTAAGTCAGAAACTAAGAAAATTCTAGCATTTTCCAAAACTAAAGATATTGCGGCAGCTTTATGTCCGCCCAACTTAAAATCACTTTTAATATCCGAAATCATTTGAGACGGTGATTTAGTAGTCATCCATTCTTCAAACACCTTACTGCCTAATCCTTCTTTACAAGATGCAAGCCAAATAATTATTCCGCCTTTTTTAACGGCATGTTTAGCATTGTCTAATGCTTTTTGTGCTTGATACATGTTTTGGTCTTTTGGATAACCGCCCGCACTTACTATTACGATATCTGCTTTCTCTTTAATGTTAACAGAATACAAACTATCTAAAAATTTACATCCTTCACGATGAGCTTTTACTGAATCTCCAGCACAAGCATATATAATATTTTTATGCTCATCTAACACAACGTTAAGTATATAGTCAATGCCCAATAGTTTACCTGCTTCTTCAATATCCAATCTTACAGGACTATTCAAATTACCGGCAAAAGCCTCACTATCTACCATCATTTTATGATTTTGACGAATTGCTTCTTTGGTTGATACTCCAGGCATAATAGCTTTTGCTCCACCACTATAACCAGCAAAATAGTGATACTCTATATTTCCCATGCAAATAATAAAATCGCTATTTACTACTCTATCAAAAATATCAACTAACGTACCGCTAGAAGTCATTCCTACTCTAATACAAGAATCAGGATTGGAGTCAACACATTCCACTCTATTAAAGACCTCTTCCCCTACCAAATATATCATTTCTTCTTTAGTGTGAGGACGATGGGAGCCAAGGGCAAATACTATTAATATATCTTCATCTCTTATGCCAGCTTTATTTAACCTATTCAAAACTGGAGGTAAACAAATTTTTGAAGGCATAGGGCGAGTTATATCACTGGTAATGATACAAACCTTATCTCCCGATTTAACAACGTTTTCTAATTTATCAGCACCAATAGGATTATCCAATGCCCTATTAACCTCATCTACTCCAGTCAAGGATACTTGAACTTCATTTGGTAATAGCTCTTTAATAAGTCTATCGTTGCCTATTTCTAATTGTATTTGTTGCTTGTCATAACCGAGTTGCATATAAACTCCTAAATGCGTCTATTTTATTGATAATTATATTTTACATATAATTAAAATTTTTAGCAAGTATTTATAAAAAAAAGACCCATAAAGGGTCTTTGGAGCTAATGGCCGGACTCGAACCGGCGACCTGTTCATTACGAGTGAACCGCACTACCTACTGTGCTACATTAGCATTTACTTCTATAATATTTTATAATTGAATTAAAAAAAAATCAACTAAAATCATATAAAAATATATTATACAAGAGAATTATTTGATTTCTATCTAAAATTATACTAAATATTAAAAAGAAACCATCGGATGACCGATGGTTTCTAAATATTTAAGGTTAAAGATTATTTGCTAGCTTCTTCAATAGCAACTGCTACTGCAACGGTCATACCAACCATGGGGTTGTTACCAGCACCGATAAGCCCCATCATTTCAACGTGTGCGGGAACGGATGAGGAACCAGCAAATTGAGCGTCACTATGCATTCTTCCCATAGTGTCGGTCATACCATAAGAAGCGGGGCCCGCTGCCATATTGTCTGGGTGAAGCGTTCTACCCGTACCACCACCTGATGCTACTGAGAAGTAGTTTTTGCCGTTTTCGATTGCCCATTTCTTATACGTTCCAGCAACTGGGTGTTGGAATCTAGTTGGGTTGGTTGAGTTACCAGTGATTGAAACGCCTACGTTTTCAAGTTTCATGATTGCAACGCCTTCGGGTACGTTATCTGCACCGTAACATTTTACGTTTGCTCTTGCTCCGTTACTGAATGCTTTTTGTTCTAATACCTTTACTTCTTCGGTATAGGGGTCAAACTCGGTTTCTACGTACGTAAAGCCGTTTATTCTTGAAATGATATACGCTGCGTCCTTGCCTAAACCGTTAAGTATTACTCTTAAGGGTTGTTTTCTTACTTTATTTGCGTTTAATGCGATTTTAATTGCACCTTCTGCTGCTGCAAATGATTCGTGGCCTGCTAAGAAACAGAAACATTCGGTTTCTTCTGACAATAACATTTTACCTAAGTTACCGTGGCCTAAACCTACTTTTCTATTTTCTGCTACTGAACCTGGAATACAAAATGATTGTAAGCCGATACCGATATTTGCTGCTGCGGTTGCAGCACTCTTATCGCCTGTTCTTTCTGCTTCTTTCAATGCGATTGCTGAGCCTACGGTGTATGCCCATTTTGCATTTTCGAAACAGATTGGTTGGGTTTCTTGTGTGATAGTATAGGGAGAAATGCCGTATTTATCACATATTTCTTTACATTCGTCTATTGATGCGATGCCGTATTCTTTTAGCGTTGCTAAAATCTTGGCTTCACGTCTTTCATATCCTTCAAAATGTGCCATTTGCGTTTTCCTCCTTATTCTTTTCTTGGGTCGATATATTTTACCGCACCATCTTCGGCTTTAAATCTTCCGTATGTGCCTTTTGACTTTTCGTATGCTTCGTTTGGTTCCATACCTTTCTTGATAAAATCGGTCATTTTACCTAACGATACGAATTCGTAGCCGATTACTTCGTCGTTTTCGTCTAATGCCATTTTTGTGCAATAGCCTTCGGTCATTTCTAGGTATCTTACACCCTTTGCTTTGGTTCCGTACATTGTTCCTACCATTGAGCGTGCACCTTTACCTAAGTCTTCCATACCTGCACCGATTACTAATCCTCCTTCTGAGAACGCTGATTGTGAACGGCCGTATACGATTTGTAAGAACAATTCTCTCATTGCTGTATTGATTGCGTCACATACTAAGTCGGTATTTAACGCTTCAAGTAGCGTTTTACCAGGTAGTATTTCGGCTGCCATTGCTGCCGAGTGTGTCATTCCTGAACAACCAATCGTTTCTACGAGTGCTTCTTCAATAATTCCGTCTTTCACGTTTAATGAAAGTTTACATGCGCCTTGTTGTGGTGCACACCAGCCTACGCCGTGCGTGTATGCGGAAATGTCTTTGATTTCCTTTGCTTGTACCCATTTTCCTTCTTCAGGAATTGGGGCTGGGCCATGTTTCGGTCCTTTGCAAACGCAGGTCATTTCTTTTACTTCAGTTGAATACTGCATTTATATATGCCCTCCATTGTTTTTCTTCTTTATTTTATCCTTAAAAGTATATCATAATAGTGCTTTTTTTTCAATCGTTTTTTGCATTTATTATCACTTTTTTGTTTTTTTATCTCTCTTTTTTCTCTAGACTTCTCTTATAATAAAACAAATATTGCTGATAATACCCCGATTTTTCTCCAAATTCTTCCACTAGCCACTTAGATATCTTTTTTCTGTCCGTTAGTTTTCCGTTAAAGTTTTCTTTATACAGTTTCTCTATCCACGTATCTACGGGAAACGCATCGCCCCTATGATAACCAAACAGTGTTACGCAATCTGCAACCTTTTCACCAACTCCGTATATCTTTATTAGTTCTTTCCTTATTTCTTCAGTCTCTAAAGTTTTTAACCGATTTGCGTCAAAACCGTTTACTATTTCTTCTGCCAATTTTTTAACGTATTCTGCTCTATACCCTAGACCTATACTCTTAAAAAATTCTATATCCTTTCTCGCCATCATTTCTGACGTGGGAAAGGCATAATATTCTTTACCGAAAAACTCTTTCCGTTCACCTAGTGCATAACACAACTTTTCTATTATGCTTTTTATCCTTGGTATGTTATTGTTTTGAGATATCATAAACGAAAACAACGTTTCTTCTATATCTTGATTTAATATCCTTATTCCCTTACCTAATTTTGCCGAAGTTCTTAATACTTCGTACTTACTTTCTTTTGCTAGAGCATATATACTATCGTAATCATTATCTAAATCGAAATATTTATAAAAGTATTCCCTATCATCTGCATTACATTCTATTATAGCGTTGCCATTTTCATTGTAGCAATATGCACATTTATCTTTTGAATAAACTAAAAAACCTTTTTCGTGTGGATAGAATCTAAAAACTTGTCCACACTCTAGCGTGTCTTTTATATTAAAATAGGTATCGTTAAAAATTATCTTTTCCATATTTCTCTATAAAAAAATCGGGTTGATATACACAACCCGAATTTTGTTAGTACTATTTTGCGTAAACGCTTACTTTCTTGTCTTTTCTTCCCAATCTTTCATACTTAACTACGCCGTCAATTAAAGCGAACAAAGTATCGTCGCTTCCGATACCAACGTTGTTACCGGGATGAATTTTAGTGCCACGTTGACGTACTAAAATGCTTCCTGCTAAAACTTCTTGACCATCGTTTCTCTTGATGCCAAGTCTTTTAGCGTTTGAATCTCTACCGTTCTTCGTGCTACCGCCACCTTTGTGGTGAGCAAATAATTTAATAAAAAACATATATCTTCCTCCTCACCTTATTTAGCAGCAATTTCAAGAATTTTAACGGAAGTAAAAGGTTGTCTATGACCTTGTTTCTTTCTTTCATTCTTCTTTGCCTTGTATTTGAACACAACAATCTTTTTACCTTTGCCTTGTTCTACTACTTCGCCTACTGCCTTAAAAGCCTTTGCTTCTTCAGCAACCTTGACACCGTTTTCGTCTGCAAGCATTAATACTTCAAACTCAACTTTGTCGCCTACGTTCGCTTGAAGTTTTTCAAACTTAATAGTTGAACCAACTTCTGCTTTGTACTGTTTGTTACCATTTGCAACAATTGCGTACATTTTTTATACCTCCATCTAACCAGTCTCGCCGAAATTAATTTTGGGGTGGTTTTTACACGCTTAAAAAACCCCTTTCGTGCGGCTCATTGGTTATTCTACATTATTTCAACGGTTTTGTCAAACGATTTTGTATATTTTTTTCATTTTTGGAAATCTTATTTTTATAGACTTTTAAGGAGATTATTATTTTATGGAAGCATCTAATTTTAACGGCAAAGCAATCAACGACGTTTATAAAAACGCTCACTTAGCACTTCAAAGCATTTCCGATTTATTACCTTCGGTTGAAGATGATGAATTAAAAAAAGAACTTCGCGAACAATATGAAGGTTACGAAAAAACCATTGGTGAAATTTCAACTTATATGGCTGAAAAAGGCGTTGAACCTAAGGACGTTAATTTTTTCAAAAAGGCTATGATGTACGGTAGCATTAAGATGAAAACTGTTATGAATAATAGCAGAAACCAAATCGCTGATATGATGATTAAGGGCACTGTTATGGGCATTTCTGAACTTACAGCAATGAAGAACGAAAATACTAACCTTGACCAAGACGTATTAAACTTCGTTGAAAAACTACTTGCTTTAGAAGAAGAATACGAGCAACGATTAAAGAAATTCTTATAAAAAAAGGGCTTTTTGCCCTTTTTATTTTTACTTGTAGTCTATTGTTATTGTTCCGTCGTCGTTATAGATTACGGTCTGTTTATTTATTGCAATACTTTCTTTATGCTTTAAATATTCACCTATACTGCTAAACGTTGGCGTGTAGGCATCAATAACTTCCTTTGCCTTTTTTGCGTTATTACTTAATAGGTTTCGCAATAGTTTATACTCTACTTTTGCAGTGTTAACACAGACGTTATATGGGTCAACTATTTCATAGTCAATACCGTGCCCCGTACCTTTATATCCTGATGCGTAAATGTGAATAGACGGGAACAATACGCTTATATCACCCATATCGGTAGATGATGACAACCATTTATCGATATAATTATAAACGTCTAATCCAAATAGTTCTTCGCAAGACTCTTCAAACACTTTTCTTAAATTTTCATCTTCAGTCAATGGTTCGCTTCCCGCTATGTCTTGAATAAATGCCGTTGCTCCGTTAGTTGCCACTGCTGAAGATATCGCTCTATTAACTGTACTACTTATATATTTTATCGATATAGAGTTTGATGCCCTTACATAGCCTTCCATAGTTACTTGTTCTGGAACTGCGTTTACTGCTTCACCGCCCTTTGTAATAATGAAATGCGCTCTCGCATATTCACTTTCCATAAAGGTTTCCCTTAATGAATTGATTGATAAAAGTGCTAGACTTGCTGCGT
The DNA here is from genome assembly GCA_045535235.1 of Candidatus Stercoripulliclostridium sp. Taxonomy (GTDB): domain Bacteria; phylum Bacillota; class Clostridia; order Christensenellales; family DTU072; genus Stercoripulliclostridium_A. The sequence goes on from JAZSLG010000049.1 coordinate 21,696, forward strand.
TTAATGCATTAATTCCCTCCCAAGGCTTTCCACCTGCGTGGGCAGACTTTCCTTTAATAGTTACAAATTTTCTTACGTTACCGTTATGACCTTTAGTAAGATAGAATTTTTGATTTCCTTTTACTTCACCTGCGTGCATCATAAATGCAAGGTCAACGTCGTTAAAATAGCCTCTGGAAATAAATTCAGGTTTACCAGTAGCATACTTTATTATGCCTTGTTTAATCAATTCTTTTCTATAACCGATTTCTATGCCTTCTTCAGCAGGAACAAGGCATAGTTTAATTTTACCACAAAGCCCGTCCAACGCCCCTTCTTGTTTTAATGCATAAGCAAGACCTAACATAGCGGCACATTGTGCGTGATGCCCACAGTTATGAACTGCCCCCGTCTCTTTATCGTGTTCGGGATGCTGAAAGTTTATTAATGAATCAAGTTCTGCTAATACTAAAACAGTAGGTCCAGGCTTTCCTGTGTCAACCACAGTGTAAAAACCGGTTATTCCATCAGCCAAGGTGAGTTTATAGCCCATTTTTTCAAATTCATCTACCATAAACTTGTTGGTCTTAAATTCCTTAAAGCCTGTTTCAGGATTATTCCAAAGCCACCTTTCTGCGTTTAATATATAGTCTTTGTTTTGTTCAATTAATTCGTAAATTTTCTTCATCAACTACTCCTAGTTGTTTTCCAACCTTATCATACCATCAGTAAAACTTAACTTTGTATTATAAGGTTTTGAAAGCCTAACTAAATCATAAAAGATTTCCTTTGCTTCTTCCCCTTTAGCGTAATAAGGCAAGCCGTTAAGTTTGCCTTCTCTATCAAAGCCTGCAACAACAGGCATCATTTCTATAGAATTAACTTTATTGTCAACAATTTCAATTTTAGGTATTACAGTCATAAAATTTTTCTTATCGGCTTGTAACCCCAACTTGCCCCCTTTAGAACGTGCCATTAATCCTTCCATTGCAGGAGCGTTAATATCGCATCCGTATTTTTGCATAAAATCAGCAGGTAACAAGGGAACTCGCATACCTTGATAAATAAAGTCGCCTAGCGAATAGAAAATAGGATATCCTTTATACATTTCTATTGCCCTCAACTGATGAGTACCACTACCAATAACGGCACAAACGCCAGCGTCAATACAAGCGTGAGCAAGTTCTTCTAAAAATTCAGGAACGTCTTCGTGTTTGTCCGTTTTAATGTCGTGGCAATGAATTAAAATTATGACGTAATCGTATTTTTCTTTTGCTTTTTTAATGTTTTCTACTATTCTAGCAAGATCTTTTGCGTTACATTCAGTTCCTTTTTTAGACCCATCAGAGCAAAAAGACAAACCACCAAAATTATATAGCCCCTCTTTATCGGGAAGAACAAATCCACCCTTAATGCTTAAATTTCTATATCCGTTTACGTGTGATACTTTTGCAATTTCAATGAGTTGCTTTTCCATTTCGGGCGTTATTTGATAGTATCTAGACATTCCTAGATAATTTACACCCGGTCTGCCCTTAAGTGTTTTAGTTTCATACCCTGCTTTTGAAGCAACTTCAAACGTAGTAGTAACTGCAAAAATCGCTACCTTTTTACCATCGACGTCAATAACCGCGGGTGCACTTGCCTCGTCAATATTTCTACCTGTACCTGAGTGTGCTAAGCCTCTTTTATCAAGTTCGTCAATAGTTGATAATAAGCCGTGGTACGAATAGTCCATACAGTGATTGTTTGCGTTGCCATAATAATTGAAACCATACTTGCACAAGTCGTCAAAAACTTCGGGTTCAGTATTAAGCCATGTTCCACCACTGTAAGCGTTAGGAAAATCTCCAAACCTAGAAATATTTGTTTCAAGGTTAGAAATTCTTACGTCGCATTGACCAATATATTTTGATATCTCTTTTAAATCATTATTATATTCTTTTGGAATATCCGCAACAAACAATGCGTCGCCCGTTGCGGAAATAGTTAATTTATCTTTCATTTTTTTAATTTCCCATACATCTCTTTTAGTTGAAGATTTTTAATTTTTATGGTTCTTCAATAGGTTTTTCGACTTTTTCCTTAGCAATTTTTTCAAATTCTAATTGCTCTTTCTCTATTAAAATTTGTGTTTTGACTTTCTTGAATAATACAAATAGTAGTACCGCACCAACGACACACGCTATAAACCAACTTGCAGGATACAATATGTAAAGCATTCTTAAATTATGTGCTACGTTTCCTTCTATACAAATATACGGATAAATAAAGTATAAATATATAAACCTTAAAACGATGTTTGCAAATATACTTTCTAGAGTTGCCGTAAACGAATACCCTATTCCCCTTAACGTTTCTTGTAAAACGTTTAGTATGCCAAGCAACATATATAATACGCTAATAGTGGTTATACGAACCATACACAAATCAATAACGGCTTCGGTAGTAGTCATTATAGAACAAAGAGTTCTGCCTGCAAAAACAAGTGCCACACCTAAAACAATACCAAGAACTATAACCATATAAAGCGATAAGAAAAATGCTTTTTTTATTCTGTTTGGTTTTTTTGCACCATAATTTTGACTAACAACGGCAATGGTAGCTACGCCTACACCGTGCATCGTTTCTAAAATAAATCCGTCAAACTCTTTAGTAATTGAATGTGCCGCCATAGCAGTTTCTCCAAGAACATTGAGTTGAGCGGAAACTAAAACGTTTGCAAATGAAAACAAACATTTAGATACTGCAACAGGCAAGCCTATCTTAAATATTTCTAACAACTCTTCTTTATAAATCTTAAAGTGTTTTTTTTCAATCTTTGCATAGCCGTCGTTCTTAGACATAAGCACGCAGGCACAAATCCCACTTACAGCGTTAGATACTACTGTTGCAATAGCAACGCCTTCAATATCCAAGCCAACTACCACAACAAAGAAAATATTTAACCCAACGTTTAGTACGCCACCAATAATCAAAAAGATTAACGGACGCAAAGTATCACCTACTGAACGAAGAATAGCCGCACAAAAGTTATATAACATAATTATGGGCATGCCAAGAAAATAAATCCTTAAATATGTGGTTGCATATGGCAAAACATTTGATGCACAGTTGGTCCATAAAAGCATTTGTTCTGAAAGTATTACGCCTATAATCATTATCGCTATACCAAAGACAATACTCAAAAAAACCGACGTCCCGACTAACTTTCTAGCACTCTCTTGATTATGTGCGCCCACACACCTTGCTATCAAGACGTTTGCACCGACCGATAGACCCGTAAAAAAACCTATAAGTAAGTTTACTATAGGAGTTGCAGCCCCCACCGCCGCTAATGCGTTATCGTTTCTAGTAAATATTCCTAGAACAGTAAGGTCTGCCGTAGTAAAAAGAAGTTGCAAAATATTTACACCTATAATGGGTAATGCGTAAATTATCATCTTCTTTAACAAAGCACCACTAGTAAAATCTATCTCGTTTCTTCTTGCCACCTTAACCATTTTGTTTGTTCATTTAACTCCTTATAAAATACCCAATAATCACCTTTTGCGGGAAATCCGTTACCCTTTTAATGTATCAATATTCGTCAATTAAATTTTTTATTAATTTCTAGTTTCGTCATAAGCACGACGAACTGCTGAAATCATTTCTTCTGCAAGAGCCAAAGGGTTTTCAGCTTTTGCTATAGCCGATGAACAACCTGATGCAGAAGCACCTGCTTTAATTATGTTATAGCAATCTTGTCCCTTTGAAATTCCTGCCGATGGAAAAGGTCTAATATCGGGGTTAATTTCTCTAATAACCTTGATAACTTCATCAACGTATTCTTTATCTGCGGGTTTTCCCGTCCCGATAAGTTCAGATGGTTCTGCAACCAAAATGTTTGGACCAAGTTTTGCAATAGCCTTTACTTCTTCGATTGAATCAGCACAAACCATAGTTGCTAAACCTAGTTCGTCTGCTCTTTTGATAGCATTTTCTATTTCTTCGATAGTGAGTTTTCTTTCTGCGTGGTTAAGCATAACGCCAACTGCACCCGCAGCCTTTACTGCTTCAGGTAAAGTTCTACCCATACCTCTACCTACAGGTATACTGTCCATATGTTGGCTATACACGTGTACGTATTTAGAATTTACGTGCTTTGCAACGTTGTAAATTTCAGTATCAGGAATATCTAATACTACGTTAACTTTGTATTTCTTTGCAAGTTTTTCTAAGCCCTTAGCCATTTTAACTAAGGTTTCGCCATACATATAGCACTTTGGTCCATATTCAAAAAATGGTTCACTAATCTTATAATCTTTATACATTTTCTATCTCCAAAAATATTTATTTTTTTATACTTTTTATTGTTCTAAACAAACTCTCTGCACAAGCAGAATAAAGTTCTTCTGAATTGTTTAACACGTTTTCAAGACTATCTGGTTTATTAATAATAGAATATATTCCGTCAAGTCCTTTTTCATAGAGTTTATCAGCGTTTTCGCCAACACTTCCTACTATTGCGTAAACGGGAACACCTTGTCTTTTTGCTCTATTAACTATACCCGATATAACTTTACCGTCTAAAGACTGTCCGTCAATCCTACCTTCGCCGGTTATTACAAAGTCTGCATCTTTTAACGCTTCATCAAACCCCGAAAGATTTAACATTTCTTCTATACCAGAACGCATATTAGCCGAAAGGACGGCATTTAGCATTG
>JAZSLG010000074.1:0-27569 GCA_045535235.1 Candidatus Stercoripulliclostridium sp.
GGTTTTGGTTTTAACGTGGGATAGCGCCAAACTAGCGCGTTTTACATTCTTGTGGTTTTATCTTCACCTATACCTAATGCTCCGTCTAGCGTGTAGACCTTGCCGTTAGTATCTTTTACGGTGCCGTATATTCTGCCGAAAGGTAGTGCGTAGTAGCTATCTATTACCAACATATGCATTATGATATAGAATACGTCGTCTATTTCAAAGCGAAGGTCTACGCAACCGTGTTCGTCTTTAATATACCAAGTTTTGGCGTATCTATCTGATTTGGAGAAGGTGACCGGGGGTAGGGGGTATGAAACACCGTCCAGCCAAATCAAGTTTTCGTTATATTTGTCTTGGTCGATGGATTGGTTACGTGTTAGATTGAATGCAAAATTCTTCATTTCGCCGTCAATTTCAATTTGTCCCATGGTGGTTAGCCAATCGTAGTGAGCTTTGAAAGGATAGTAGCCTTTATGGTCGTCTATGATACCAACGCTGTTTTCATCGGTAACGTAGGTGTTGCCGTTAACGGTAATGGTGCCTTCGGCTTTGAGGAAATCTTTTTCGGAGTATAAAGGTTTGTTTTCGCCAAAGGGAATACTTACGACGCAAGGGGGAGAGATGCGGGTAACGTGCATATCAATTTGGAAGGTACCGCATTTGCCTTTTGACCAACCTTTCGCGTAGGCTTTACCGTTCAAAAGGTCGTTGCAAATTTCATATTCACTCTTGCCGGTCTTGTGGTAGCAATAATCGTCAACGAGTTGGCTTGCGACTTTGGCTCTGCTTGCGGGGATAGTGGGATTCCACCAAGAAAGACATTTGCGAGTAGCTTTATCGAACCATACGAAAATGGAAAAGCCCATGGACGCCGTTTTATAAACTGCGGAAACGAGAGCGCCCTCTTTCATATGTATTTCAAAGGCTTCCCACTCGGTAATACGGCTTGCTTTCATAAAGTCGGGCATGTTGGGACCGCAAGGCTTTACGCAGTCAATAAGGTTTAGCTTTTTGAAAGTATCCTTAAAAGTACCAAAATGGCACTTGCCGTTTTCGTCAACCAATGCTTCGGGGGTATCTACCGGAATGCGGACTGGAGAGATATAATCGGGATATTCAACTGACATTGTTATAGCTCCTTTCGTTTAATCTTATCCTATTATAGCACGATGGTGTCGTCGTGTAAAGATGGTAAAATGATAAAAAAAAGGGATGCGGGGTTGCCTAGCGGGTAAAAAAATAGTCAAAAATGAAAAAGGCGCTATTGTAAAAATAAGGATAAAAAGAGTGACCTTTCGGCTCTGCTTAGATGGAAGCCGACTTGAAGCATAATTGCGTGTTAAGGAGCCTTAAAACGCGAGTAGGGAAGCCTTAAGTTGTAATTTTTATCAAAAATTTTTCTACTTGAAATGGTGAAAAAGCAATCTTTTTTTACCCAACCTTTTTAGTCCAAACATTCACGCGCGTATGTGTTAAATTTTGAAAACATTGTTGACAAGCGCTCCCGCGTGTGTTAAAATTAGGGCACAAATCTAAAAAACCTTATTGGAGGTATCAAAACATGAAAAAGAAACTTTTACTAGTTCTCTTGGTAGTTCTCATGGTTGGTATCCTTGCATTCTCCGTATTTGCATGTCAACCCAAAGACGACGGCAAAAAGGATCCTGACAAGAAACCCAGCGATGAACCTACTGAAGAAGAAGTTGTAGACGTAAAAGCAGGTCCCATGTTTAACGCTCTATTTGATTCTATCGACAACACCATCAAAGTTGTTAACGATATCGAAGACAAGGCAAGCGTTAGTGCAGACCTTTACGTCGACGTATTAGCTAATGGCGCTAACTACAACGTTGATTTGAGCATTTCTGGTTCTATCGACACTGGCATCAAGGCTAATAACTGGGCACTCGTAACCGCAAACGTTCTTGGCGTAGAAATCGGTTTGTTTGCTGAAGAAACCAGCGAAGGCAAGGAATATCTCTACCTTGGCCAAAACATCCTTAACGAGGACGTTGTATGGTCAAAGTTGAGCCAAGCTGAAAGCGCAGAGCTTCTTGGTGGCAAAGCTGTTCCCGCACTCCTAGGACTTGTTGCAGGTCTTGAAGATGCTAAATTTGCTGCTAATGAACCTTACACCGATGCAAACGGCGACGGCAAATATACCGCACCTACCAAGGATAAACAAGGTAATATTACCGACGAAGGCGATCCCTTTGAAGATCTTGACGGCAACGGCGTATGGACCGAAACTACTTTTAACGGCGCAGACGTAACCGACACTATCGCTAGTGGTCTACTAAAGAAAGTTGGTCTAATCGGCACCATTAAGAGCGCTATCAACATGATTGGTGGCACCTTGTTTGCTCCTATCGATGGCATTAACACTATCGAAGACGGCGAATGTGACCTCACGTCCGACAACGGCTACGCAGCAAGACTTAACATTGAAGAACTCTCCGGTGTTATCAGTGGCGTTATGCCCATGCTTGGTGGACTTCTTGGTGACGTAAACCTTGCTGATTACCAAGGTATCGTTGATATGGTAGTTCCCATGCTTCTTGGTGGTAATCTCGACCTTACCAACATGACCTTTACTCCCAGCGAAGCTGGCGTTCCCGACATTAGACTACTTGTTGACGTAAACAGCGACAAGACTTTTGGCGGACTACACCTCTCTTATGAAACCGTAGACAAAGCAACCAGAGTTGCATTTGGTCTAGACAATATCTCCTTTAAGGCAAATTCTGCTTCCAAACCCTCTGCTATCGCTAATGCAGTTGCAGGCGCAGAAGAACTTGCTATCAACCTAGGTCTTGATCTTGAAATTGGTGCTATCGAAAACGAAACCGGCATCAATGCAGCTCAATTCGACCTTAACGTTTACCCCAACGTAGTAGTTGAAGGTTTTGGCGAAGATGGATATCTAGATATCAACTTCTCTAAACTTTATGCAGAAGTAATTATGACTGTTATCGAAGATAACGGTGAATGGGATGATAGCGATCCCGACAATTGGGTTTGGGTTCCTAATCTAGTAGAAAAGGAATATGTTGTAGCTCAATACAACGTAGACGGCTATGAAGATTTAGTAATCGACCTTAACAATATAGGCACTCAATTTGGCGCATTTGGCCTTGGTGTTTATAAAGTTCCCGTAAACCTACAAGAAAAATTTGACAATTGGGCATCCCCCAAAGCAAGCGTAGCATCAAATGCTGGTGACGAACCCGAAAAAGGCCTTGTTGATTCCATCCTCGGAATCGTTGGTGGCATCATTAACAAGCCCGCAGACAAAGAACTTGATATCGTTGGTCTAGTAATGGACGTTGCTGGTCAACTTGGCGCTATCGTGGATGAAGCTAAGGCTCTTTCCGATTACGTTGCAGTTGAAGATGGCGTTGCAACCATTAACGTTGAAGAACTTATCCTTGCTCTAATCGCTGAAGATGGCCTCATCGGTGAATCTAAGGATTCCATCACCATTGATGGCGGAGAAGGCAAAGATGATATAGTAATCGCTCCCGGCGAAATCGCTAAAGACCTTGCTACCGATAAAGTTCTTGCTGCCATAGCAAACCTTGCTGGTATCGAAGTTGCTGACGTTATCGGTCTAGTAAAAGACTTTACCGGTGCAACCCTTGATGCAGACGACGCTTATGCTAACATGGAAATCACTGCTACCGGTTATGCAAAAGATGGTATCGGTGCAACCATTTCCGCTGTTCTTGGTTCAGCAGGCGTTGATGAATCTGAACAACCTTACGCACCCGCAACTATCTCTATTTCTCTAAACGCAAACATCATTGACAATATTACCGAATATGGTGATGAAGATACCGATATCGGTTTCTATGATGAAAAACACTATGTTGTAGTAGATGGCGAAAAAGTTCTATTTGCTACTAACACTGGTGATGATAATGGAGCAAAACTTCTTAACGCTGTTAAACTCTTATTCAATGCTATCGTAACTGACTCTCAATTTGAACTAAGTGCATTTGAAACTTGGGACATGATAGGACTAAATAGCCCTGTTTCTGGCGAAACCGGTATCGTTAACCCTTGGATGAACAAAGATGATCCCTTCGTTGTAAATAAAGCAGGTACCTATTATTACTATGGTATGTTTGGTCAAACTTGGGAATATACCTCATCTGCTCCTTGTGAACTACTTCTTAACGTAGGTGCTGGTGTTGACGTTGTTCCCATGGTTTATGAAACCAACCCCGATAACCCCGAAGAAGGCAGATGGTCTGAATCTATGGAAGGACCTATCGCCCTAGTAGAAGGTGTTGCAACTATTGCTGTTGACGCTGGCGAAACTGTAAGATTTACCATTTACAATATGGAATCTGCTGATGAAGCTCTTAACATTTTCGGTCTTGAGATTGCATATTTTGGCACCGCTGATAAGCCCCTTGAGCTCGTAATCGGACAAAGTATTACTACTGCTGACTTCGTATATAGTATGGGTGGCGTTACGGAATATATTTACACCTATACCGCAACCGCTGATTGCACTCTAACTATTGCTTGTGATAATCCTGATGCAACTTTCAAAGAAGGTAGAGAAATGGCATGGGGCCTCGCTTATGCTGATCACGCAACCACCTATACCCTAACCGCAGGACAAACCATCCTCATCGCAGTTGCAAATGAAGCTTACGATGCAGAATGGAATCGTGACGCTACTGGTGTTACCTTCACTGCAACCGTTGCTCAAAACGGCTAATACCTAACAAAATAAAAGAAGAAGTCCTTCGGGGCTTCTTTTTTTATGTTAAAAACATGTTTGACGATTTAGGTTGCTCTAATTATAATAACAGAGATAAGGAAACGGCTGTTGGGAGTGTAAAAAATTGGTGCGAGAGGACGACCCGAGCGTTTACGCGCTTAATCGGGCTTAGAACGAGCGAAAAAACATTTCGTGGGCAAGGAGTCGAGAAAGATGATTTCGTGCAAAATAGGGGCGTTTAACGGCGCGTAGCGATAGGGTAGAGTGTAATACACGAACAAATGTTCGCGTATGGAAAGCGAAAGTGGAGGAATAGACCTTTCTTCGGAGATAACGGATATCAAGTAAAGTAGCATAACTTGGAAAATGGTCCAACAACCTTAAAGATAACCAATCCGTTTGAAGTGGGTGTGTAGCAAAAATGTCGCGCCGGCGCGCGGTAATATTATCTATGTAACGCGCGCACGCACTCTATTCTCACACTCTCTCTTTTTTTTCTCTTTCTTTTGTTCTTTCCTGTCTTTATTCTTTTTTCCTACTTTTCTTTGCTACTTTCTTTTCTTCCTTTTTTCTGCTTTCTTCCTTTCTCTTTTCGTTCTCTTTGTTTAGTTAAAATCGTCCTGAAAGCTACTAAATTTTGGCACGAAACGAAATCTTATAAAATGCAATAAATACAAAGTAAGGGTATCCTAAATAATATTATAGGTATCCTAAATTGCAAGTAAAAGAAAAATTATAAAATAGTTTTGAGGCAAAAAATCGCGCGATAATTCGCTAAAAATCGTCGCGTTTTGAATACGGACTTAATACGCTTTTAATACACTTTTACGTGCTTTATTTAGCGTGCTTTGTCTTGGCTCCGGTCCTCTTTGATAGGCTTAACAAAAATCCTCGGTTAACGTTATAGAACGCTTTTTTGGAAGGGGGGAAAGTAAATACTAGGAGAAGGAATACTATATGATAAGGTCAAAACTGTAACTGAACGCGCAATCGGGACGCGAGTGCGCGAGCGCGTTTTAGTAAAAACTTAGTAAAATTTGTTTTCTCGTCTTGACTTTGCTCCCTATATATTATATTATATACGTGCGTAATTAAAGAAGTGGGGTAATTCTCGCTTCTTTTTGGCATTTTATTTTACGCGCGAGCGTACTCGCTCACGCTCTTAGGACACGAAAAATACGCGCTTTGCGCAGTTAGGAGATAGAAATGCACCGTCATCTCAAAACGTTTTTACTAATTTTGTCAGTCGTGTTACTCGCGGGACTGCTATTTGCATGTACTCCCGTTGAGCAACCTTACAGCGACCCGTATCCCATTGTGGACGGCACTCAAAACGACAACTACAAGGATTTTACAACCAAGGATGATGCTATCAATACCGCAGTTGGCTCTCTTGAAAACTTGCTGGATCACCTTGACTCCGACGTGGTTACCGATACCGGTTACTATCTTGGTGCCGATATGCTCATTAATACCGAGGACGGCTCTGCTTTCAAGCTAAGATTACAAGCTAACTTGTATACCTATCCTCACGAGATTAAAGACGAGGAAGGTAATACCCTTTTCGACGAGGAAGGTCTACCTTTGGTCGACCCCATAGCCTTGGCAAAACACAATGACATTATTCGTTATAGCGATATAGTTCTCGAATGGTTTGACGGTGCAGCAAACGAGATGCTTATCGGCTTTTATTTTGACGGCATTAATCCTAACGCGGCGGACGACGGAAACGACTTGTATCTAAATCTTCAAGGCAGTAAGCGTATTTTCAAAGACTTTGGCGACTCGGTAATGTACCAACAGCTAATTCGTCTTATCACTCAATTTAACTTGGAAACCGTAATTAGCGGTGGTAACGAGGACGCCTCCGGCAGTATGACAAGCTTGCGTAACGCACTCGACCTTGCTATTACTACAAACTACAAGCAAACCCTTAACGGTGACGATACCACCATTTACTTTAACGACGTTGCTCTTACTGCAATTGCAGACACGGTAACCGATTTTATGCAATCCATATTCGCTCCTTTTGAGAATAAATTGGACCCCTTGACTAACAAATATTTGGGCTTCTTGTTTAGTACTCTGGGCGTAGCGGAATTCCGTTCCATAGACTCCGATTTGGAATTTATTTCCACTCCTAACGAAAACTTGGGTAAGGATATTCTTCGTCAACTCGTTATGGATGCACGCGGTGACACCGCTGTTCCCGAGTACAACCAGCAAACCGGTTTGACTACCATAAAAACCATTCCCTACAAGGCGCACATTTCCGCAGAGTATGATATTCGTACTTCTCCCAATATAGTTTTTGATAAGTCCGGTTACACCCTTTACGATTACGGTAATTACGAGTACACGGGCGATATGTATATCCCCATGCTTGACCTTGAGTTGGACGTTTTACTCCGTACCGATATGAACGAAGTAGACAACTCCATAAACAAGATTTTCATGAACTGCCGTGATATTGCAACCGACGACCTCGTTATTGGTTTGTACTATACCGCGCCCGCGGAAAAAGATATGCTAACCAAGCTTAACCCCGATACCAATACCTACGAGCCGGTACCTACCGACGAACCGCTAACCTTTGTTGATATACAAGGTCTACAAGATTTGTACGGTGGTATCGCCTTTGAAGATATAGGTCTGCCCAAAGCCTACAAGGGTGGCTTCGACCTTGCCGAAACCTTATCTTGGTTGTTTGATTTTATCGACCAATACCTTGTTATTGCGGTAGATAACATCCTTTACGGCAATCGTAGCGAGGCAGAGGATAGTAAGTACGCCGAGCTAACCAGCACGATTATGGACAATATCACCTCCACCATGAAGGATGAGAACGACCCAAGTAGCCGTGCTACTATCAAAATTAAAGTTGATATCGAAATGATCCGTAAGATTATGTCCATCACTTCGGAGACGGGCGTTGAATATTCTACTGAACAAATCATAATGCTAATAAACGAGCAGTTTAATATCGATTTGGAGAGTATTGCGGCAATACTCGGCGTATCGCTGGAAGAATTGATAGATAAGTCCTACTTTGATATTACCTACGACGTTGACGAGTATAGCATTAGGGTGGAATTGTATAGCTATGCCGAAATGACCCAAGAAGATTATGAAGCATACGGCGCAAACCTAATTTTACGCTTGGATTTGTATCCCAACCACGTTGGTGAATACGTAAGAATCGTATTCCCTTCGTTCAAGGACTTTAACGAACTCCAAGACGTTATGACTTACTCGGCAACTTTTGACGGTCAGTTTATTTTCGCTAGTGCCGAAGAGGTTGACCTTTCCAGTTTGCTTGGTGCATTCATGGGCGACATGAGTGGACTTAATACTCCCTTTATCTTGCCGAATATGGCAACGATACAATTCCATTTGGACTACGACCAATACATACGTGAGCAAATTTTGCCCAATGGTAGATGGACGCGCTCAACTCGTAGTGCTTTCAACTTGGTGTTCTCCTACGTCTTGGCAGGTAGCGACGAGGAAGTACCGATTATTACCATTCTTGCAAACGACGTAAGCTTTAACACCGCCGACCCAATTGAAGAGTTCGGCTACGTTTGGCTACAATACAACGTAGTTCCCAACATGCCGTTGTTCAAAGTGCGCGAAGATATATTCCTTCGTGGCTTCTACGAATATATGGGTTACGACTTTGAGACAGAAGGCGATGACGTCAATTTTGGTGCAACCGATATTATCCAAGCTTTAATGGAAGACTCTTGGGCGGTATTTGAACCCGAGGTAATTCGTCTTACCACCTCGAACCAAACGGTCAAAGACTTCTTCCGCGTAGACGAACTTATCGGTACCGTCGAGGTACGCATCGGCTTTAAGCAAAGGGTTGAAAATATTGACCACGAGGAAGCCAAGTTCGCAATGTATACCGTAGGGGAATTTGATAATATCGCCGGCGAATCGGTTTACTCCACCAAGCTTCACGATACCATAAAGGTTTACTTTGACTTTGGCTCTCGCATGGAAGAACGTGATTTCCGCTTCCTTTACGATCCCGATACCATTGCTATTAATAACGGTCAAACCTACTATATGCCCGCAATAAACAACTTGTTCATGGGCGTGACCCGCGACTATCTCGTTCATATTACGAGCGATATTGGTAAGCAACGCGTAAACGCATTGGTAGAAGACTATTACGTTTGGGAGCCTTTGGACCCCGTACCAAACAAGGTTGCTGCATTCTACGGTGACGATAATTTGCGCCACAACTACGACGCTAAATATCTCCTACACGCCGTCTATGACAGAGAAACGGGCTACTACACCGTTCTTAACGACTTGGGCTACGAAATCGTGTACGATTTTGAAAACAACTACTACGTTATCGGTCTAGGTACCCAAGGTAAGTACGATAAGGCTATCGAGGAAGTAATTAATACCGACGTTCCGTATTACTATCAAATCTACACCAATAACGCCAACATTACTCTTACTTACGACCTTGGTTTGCATAAGAGAGGTTGGTACGTAGCAACTCACGAGGGTTACGATAACGGCTACAAAATCCTTTATAACCAAGATAGGAACTTCTACGTTGTAGAAACCGAAGCTATCCGCGCTGAGCTAATGGGTAAAAACTTCTTTGGCGAACCCATCGAGGGCGTCGAGCCTCCCAAGGTATATCCTCGCACCTTCGTTTCTTCACAAGGATTTATTTTCACCTTCGATATGGATAGCGCTAAGTACGTTCTCCAAGTGGATAAGGGAGACGGTACTTTCTACAAGGTACTTTACGATTACGACCAAAACTTCTTCTTTGCAGAGTCCTATTCCGAGTCGTTACAACTACAAACCATACTTGGAGAAGTTCGTGTAAACTACTCCAGCGCAGTCGATTTTACCGTCGACTTCGACTGGACGGGCGCAAACTTTAATAAGATTGACTGGGGTAACACCATATTCGGCACCTTCGATTGGGTAAATATGGACTGGGAAGACGTTACCCTAGAGGGCGGTAAGTTCGTAGTTTACGTTATTATCGGTGACGATATGATGGCTACCTATCGCGAAAACGTAGTGGTAAAGGTATTAAATAGAACTATCGATACCGATAAATACGTTAACGTTCGTACCCAAGACGGTACTATCAAAGCTCCCGTAGCAGACCAAATTACCATAGATCCTTACGTATACCTCATTTACAAAGCTTTCTATATGAACAGCGGTTTGTTAACCGAGCAAGAAATGCTACAAGGTTTCGTATCGTGGTACTTTAGTAAATACGAAGTAACTTTCTCCTTTACTAAGATTTACGGAGACCCTGTAGAGGATACTCCCGATGAAGTTGGTTTCTTCTCTTGGAAGTTCTGTGATACGACTCCCGATGAAAACGGCATAAATAGGGCAATTTACTCGGAGTTCGATATTAATAACCGCCATAGTGATACCGCGGAAAATCCCGGCTATTTGGAGAGCAATTATACCTACGTTCACACCGTATTCCACGGTCAAGTAATAGCTCTTTGCGTCGAGGTTCTACCCCGCACCTTGGAAAGTGCTTGGATAGTAGGTCAAGCAAACCACAACGAATACGTCGTTGATGCGCTTGAGCCAAATACCTACACTCTCCCCACCGACTTGGTTTACTTCTTCAAAGGTCAAGACGGAGAAAAATACGTATTGAACCTAAAACAATACGACTACACCGTAGACGATATTCCTTCAATATTCAGCACCCTACCCGCAACCTTTGAGGATTATAACGGATTGCTATCGCTTGCAACCTCTCAAAGACTACTCGCAGGTCCCAACTCCCTCAAAGTTATCAAGTGGACCAACCCCGTTGCCGATAACGTCAAACTGGAAGGTAACTTGTATCCCTTTAAGGACGTATTTACCGACGTAACAGTTTCCAACTTTGACTTAGCAAACTATTTCGACCGTGCGCGTGAGTGGTATCACCGCGGTGAACTGGACGAAGGTTGGTTCTATATTGAAGAAATCAAACTAAAAGTCCTCGTTCCCGACAAGATCATAGGCGAACGTGATTACGAATTTAAGACGGGAGAAGATTTCCACGATGAAACCGAAACCGTAATGAATTTGCAAGTAGCTCCTTACTACACCATGGGGCAAACTCAAGTGGGAGAAGATTGGGGTATCTATAAAGTCGACCCCTACGATAGCTCTACTTGGATATTGCCCAAAGAAATCTACGTTCACTTTGACGGCATGACACCCGGTACCTTCGCTTCGTATTTCTACAACGTTAAGTGGAGAAACGTAGCAGGCGACGATACCGTTCACTTTGATAATAGTACCGGTGATTATTACCTAATCGTAGATCCCAATTTGGTTGCTAACTATTACTTCTTGGAAGCAACCATAGGTACGGGTGAAAATACTATGGTAGTTAGAATACTCGTTCAACATATGACGGGTGTTGCTAACGATATCCTCTTTAAGATGGCAGACGGCTCCCTTGCAGACGGCAACCTCACTTTGGACAACGGTTACGACGACAACCTAATCGTTTCCGATACACCGGTAAGCGAGTATCAATTAAAGAGCTATACTTGGGAAGTCGATACTTACGCTCGTTTCCAAGTTCCCGAAGTATTGGACATCACGTTTGCCGATGGTACTCGTCGTAGTTATGCTACCAACTGGCACGACCATGCTCCTTGGAAGCAAGGCACTACCGTAACTATTTCCACCACGCTAGGAGATGCATATTCACTCAATAAAGAGATGTCCCTCACCTACGTTATTGAGGCAAAGACGGTAGAAGATATCCTCTTTAACCTTTGGGAAGAGGAAACTCGCGACGAAAAGATGCCCGATGGTATTAACGTTCTTGTAACAAAGGAAATCGATGGAAACGACAGAATCTACCTTACCGGCGTCGTACTAAATCGCAGTGGACTAATCGAGTTGAAAAACGGTGTGGGATTAACTCCTTACGACTTCTTCAACTGGTTGTTTAGCGATATTACCGTTGTATTTGAAGAGAGTGACAAAGAAAACATCCACGTTACCGATGCTGCCTCTTCCGCAGGCTTACCGATATTTGGTACTCTCGATACTCAAAAATTAATCGAGGCGTTTAACGGCGCTTACGGCCAAGGCGTTGATATTTTCGTGGGTCAAGACGACGACGCTCACGACTTTACCGTTGCTTTTGAACTACAAATGAGTGAAGAAGACAAACCTCATATCGACTTTGACGAAGGTCAATCACAAGTAGTTCTCGAAACCATCGAACTAGAAATTTATAACGCAGACAACACCTTTAAGTACGTTGGCGGTTACGTTATTAAAGACCAACTACAATTTACCGTTACTCGTGCAGACGGCACTACGGTACGTTACGGTGGCTCGGGCGCAATCCTTCCCGAAATTTGGTCGGTAGCATTCCCCTCTAAAGAAGCAGAAGACCTATTCTGGAACGACGAAAGAACGGAAAGAATGGTGGAAGTTTATAAGTACGAACAACTAAGCGTAATCAGTGAAGAACGCTTGAAGCTCGGCGGTGTAATTTGGCTATCCGCTATGCTACACGATAGTTCTCGCGTATACGTTCAAATTGCTTCCCGTACTTACGATATAGGCTCCAATTTCCACTCTGCGGACGACGACAGTAGTGACTACGACATCACTTACGGCACGTTAGTTATAGATAACTTGTACGACAACTATAAACTATCTTCATTCTTGTTAGCAGATAGATTGCCCAGCAAGATTAAGATAGGCGACCCAAGTTCTACCCTCGTTAAGAGTGGCATCGTTTGGAAAATAATCGCAACTCGTGAACAACTCGACGCCATCAACTACGAAGGCACCGCTAACTATACCGATGGAGTAATTGACCTTGCAACCGCTACTATCATGGGTAAAGAAGTAACCTTAAAACTCAAGGTTCTCCCCGCCGAAGTAATGCAACTAAATTATAACTACGCTCAAGTTGCTACCTCTCGTCACTTTATTTCTAGGGAAAAACAAGCCTACGCAGTTCCCGTTGAGTATAGCTCGCTTGGCGAAATTATCGTTATCGATATAGACGCATATCACAACTGGGCTTACAACGGCTCCTTCGTATTGCCTAGCAATATCAATTTGATTTACAACAAGGTAGACCGTTTCGTAGACCTTAACGCCGACGGCTTGGACGACGGTTATCCCAACGAGTTCAATTATTCTCGTGGCATATATTTCTACTATAACGCCGATTGTAAATCCGAGCATCTTATCACTCAAATAGATTACGACCTTAACGGTCACAAGTGGACCGGTGAAGGTAGACTTAACGACCGCGACGTTCTTGCTTACGCAAAATTGGACGACGGTCAAACCTTAACGGTTATCTTCCACTTCCTCGATAAGAGAGTGGCAAACTTGAATGCAGGTCAAGAAGACAACTCCATTCTAATGCTTGACCCCTACACGGAGGATAACATTACCGTTCCCACCACTATAACTATCAACTTCCTAGAAGGTAAGCCGTTGCAATACGACCTTGCTTGGAACGTTCCCGAAGACTTTGAGGTAATGTACGATACCTATCAAACGGTACTTGGAGCTAATCCCGAAAATTACTTTGCATTCACCTCTACTTTGGACGGATTTGCAGGATTGGAAGCACAAGACCTTCTCCTAAAGGTTAAAGTAGCCGACAGATTGTTTAAGAGCTATTACCTCGTCGAGGGAGTAACCGACTATTATGCCAACTACGAAGAACCCAACGCTTTCTATCGTTACGTTGACCCGTTCACGGGAAGAGCAAGCGACTTACCGCAAACCATCGATAGCCCCGATGCTTTGGGTAATTTGTATAACATAGTATGGCAATTCGCCGATAGTAGTATAGTTGCAAGCGGTACTATGAGCGAGGGTAGACTAGTTCCCATTTACGTTCGTGGTAACGTCTATAACGCTGAACGTGGACAACCCGTCGTCATAAAAGTATACGTAGACAGATGGGACTTCAAGGCAGTTCGTCGTCCCAACGCCAACGGCGATTACATTATTATGGAAGGCGACGCAATGAGATTCGTAATCAGCGCGATTACCGGAGTATCTTCAATAAGCCACTATAAGATTGACTTTGAAGTTATCTCCTCACTTCCCGGCGCGAACTTTGAAACGACAACCGTTTCCAAGATGTTCGTACCCGAAGGTGTAAAACCCTCTTCCATAGACGCATCGTACAACGACGATGTTTACGCATATCGTATCTCTTGGGACCAAGAGGCACTAAATAGAGCAAAGAGCAACGGTGAAGCTAACGGTAACTTTATGTTATCCGATGCTAAAGGTGATTATAAGTTCACGTTGTCACCTGCAATATACCAATATGAGAATCCCAATATCACTCAAATCGACTTGGGTTACGGTATGGCTACTCAAAACAACGCAATATTCGTAGTCAACCCCCTAAACCCCGTTTGGATGAACCCCGAGACAGGGGACAATATCGTTTCTGCAATTGGTACCTATAATACCGAGTACTCGGTAAATTACGACGACCAAGGATTGGTAACCAGAGTAATTTGGGACGGAGTAAACTCGTTGTCACTACCCGACACGTTGCTTGGTGGTGGAATTATAAGAAACTGGACGGTAATATTGGAGCTTACCAGCTTGCACGATGACTCCTTCAGATACACCCAAACCTTCGACATAGTTCTCGTAGTTCTTGATATGAGTCCTACCGGTTATATCAATAGCAGTAGCTCAACCGCAAACACCTTGACAGAGGCTCCCTACAAGAGTGTTTACAACGCAACTACTTACGCGCACGCGTCTAATCCATATAAGGACTTGTACACTCGTTTGATTAATACTCAAATCGACCGTTACGGCGTAAGCGGAAACGTTTTAGATACAGCTGTTCGCGACCTCGGAATGGAGGGTGGTAGACTTACTTACAGAGTAGAAGAATGGGAACAAGACGAGTACGTTTCTAACAACACCAAGACTCAATACTCTAAGAGAGTTCGTATTAACGGAAGAGTTTATACCACTAATATCGTTAAGAGAGTTTGGAACCAATCCTACGAAATAACCGGTTTGGACGTAGGTTACGGTGCAGGTACCGACCAAGTCAGAATAGATGCATTGGGCTTGACCGGTAGCAATCCTATCGTAATGGTCGTTAACCCATTAAAGCCCAAATTTGGCACTTCTTACGCAAGCGACCCCTACGTAACTAAGATTGATGCAAGCAAGGTAACCGGTACCTATAACGGTGCGTCTATAGCCGAGCAAGGATTTACGTTTAGCCTTACTTGGTGGGATAGAGCCGTTAGCGGAGACGAAGTAATCTTTGGCGCAGACCAAAGCGTATATGGTGGCGTTATAGATTACTGGAAAGTCATCGTAACGGTATACGATGGAGAAAACGAAGTTTACGAGCAAATAGTTAACGTTAGACTCGTGCTACTCGATATGACTCCGACCAAGACCACCGTACTCTATGCAGAAAGCGACAACACCATAGTTAGTGGCGTTAAAGTTAGCTACGCAAGCGGAGATTACGCCGGCAAGACCAATCCTTACGGAACGAAATACAACTCGTTGATAAGCGCTCTAAACGCAGGAGTAACAAATAGTAATCTTACCGCGGACGTAGAATACGTTTATAAGATTACTTCTTGGAGTGAGTTTATCGAATGTCAATCTATTGACGAAGACAATAACGGCTACTGTGATAACTGTAACCAAGAAATCGAAGAGGGTAAGACCAAGAGAGTAAGAAATTCCTTGACTGTGGAAATCTACGAAAAAGACGGTACGAGCCCCATAGCTACCATAGTAACCGACAAATTCCAAACCGTACTTGAATCATAAAATAAACGACGGAGACTATCTCCGTCGGGAGGATAATAGTAATGAACAGAAAATTACCGAGATTAATTCTGATTTTACTAATAGTAGCGTTAGCAGTAGCGTTACTGGCATGTAGTCCCACGGGCGAAGAACCTGCGGGTGACGGCTCTTCTACGAACGATGCAGTAGGAGAGCAAAACCCATCGGGATCCACCGAAACCTTAAATAAGGCACAAATCTTTGGCGAAATCAAAGAAGGTTTGATTAATACGGGCAAACTCGTTGATGAAACGACGAGTGGCGTTCGCTACGTTAATTCCGATTACGTTCTCGTAACTAATGCGATAAACGTTGGAATAGAGTATCAAGCCAACTACGATTTAGACCGCGCGCAAGATAGCGAAATCATGGTACGCATATTCGACTACGTGAACGAAAGGAATACCATGTTTATCTATTACGTCTCTAACGATTTGTACATTCAAACGGGTGAAGAATACATAAAGATGGAGGGCTTTGGAGGTACCTCCACCTTCAAACTCTTCTACGAAGCTATTACCAATTTCGATATGGAGCAAATGTTGTTCTCGGTTGACTTTGCAGACAATATCGAAACTATGGCAAGCTCGGTAGAAACCCAAAGTATTAGTAAAATTATCCTCTCCGACGACGAATATAACATATCCGTTAAAAATATTAACCTTGACCCCCTAAAGACCACCGTTAACGACTTTATTACCAAGAACGTTGGCGCATTTGGAACCGCATTCGACGCGCTAACCAAAAAGTTCTTGGGCTTTGAACTAAGCAAACTAGGTGAAATTCGTATTGGTAGATTTAACGCCGAATTGATTACCGTGTTTGAAAAACAAGCGAATGGTGCGCAACACGTAAGCGATTTTAATATGATTTTTGCGGGTAACCAAGCAAACAACATCGATACCTATTATTTGGGTGTAAATTACGCTACTTCTTACGAGAAAGGCGCAATAAGATTAACCCAATTCGACAACCCCGAAAACAACAATTACTTATCTAAGAGCGTAAGCTCCATGCACTTCACGGGCGACTTATACGTACCATACTTCGGCGAGCGTTTTGATACCGATATTCAAGGTAACTTTAGTACCGAAGATAACGCTATTAACGAAGTCTTTATCGATATAGTAAACCGTACCGATAACCAAGGAGATTTTGGATACGCCTTTGAAGAAAGAGTATTTGGCGCCATGTACAAAGACGGCGTAATTTATTTGGATGCCAAAGGATTGTTTGAAGACTATTTGGGCGACTTTATGACCTACGATAAGATTGGTCTACCTCGCGTGAAAGTTGAGGGCTTTAACATGTCCAACGAGCTACAAGTATTACTTGAAAAAGTGGTTGGACTCCTCAAATTTGACTTTGATTTGAGTGGAATATTCGGCTCTAGCGATGATACCAATGCTGACGATGGGGATAACTCTCTATCCAATAACGACGTATTCAAACTATATCTTAGCAAGGTAAGGAGTGAAAACGGAGTATTCTATATAACTATAGATAAAGAACTCATAAATCAAGTTATCGGCGAATCCGATGCTACTCTCATTTCCCTAATAGCAAATAGCCTTGGATTGGAAGAAGGTTTGATTAGGGATATTATCGAGCTTGGTTATTTTGACGATTTAGTTTTGGAACTTGCTTGGGATACAAATACCAACGATTTAATAATTACTGCAAAGATTAAACACGTTGAAAAGAGTAAGGATACCGAAAAGATTACCTATACCGATATATTCGTATTGACTTTGAGGAGCGTGGGAGTAGGCGACGAAAGTTTGGATATTGCTTTCCCCGATAGAGAAAGTGGTAACGCAAACTACTTTGATACGTTTGAAGAGTTTGTTAACCCCGAAACCATCAACGTACACTTGGAAGGAACTATCCGCACGCAAGGTAGTGAACAAAACGACATTTCCAAACTAATGGGATTGTTCATTGGCGATATTAGCGGTAAGAATACCGAATATGCCATTAAGGTAAGTGATACGCTATACCTAAACATGGATTTGTGGCAAAAGGGCGAAGATTATTTCGTTAACGCAAAGATTAACCTTAACGGAACGCCTTTCGTAGATATTTGTTCTAACCTTCTTAACCCCGACGAGCTGTTGATTAATAATTACGAACTCGGTGTAAAATACGTTCTTCCCAGAGCAACCATAATTAGACAAATAGGGGAATTGACTCAAAATAAGGCGGTTTGGAATTTTGACAGCATAGTTAACGCTCTTGAAATTCTTGCTAGCGATGCGAAAGTGGATATAAACGAACACCTTGATGCGAATCGTGATGGTGTTTGTGATAAGTGCAATAAGGCGTTAAATCACGTTGATACCGATAAGAACGGATTATGTGATGATTGTGGTAGCAAATACGTCGTATCACCCGACTTTATTTCGTTAGTTATTAGTCCTCTCTATAACGAAAAGACGGGCGCAAAGATAAAAGACCCGTTGTACGACATTTTGGGCGTGGAAAACTTTATTGCCGAACTAAAGGTTAATATTGATTTTGATGCACCTACCGACCTTGTTAATCCCAATGAGTATTACGAGCCTATAGCAAATCTAATTGATGAACAACGCTGGGCTACTCGTTACGAAGCAAAATGGAGAGAAAGCGTAGTAATATCATTTGGTGGAGTGGAAAAAGAGTTCAAACTCACCTTTGACCCCGATTCCGTAGATTTTGCAGAAGGCGTATACGAATACTATCCCGAAGCTGAGCTATTTGGCAAGGTTATAAGATATAGAATGTTTATAACCGATACCGTATACGGAACTAAGAAAGTTAAAGAGCTATACGATAGCGAGAACACCGTATACTTAATGCAAATTGACCCTTCTAAGGAAAATCCCATTCCCGAAAAGATTGCAGTTCGCTACGAGGACGGCTCCGTGGGTTATTTGTCCTATGAGTTTGTGGGCTTCCCTTACAATAACGGCAATATAGCAACCCTTATGGGCGGTCTAAAGAAAGCACAATACTCAGTTATCTTGGGTAAGGGCTCCATTACCGAACAAGAATTCCCCATGGAAATCGTCGTTCTTGGAAGGAATTTCGTAGTAGGCGAGGACGACTATTATAATAATATACCTATTGTCGCGCGCGTAACTATAGACCCATTCCAATACTCTCTCGAAAAGAGCGAGGCAGATGCTAGGGGAGAAAAATATTATCCTTTCAAATATAGAAACCAAGTTGAAACCTTGGAAATCAACGGCGGACTCAAAGAGGTAGACCGTGAGACCTTACTTATTAAATTCCACGAGTACACAGGCTCTTTAGTTATTAAGACGGTTGAGTTACCCAAGTTTGACTGGGGATTTAACGAAAATATGATTAGCTATTCCGGTGGTGAGTTTACCATTACCGCCAAGTATAATAACCTTGATATGGCTATCGTCGTAATAGTACAAGCCAAAAAGGTAAAGCACGTTCAAATAAACAGCGAAAACCCCGGTTATTATACGATTGATAGTTTGGTAACGGCAACCTATTCTATTCCTGCAATTACCGAGTATGATGAAGAGGGTAACATCGTAAACGAAGTAAGGATTTACTTTGAAACAGGTCGTTATAGAATAATAGGTAACGAGCCGGAAGATTACGAGAACACCGATCCGTTGTGCGACGGCTATTATAATAAGCCTTTGGATTGGAGCATTAAAGTTGCAGATAACGTAACGATAGACCGTTCGATACATCCTTTGAACAACGGTAAGACCAAGTATACCGAGTGTAAATTCGGTGACGACGGCGTTGGCTGGCAAAACGTTACACTAGAAGTACTTTGTCCCACTCGTCGTATTGATACTCGTGCAAATACCACACTTGCAGTAACTTCCATACAATACATGGCTGACGGCACGATTAACCCCGAAGCTATCCAAAGAGAAGCAGTCAAGGTAAGTCTTGCTAGCTTTGACAAGGATGAAAGTGTTGATAGCGACTACTTTGATTTTGACCCATACAGCGAAACCTCGGTAGAAAAAACACTTCCCAATATCGTTTACGTTAGCGTAACCTATCAAGGCAGAGTACAAACGATAGGTTATCCCGTTACTTGGATTGAGGAAAATAATATCATTAACGCTCAAGGCGAAATAATGAACGCTTTTGCCGAAGAAACCTACATGCGTGTAAGAGGTGTTATCGGTGGTGGCGAATGCACTCAAACCCTTGAAATGGTTATCCATAACCACTCTGTAAGTTACCGTAACATTCTATTCTATAACGTAGAATATGAAACTGATTCCGAGGGCAACCTTGTAGCCACTACGGAAAAAGAAATTGCAACCGTCGTAAAGAGATATAATAAGGAAGACGTAGAAATCAAAGAAGGCGTAGAAGACCTAGTCGAAGTATCAAGAAGGTACTTTATAGAAGGTCTACTTAACCCCTTCGTAGAGTTTGAACTTCCCAACAAGGTTATTCTCCAATTCCCAGTTGAGTCCGGAATGAGTGACCGTACTTTCGAGGTATCGTGGTATCTTAAGGATGCAAACGGCGATCCCATTAAAGACGGAGGTGGCAATCTCGTAAACGCACAAGGATATTTCGTTGGCTCTAAGGGCGGTGAAGTAAGAGTTTACGCCGACGTTAAGAGCGATACTGATACCGCAGGTGCATTGGAACAAACCATAGAATTAACCCTAGTTTACGACTCCAGCAAGGTTATAAACGAAAGACGTATATACGGTTTGGCGTCCATTGATACCTATGAAATGGTAGAGTTTGAAACCCTCCACTATATGATTATCGATGGTTACGACGAGCAACCTATATACGATGAAACAAACAAAGAAATAATAGGTTACTATTCCATTTCACAAAAGCTATACGACGATTTGACCGTAGACGGCGGTATTAAGATGGTTGATATTGGCTTTGCAGACGGCACTCGTACCTATAATAACACCATTGCGATTGACTGGATAAACCTTGACGAGTTCCTCCAAGTTCTCCAAAGCCCCCTTGGTTCCTCTTCCTATTATAATATGGGTAAATACAAGGACGATATCATTTACCTTAGCGGTATTATTGATGATGGTAGCGTGGATGAAAACGGTAATCCAAAGGGTCTGGTTATTAGCATGGGATTCATGGTTACCCCCAGAGTTCTTGGTGATATCAATTTTGGCAACTTTGATAAAAACCTTTCCGCAAAAGACGAGAACAACGTTAGTGCAGTTAACGTCGTTACCGAACTTGAACGCGTTACCGGCGAAACGGAAATAGTTGATGGCGAGGTTGTTCCCGTACTAAACGATAAGGGATATCAAATCCTAAAGATATCGGGCAAAAACTCCATTGACGTTACCTTTAACAAGTATTACGCGCTCTCTGATGCTAAAAACAACCTTCTCTCACCTTCCGAGTACGTTAAGTATATGTTCTCTAACGTATCCTTGATGTTTGCCGATAAGATTGAGGTTAACGACTTTGAGTTTACGCTCCCAGACTACTTTGATGACGTAATATATGGTAATAAAACTACCACTGACACCAACTTTACTATAACCACGACTCACGTAGTTTATCGCTTTAAGATTGAAAAGCTTACCATTGGTAGTTGTGTACAAAGCTTTGACGTATCTCTCACCTTCTTAAAGGATAGAACGGTTATTGGTGAGGAAGAGGCTTTTAACGAAGAAGTTGAAGTGTTTGATAGCGAAGGTAAACCTTTGTATGCCAACAACGACGGTTACGTTTTGAATAAAGAGTTTGTCGTTGAGTACGTTAATAGTGGTGCGGTTAAATATACCAATCTCGTTTGGTATGCCGATGAATCGGTATCAAGTTTGGTAAGTAACGCAACTATTAGTCAAGGAGCAGTAGTTGAGAGTATCAATTATGAATTCTTTAACTTTACCTCTACTCGTATCATAAAGCTATATACCACTCTTCCCAACGGACGAGAATATAGGAGACACATTAGCTTCTACTCCAAGAACGTAAACTTTACGAAGTATCACACGGAGGACGATGGATTATATCAAGTTAATAACGGTACCATAGCGATAGACAACGTTTACGATTATCTACCTCTTGATGACCTACTAAACAATCTACCCACCGTTATCGTTCCCGACCAAACGTCGGCGTTCATTAGTAGTTACGATATCAAGTTTACCCTAAGAGGTGAATGGGTACCCGCTAAGGAGTTCGCAAAAGACGACGATAGCTTGGCTTTCGATATTAACAAGATTAAGGATGCTATTACTTCGGCAGGTCTAAGCTCAACGTTGTTTGCTACCAATACCATAGAGGGATACAACGGTGAAACCCAAGAAATAAAACTATACGTTTCCGTAAGAGCGCTCTACGCAGGTCAAATCAGTCACGAAAAATACGATATCGTTTCCAACAATCTACTATTTGATCAATACGCAATCGAGGGTGACGGCACCTTCGTTCTACCCAAGGACATTAAAGTAACCTTTGGTGACGTTGAGTATCAATTTGAAGAAGAAGACGGCTTGATTTACGAAATTCGTAACAACAATAACAAGAGCGAATTTACTAGAATAGATGAAATCACGTATAACAATATGGGACACACCTTGAGTAGTGATTTCGGCTACGGCGCTAACGAAAGCTTGTATTTGAGGATAACTCTCCCCGATGGCAACAATAGCTTGCGTCTAATCTTAACCTTCCCGTACCGCGTACTGGATAAGGTATATTACGCATCCAAGACAACCGACAATAGTAGCGTGCTTGTTGAGGGTATATATTACATTGACCCCTACGATAGATTAACTTTCAACTTGCCCACCAGTGCGGAATTCAAGTATAGTGGTGCAACCAATACCATTAGTCAAAACGTAAAGTGGACTATGGAAACCGCAAACGCTCCATTTACGATGGATGCAAACGGCAACTACGTTTATAATGGCGGAGATTATCAAGGTGCTTACTATCTATTCTCCTCTTCGCTAAGAAGCTTTGACGAGAATGATAACGAGCAATTCTTCATTATGCAAGTATACGTTCTAGATAGGACGTTAACTCGCCCGGCATCTTATCCGGCAACCTTCCAAATAGAAAATCAATTAAAGCCCGGTTCTACCGATAGTTATTGGACTCCCTTTGAAATGAGAGTTAAAGATTTACCAAGCACTCTTTCCGTCGAGGACTTCTTTGATTTGAGTGTAGAACGCAAGATAACCAATACCGAAAGTGAGGCTTTGAGCAATCTAAAGACAAAACTTAGCACGGTAGGTAGTACCGTAACCTTCAATAGTGACGTACAAGACAAGGGAAATGGCGAGGGCGTAAACGTATACTATAGCGAGTACGTCTCCGCGTTGTCTCCCGCAATCCCGAACGTTCTTTGGAGAATGGAGAAAGAGGGTCAAATGGTAGACCTCGTCGACGACGATATTAGCGTAAACGGAGGATTTAATTATACCATTCACGGCTACCTAGGCGTAGGAGAGGGTGAAGCACGTACTTTTGGTCAAGTCATAGATATGAAACTTCGTGCTAACACTTGGGTATTCAATCAAGTAGAAGGTTTAACCAATAACGTAATTGAATTTAACAACTTCACGTTGATTTCCATTCTTGATAATTTTGAAGTATCCTTCATCGTAACCGATTCCGCTTATGCGACGACGATTAGAAAGATTACCTTCTATCCCGAGTATTACGTTGATAGTGAGGATAAGAGCAACGCCGTCATGATTTGGAACAAAGAAGATTGGTCGGTTATTGATCAAAGCTCTATTACGTTTACCAACTTGAATAAGAGCGCGGAAAACAATTCCATCACCACCTATGAAGTTTACAACTTTGCTCCTCAACAAGTAGGTATAGATGAATTAGACTTTGGATTTGGCGTTGGATATGCTCCTTATGGAGAAGTACAAATCATAATCGACCCGTTAAATCCCGTTATCCCGACGACGGCACTTGCAAAGGGCAAGTTGAATAACGACACTCAAACGGAAATCCTTTTGGGCGAAGTAGATATCGATTGGGAAATCGACGACCCGACCGACCCCAATAGTATTTATTACTTGAATATGTCCGGCGCAAGCAAACTCGTATATTGTGACGTATCCGCAAAGGATAAGAAAGACGTAGTATTCAAGTTTGCAGTTAACGTAACCTACCTTAACCGTACACCTATTAATATTTCCACGGTAGAAAGTGGTTATACCAACGTTGCAAGGGAAGAGGGCTATTACCCCTTGATGTCTACCATAGTTAAGGATAACAAGAACGTTAAGAATTACACTTTCGTCGTAGACCCCACGCCTAGCGATAACAGATTGTTTAACGTAGAAGGCAATACCAACGTAAGATACCCCTTGCCGACCGGTGGTTATGCAAGAAGTAACTACACGTTACCCTCCACGTTGCGTCTAACCTTCGCCAACGATTACGATATTGGAAGCGTACAATACGAGGGTATACAAAAATTAGGTGCGGAAATTACTCTAATCGACGTCGATTGGATTATCAGTCGTGACATTACGTTGACCGGTACCGACGTAGATGGCAGTAATATAACTGCAAAGATAAGAAAATTCCGTATCCAATACGTATCCGAAGGCAAGACTTATGTTTCGGATTTGTACGATTACACCGATGACGATGCAATTCTTGGCTCTTACCTAACGCTAAATCTCAAAACTATAAATAGACAAGTTGAGTATACCTACGTTATAAAGAATGGCGAGAACGCAGTACTATCCGAGGTTCCCGAGGGCGCTACTGTATACTATCAACAAGCTCGTGACGAGTTCTATATCGACCCCTATAATATCTACTTCCCCGAAGACGTCTACGTAGTATTTGCGGGCTCAACCATTCCTTATCATGCACTCAACGTTGAGTGGACTTATGACGAAGACCACTTGAAGAAGCACGGCGTTATTACCGGTAAGGATGCAAACCAAATGGTTATAATGGCATCCATGAGCGTATACGGTGCTACCGTAGACGTACAATTCCCCATTAGAGCGCGTAATATTCCCGCATCCAAGGAACTGGAAGATGGTCAAACTACCCAAGACCCATTGAGCGCAGGTACCATCTACGTTCTTGCCGGAGTACCGCTTGAACAACAACTACCCACCCATTTGTACCACCGCTTCGACTACGAGGACGGCACTTCGGAAATTGCAAGGGTACCGCTTACTTTCTCACCGGCTGTTCTTGCTACCGTAAAGACCGACGTTATCGGTAGGGTATACACCAACGTATTCGGTAAACTCGGATTCGTTGACGATAATAACGTATTCTTTACCATCAAAGTTATAGACCCCAAACTTTATGCCTTACGTTCAACCGTACAAAATAGCGTAATAGGCGGTTCTGCTCTTGCTCAAGCCTTTATTAACGGTGGCTTCGTTTACGACTATATAGCAATAGGCGTTAACGCTGCGGGTGTTTACGTTCCCGGACCCGAAACCAACATTTTACCCGATAGAGTTATCGTGTCTGAAGACGGCGAATATATGGAAATATTAAATATCATCTACGACGTAGAAAACTTGGTTGCTACGGTAGAATGCCGTTACACCTTCTTGTCGTTTGGCGATTCACCCAGACTTTCCGGTGATAAGGATGCAACGAGCGAGAACAGTAATAAGATGTTCATCTCATTTAACGTTCCCATCAAGACATATTCCTACAACTGGTTGGAAGAGGAAACTGCTTCCTTTGAAAAGACCGTATACAGCTTTGAGCTGGGTACCGTCGTTACCGCAAGCGATATGCCTTTGACGACTAGTGGTATTGCACCAATTTGGGACCTTGATAACTTGAACCACAATAGGGCTGGTGAATACAAAGCTACCTATCACTACAAGAATGCTTACGGCAAGATTATCACCGGTGAAGTTACCGTAGTTATCGAAAGAAGAGCAATCAAAGCAAGTGACTTTACTTGGATAGAGGATGCCGATGGTATCGATTTCCTTGATAGATACTATACTCCCAAAAAGCTTAACGTTGAAGATTATATCCAACTTGGTGAATTCTTGCGTGAGGACGGCTCTTACGGTCCTTTGAAATACTCGGTATTGTATTCTATGGATGGTAGAAAGAATTGGTCGCCCGAGCAACCCATTGACGTTAAGGAATTTGACGATTCACCCGATTACTTCGTAAGAATAATGATAAGTGACGCTGACGATTACAATTATACTGGCAGTGTTGACTACAAAATGATAATAAGAAAGTGGGTTATCGACCCGAGTGACATCTATTTCTATAACGAAACGGATGCTTTAGGAAACCATATCCCAATCCAAGAAAGTGAGTATACTTACGAAAATAAAGACGGTGCCGTTATCGTTACCCAAATGAAGCAAATATCCTACGAGTATACCGGAGGAGAAAGAGTTCCCGCAGTCGGCGGTGTTCCGCGTGGCGCAACTACGCAAGCTACTTACGCTCAATACGACCCCAACGCAACCCAACAAAATTATCTAAAAGACCTTAAACCCATCGAGGTTGGCACCTATATGA
This sequence comes from Candidatus Stercoripulliclostridium sp., assembly GCA_045535235.1. Classification (GTDB taxonomy): domain Bacteria; phylum Bacillota; class Clostridia; order Christensenellales; family DTU072; genus Stercoripulliclostridium_A. The sequence continues at coordinate 26,069 of JAZSLG010000074.1, forward strand.
TGAGGGTAGTATTCAGCGGTGAACAACGCAACTACACGATTGGTAACGTTGAGTTTACTATGCTAATCCACGTAACCACGAGGAACGTTAACTACACTATCAACAATAACTACGAGTACACCGGCGAATACTTTAACGTTACTGTAAACGGATTGCCCGAGAACTTGAGCGAGGGTATGGAAGTCGTCTACTCCTACAAGAACGTAACGACCAACGAAACCTTGCCTGCAGGAAGCAGGATTAGGGATGCCGGTCAATACGACGTAACCGTAAAGATTAACGGCGGAAGAAACTACCCCAATGCAAACTTGGACGGCGTTATCTATCCTACGTTGTATGAACAACGCATCACCGTTAACAAGAGAAAGGTAATCCTTAACGTTAATGAAATTAGCGCTGAATATCTAGACGAAGTTAAGCCTTTGAATAGCGCTTTAACCATAGTATGGGCATCTAACCCCTCCGAACCCGGTTTGGTCGGAAGATACGATACCGACGTTAAGACGGTATTTGGAAATATTGACGTAGCTTGGACGGGTGGGGATTTGACCTATAAGCATACGATAGGTGATTATCCCTTAGCAGTAGTTAACAAGGAAGCAATGCTGGAAGAAGACTTCCATAAGAATTATGAGTTTGTGGAAATCAACGACGGTGTTTACCGCGTTGTGGCGGAAAAAGAAAATACGCGTATCATTGCAAACAAAGACGAACTAACGCAAGCATTGCAACAACTTGGTGACGGCGATACTGCAATTTGGTACTTTATGGCAGGAAGCTATGGCACTATTAGCATCGACGTTAACGTTTCGCTCTCCATAGTTGGCGCTTACAATATGACTTCCGATAACGAGTCTATAGCCGTTACCTTCGACCAAATCATAATCAATAAGGGCGCTGTTCTTCTTGATATAGTAGCGTTTAATGATAAAGCTAACGATTCCGTCGTTAAGTTAGGAAAGGGCGCAAGCTCATTAACCGTATCGAGAAGTAGCTTCGTTCGCAAAGGAAGCGATATCCTTACCAATAGTACGGCAATAGGAACGGCATCCGGTTACACCAATACCATCTACGTTTCTGATTCGTACTTTAAGGGCTATACCACGGCTATTTACATGCTAGGCGGTTCCCTCGAACTCAGCACTTCCGAATTGTATCAAAACATGAATGGCGTATACCTACAAAAAGGCAACGTAATATTGGATACCAACAAGTTTATCGCAAACCGTGGTTCTGCCGTTAATATTGCCTATAGCTCCGCAACGACCAGTATCTTTGATAATACGTTTAATAGTAACGATATTGCTATTAAGACTTCCGTTGCATTACGTAACGACATAAGAGTTCAAAACGTATTTGCACAAAATACTATAACGTTTGAGGGCTGGTCCGAAGAGTAAAACGCGTTATTTGGGCGCTCCCCATAGAAAATGTTCAACCCCACTCAGTCATTTACGGTTAGTAAACTCCTGTCGTGGGGTTTTCTCATTTCCGTCGGGGA
>JAZSLG010000114.1:0-4082 GCA_045535235.1 Candidatus Stercoripulliclostridium sp.
CATTTTTGATGACGGAATAAGCAACGCATGTAGCACCTGTTCCACAGGCTAGCGTTTCGCCACTACCTCTCTCCCATACACGCATCATAACGTTATTATTCTCAATCAAAACGGCTTCAGCATTGACATCATACTCTATGGATAGTTCTCTTGCCTTATTTATTGCTTTCTCATCTAAAGAATCAACGTAAAATACGGCATGCGGGTTTCCTATGTTGTAATACTCTACGTTGTCCTTTTCCTTAATTAATTTCGGCATACCCATATCTGTTAATATAGTGGCTTCATAAGGATTGTTCTCTATAATTTTAAGGTTCTTTATTCCCGAAAGTGTTTCTACAAAATACTCCCTTTTATCTATAATCGATTTATCGTAAAGTATCTTTCCGATACACCTAAGAGCGTTTCCACACATTAATCCTTCGGTTCCATCTGCATTAAATATTCTCATTTTTGCATCTGCAACCTTAGAATTTTCTATTAGAACTACTCCGTCTCCGCCAATACCAAAATTGCGATCCGAAAGCAATTTTGATATATCGTTGACGTTATTTTTTAAATAATTAAAATCACTTTCATTACAATTTGAGCTATCAAAAAATATGTAATCATTGCCCAAACCATTCATTTTACTAAATAACATACACTCTCCAATGTATATTATATGCAAGTGATTTAAGGTTTATTTTTTATAAACTATTCTTCTGCAATGAGGACATTCCGCCGTATCACCTGATTTTTGCAGTTTTGAATCGACTTCGGATTTTATTTCAATACCACAGCCCAAACAGTTGCCATCTCGATATTCTACTACGTAAGGCATTCTATTAACGGTACTCTTAACTTTATTATAAAGTTTCAAATCTTCAGGGTCTAATTCAGCTTGCATTTTATTCAAAGCGGCACCCTCTTGAGATATGGATGAAATTATTTCCGTTCTCTTTTCATTTCTAATAATTTCAGCGTTTTTTAACTCTGCCAAAACTTTAGTTAATTTTTGTCTTATCTCTTTAGCATCCTTAGTGTCAATTTCTTGTAAACGAGCAAAACCTCTTTGTATGTCCCTTTGTATTAAATTCAGCTCGTTAATCAATGCATTGATGGTATCATCAATTTTGTCAGCTTGCTCTAACGTTTTTGCTCCGCTTAAAGTAGCAGACTTATATTTCTTGATAAAATTTTCATATGCGGATATAGCTTTATCAATTTCACTAAAATTCTCACCTGTTTCTTTATCAAGTTTAATTAGACTTTCAGCTAAATCATTTCTTAATTTACGATATGCTTGTGCTCTTTTATTTTCTTCACTGTTAGCAAAATCTTTATTTGCCTTGTAAAGAACAAAATCTAATTTTTGATACTCTAAAATCTTTTCAATATCCATAGTTACTCCTAATTCAACGGATTTGTACAGGTAGTAGCACCATGTACGTTACCTACGTTTTTATTTATTAATAAATTTACTATCAAATTTATGAATGGTTTTTCACTGTTATAGTGTCCAAACGATACAACTGAATAATTCATATCTTTAGCGAGTCTGAATACGTTGTATTTAAAATCACCTGATACAAAGACATCAGCGCCTGCCTTCTTGGCTTCAAAAACAGTCTCTTCATGCGAACCGCCTCCACCATTTATAACGGCAATTTTTTCAACAATTTTATTTGGCTCCCCAACGTATACAATGTGTTCGTCATTAAAAACTTTACTTACTTTATCAACGAACTGGGCAAGCGTCGTTTTAGTATTCAAGACACCCAGCCTCATATCATTCGTGTTACCAAAGGCAGAGGTAAACGTTGAACAACCTAATAATTGCATTACAACGTCGTTAAGCCCACCCACAGTAAAATCGACGGACGTATGCGCGCTGTAAATAGCAATATCATTTTTAATAGCTAAGGCCAAAGCCTTATGTTTCGGATAAGATAAATCAATTTTTTTGATAGCGTTAAATACAATGGGGTGATGCTCAATAATCATATTTGCGCCCAATTTAATCGCTTCGTTAACAACGTCGACAGATGTATCAAGAGTGACTAACACGCCTTTAAGCTCCCAGTCAACGTCACCATAAAATAGACCGCAATTGTCGTACTCTAATTGAATTTCCAGAGGCGCAAATTCTTCCATTATTTTTACAACGTCACCTATTTTAAGCATCTTATAATCTCCTGATATTCATCCTGCATTTCGCCTTGTGGAATGTCCTTTCCAAAAAAACGATTTTCTATCACCGCTTTTCTTTCATTTAACATTTCAATATAATCGTTACTTACCGGTTGATTTTTTCCAAACCTTAATTCTTCTTTTGAATAGGAATCTAATCCTTTTTCCGCAACAATTATTTGATAATATTTGCGACCTTCTTTGATAACGTAATCTTTAATTGCGCCATAGCCTATTTTGTTTAATGCCATCCTAGCGACCGATACGTTTTGGTGTGGACAAAGTACCAGTCTTCCGATATCGGGAATTGATTGTGATAAAATATCGTTAATCTCATAACCACCAAGCCCCGCTATAACTGCTGTATCCAAAGTTTCTTTAACGTTCTGAAAGCCATTAGAAACTCTACAATCAACGCTATATTCTACGCCAAGCTCTTTTGCTAAATTAACGGTTTTTTGTAAACTATCGGCACTAACGTCCACAGCTATAACTTTCTTACATTTACCCTTTATTATAGCGGAAATGGAAAGTTTACCATGGTCACAACCAATATCACCAAGTACGTCACCTACAATTTCTTCTAATATAGAAGAAAGCCTTTTATCCAACTTTATCACGATTATTTATCCAAAAAGTCACGTAATTTCTTGGTTTTATTAGGGTGCTTTAGTCTTCTTAAAGCTTTAGCCTCTATTTGACGAATACGTTCACGCGTAACGTTAAATACTTTTCCTACTTCTTCAAGCGTGCGAGGACGACCGTCACGTAAGCCGTATCTCAAAATCAAAACCATGGCTTCACGTGGGGCAAGAGTTCCTAAAATTTCGTTTACTTGCTCTTTTAGCATATTAGCTTCGGCAGCATCAATGGGTGCAGTAGCGGAAGTATCTTCAATAAAGTCGCCCAAATGGCTATCATCTTCTTCACCGATAGGCGTTTCCAAAGAAACTGGGTCTTGCGCTATCTTTTGAATTTCGATAACTCTCGCCTCCGAAATACCCATAGCTTCGGCTATTTCTTCAGACGTGGGTTCTCTTCCCAAAGTTTGCAATAATGAACGAGAAACTTTAATGAGTTTATTAATAGTTTCTACCATATGAACAGGGATACGTATTGTACGTGCTTGATCGGCAATCGAACGAGTTATTGCTTGTCTAATCCACCATGTTGCATAAGTGGAAAATTTAAAACCCTTGGTATAATCAAATTTATCCACAGCTTTCATTAGACCTAAATTTCCTTCTTGTATTAAGTCTAGGAATGCCATTCCCCTACCAACGTATCTTTTAGCGATACTAACAACAAGACGCAAGTTTGCATTAATAAGCTTTTCTTTAGCTTGCGTATCGCCCTCTACCATGCTCTTAGCGTAGGCAAGTTCTTCTTCCGCAGTTAGAAGAGGATATCTGCCTATATCTTTAAGATACATTTTAACGGAGTCGTCAATATTGACTTCGTTCATTATTTTTTGAAGAAGTTGGTCGTTTTTAATGCTTGATTGGTCGCTAATGGTAATACCATTTTGCTCCAATTCTTTGTAGATATTCTCAATATCTTGGGGTTCTAGAGCAAGTTTTTCAAGCTTATTAAGCAACTCTTCTTCGTTGACGCTTTTAAGGTCTTTGCCCTTATAAGAATCAATGATTTTTTGCACTTCTGATGATGATTATGCATACAGAGAAGGAAAAAATCGAGGTCTGCTGCGAGGAAAAGGCTCACAGCGAAATCGTGGAGGCGGTATCGGGAAAGCTTCCCGACGATGAGATACTCTATGACGTTGCGGAGCTGTTCAAGGTGTTCGGCGACTCAACAAGAGTGCGGATAATATGTGCGTTGTTTGAAAGCGAAATGTGCGTGTGCGACATTGCCGAGGTGCTGAAAATGACCCAGTCGGCAATTTCCCATCA
>JAZSLG010000025.1:0-6548 GCA_045535235.1 Candidatus Stercoripulliclostridium sp.
ATATCTACCAACACAATCTATTTCACTAATTTTAAGTATCTTAAGTTTATATTCCAGCTCTTTTTCAGTATTGCCTAATTTAGCATATAGCCTTTCTACTCTTTTATAATCATCTACCAACTGTGATTTAGTGGAGTTTTCTGTAATATTCCTTTCACGTATTTCTAAGGCTTTTAGTCTATATTCTAATTCCTTTTGATTGTCGCCTAAGTTCTCATAAGCACCGCCCACGTTATTGTAACCCAATGCCAAACTAGGGTGATTGGGATTATCTGCATAGGCAATTTCCCATATTCCCAGCGCTTTTAAGTAGTATTCCAATGCCTCTTCATGCTTGCCTAATTCCCCATAAGCACCGCCCACGTTATTGTAACCCAATGCCAAATTGGGGTGATTGGGGTTGTCTACATAGGCTTTCTCGTATGTTTTTAGCGCTTTCAATCTGTATTCCAATGCCTTTGGATGGTCGCCTAAATTCCCATAAGCTAATCCCATGTTATTGTAAATCAATGCTAAATTGGGGTGATCTGGGTTATCGGCATAGGATTTTTCAAATATTTTTTGCGCGTTTAGAAAATAAACCAACGCTTCGTCGTATTTTTCTAATTTGTAATAAGACCAACCTACGTTATTTAAAGCAAGAGCTAAAACAGGATGTTCGGGATTATCTGCAAAGGCAATTTTATACGTTTCAAGTGCTTTTAGGTAATAATCCAATTCCTCTGGATTTTTTCCTAAATCTCCGTAAGCCGCACCAACATTAATATAACATGTTGCTAAGCTGGGATGATTGGGATTGTCAGCATAAACAATTTCATTTAATTTCAACCCTTTTAAGCAATTATCTAATTCTTGATTATAATCTCCTAATTCTTTATAAATCCCACCAATTACTATGTAATTTATTGCTATTTCAGGCTGATTAAGATTATCTGCATAAATATTTTCATTTATTTCGAGCGCTTTTAATGCGTGAACTAATGCTTGTTGATAATTCCCTCCTGCTTTATACGCTAAGCTAATTGTAGTATGAATAGTAGCAACTTCAACTTTATTTAGATCATCAGCATAAGCAACTTCGAAAATTTTTAACGCTTCTAAACCATATTCCAATACTTGTTGATATTTACCCAATTCATTATATATTGTACAAACACAGTTATAAGTAATCGCTAAATTAGGATGGTTTGGGTTATCTGCATATACTTTTTTATATATTTCCAACGATTTCAATCCATAATGCAATGCTTCTTTATAGTCACCACATGAAATATAAAAATATGCCACTAAAGCATAATTTGAAGCTCTAAAAGCGTCGTCTGGTTCGTCCGCGTACAATTGTTTATCAATTTCAAGCATTTTTAACCCATATTCCAATGCCTGTCTAAAATCTGCTATTGCATAATATTTAGAGCCAATTTCATTATACAAATACCCTTTTATATCTAAATTTTCTTCCTTAAAGCTTGCTTCCCTTTTTTCCACCAAGTATTTGTAGGTGGTTATATTTTTTAGAGAAGCTTCGGTCAAAGTAAGGGTCTTATCGGTAGAAAAATCAAAATCTGATACGTAGTCTAAAATTTCCCTTATCCCCTCTTGATCGGCAACTTTTTCTTGCTTGTAATAAACGTCGGACATCAAAGGGTGCATGCTCAATACTTTGTCCTCGTCCATGCGGATAAAGGATTTACGTATCAAGTCATTTATTACGTCGTTACTATCAAGTTTCAAATATTCTTTTAGCTTTTTGCGCTCTATGCCTACGGCGGGGGAAATATGGGTTAACACCTTTAATACTTCGTGTTCTTCCTTACTTAACTTTGCATAAGAATACAAGCTTGCAAGGTGGTCGAATGCGGAAGCTTTTTGTCCCGCGCGTCTTCCCGTAGTTACTTTATCGTTACAACTAAGTATAGCTTTGTTTATATCTATTAGACTTACGTCCCCATCTCTCATGATTGCCGAAGCAAGCTCTACGGCTATGGTTAGACCGTTTACGTTAGCAAAAAACTCAACGAGTAAGCTTTCCACTTTTTCCTTGCTCATTTTGTTATCACGCTCAATTTTAGTGTGAATATTGTAGACAAGCTTTATTAAATCCTCGTCGGGCATTCTACCAAGCTCTATCGTGTTATAGCTACGAGTCGTACCTATTCTTGATGTAATAATATATTTGCAAGCCATATTTTCTAGTTGTGCTAGAGTATCACTATCGTTTTCACCTTCTACGTCATAGTTATCCAAAATAATTATGATTTTTTCCGACAACTCTTTTAGGCGTTTGAGATTACCGGCATACCTCTCTTCGGCGTTCGGCTCGTTCAACGTATCTTCAAAGGGAAAGTTTTGTATCGTTTGCGTTATGCCACTGGAGGCATCCACTATGTATCCATTTTCGTAACTGTCGCTAGCATTAAAATAGGCTTTGGCTAAAGAGGTTTTTCCAATACCACCCTCTCCTTTTAGTATTAATAGATTGGATTGGTCAAAACTTGAGGATATTTTCTCCATCTCCTCTTTTCTACCGACAAAACCATCAAACTTGCTAAATTGATAGCCACTTTTTATTTTAAGGCTCTCGTATTGTTTGACTTTATTCCCACTCAAAATTCCATTGATAAGTTTTGCGGTATTTTTTTTAACCACGGTAAATTTTTGCTCTTGCGTGTCGCCAACACCATACCAAATTTGGGATATTCTACCAATATGGGCGAAATATTCGTCAGGTAATCCTCTACGACTAAACACTATGGGTATAATATTAAGATCATTGTTCCTTGCGACACATAATTCTTCCAACACCCTCTTTTCCGTTTTCTCCTTGGGGTACAATACGTTATCCGTTAGTATACAAACCAAAATATCGCAACTCTTAACGGCACCAACCATCCAGACGTCCCATTTGTCAACGCATTCCGTTTCCATCTCGCGTATGACGATTTCCGCCCCTTTCAAGGCGTATTCTCCCTTTAATTTAGCAAGATAGTTATCCCTCAAATCATGCATTATATGGGCATCATCACCACAATAACTAATAAAAATTTGTACCTTTTTCATTTGTAATCTCCAATTATAATACGTCTATAATTAACCTTGCTTGTAACTTGGAATACTTTATTGCCGTTTCACGGTCACCCATTAGCTCATAGGACGCTATTATATTAGCATAAGTCCTATATAGCTTAATGTAATTCTCTTCGCTAGGCTCCTCGGCATATAAAGCCTTGCATATCTCAAGCCCTTTTAGTAAATATTCAACCGAACGTTGATAATCACCTAACGCCCCATAAGTTCCACCCACGTTATTGTAGGCTATTGCCAAATCCGGATGATTATCGTCCGCATATACGATTTTACATATATCAAGCGCCTTTAATTTGTATTCCAACGACTTTTGATAGTCCCCTAATTCTTGATAAATGGTGCCTAACTCATTATAGCAAATTACAAAATTAAAATGATTGGGATTATCCGCACAACAAATTTCACACATTTCAAGCGCCTTCAAGTGATATTTCAACGCCTTTTGATAATCACCCAACGCTTCATAAGAGCATCCAACCCCATTGTAGCAAAGTAATAGTCCATAATAATCGGGCTCGATAGCATGCCTATCCAATTGCTTTTCAAGTGCTTTTAAGCTTTCTTCTAATTGTATTGTGAGGTTGTTATCTTCTTTCGTCATATCCTTTCTCCCTTAAACTGATTAATCTCTATAATAAAATTATAGGTTATTACCGCCACCGTGTCAAGATGCCACCTCTTATAAAGGTGCGACTTTATCGTAGTTTTTACAAGTTTTTCGTAAAAATCGATATTGATATTTGCTTAGCTTCTATGGTATAATTTTCATATACGATTTAGGGGATAAAATCATGTCTTACACGTTAGAAGAAAGAATTAAAAAAATCGAAGAGTCTTGTTCTTATGAAGAATTGATTGGTAAAGGCATTTTACCAAAAGTGCATAACGAGAATTATTATTTCGTGTCCTACTCGCATAAGGATTATAAAGCGGTACTAAAAGATATTTTAGAACTACAAGAAAAAGGTATTAACCTTTGGTATGACAGCGGTATGCGTGCAGGTGAAAACTGGGAAGAAATTGCCAAACAATTCATATCCAAATTCCAATGCAAAGGCGTTATCTTCTACCTTAGTGAAAACTCGCTAACCTCTTCCGCATGCAGTACGGAAATAGATTACGTCTTGAACTCGGATAAGAAATTTTTCTCCATAAACTTACCCCTTGGTAATGGAGAAATAACCGACGGCGCAACCATGGCTCAAACGCTAAAAAACGAAGGTGCGCCCATATCCCCCGCCACCGTTGACCTCGCCCAAAAGGCATTCTCCGACAAACACCTTTATCTCCCCTACTCCGCAACTATAGAAAACAAAAAAGATTCTCTTGAAGAAATCCTTGTTGGCGAAGATTTGTTTGAGTTTGAGTATAGTGCATACGCTTTTCCAGCATTTTTCTTAAAAAGAAGACAGCTACCTTTAGCTAAGCTAACTTCTTGCCGAGATACCTCTTTAATAAAAATACAACTTCCTATAAACATCTCTAGAGAAAAAATCAAAAATGTAGAAGCTTTAGAAAAAGATGAAAGTAACGATCGCAAGCTGTACGATACACTAAAATTAACAAAAATTAGCGGTACTGTTTTTGCTAATTTTAATTACCTTGAAGAAGTAATACTTCCAAACACCATAACTCAAATAGGAGATAGTTGTTTTAGAAATTGTCACAACTTAAAAACCATAAATTTGGAACAATTAATTCATCTAAAAGAAATTGCTGAAAAAACTTTCTTAAATTGTAGTTCGCTTTCCAATTTAACTATTCCTAATTCCGTCACTAGAATAGATGAAAGAGCATTTGAAGGGTGCAAATCTTTAACGAAAGTAAAAATCGGCAAATCGGTAAAAAATATAGGAGAGAATGCGTTTAGATGTTGCAAATCTTTAGCTAATATAGTAATTCCTGACTCAACGATAGATATAAGCAATCATGCCTTTTATGAATGCAATTCTTTAATAAACGTAAAAATCGGTAATAAAGTACGTAGCATAGGTGAAAATGCGTTTTATGGGTGTAAATCTTTAACTAGAGTTGAAATTCCTAACTCTGTTAGGACCATAGGAGACTGGGCATTTTATGGGTGTAAATCCGTATCCAGCATAGTAATTGGTAAATCCGTAGAAAGGATAGGTGAATGGGCATTCAGTGGCTGTTACAATCTAAAAACTATCCATAATTATTCTAAACTAGAACTTGATCTCGATAGGAAAAACCTTGGCATTGAGGAAAAGGTAGAAATAAAAAATCATATAGACGAATTAGAAAACAATACCTATGATTTTATCATTGACAAAAATTCAAATATGGGGGAAATTGTAAATTCTCAAATTAACGCTATACAAAGTAATGAGAATAACTTTAATGAGGACATGGGGAAAGATAAAGTTTTTACCGATTATAACCAATACCTGGAAAAGCTTAATTCTTATAGCGTGAGCGACTGTAATTTAATTTTGAGAAAGATACTTGGGGTTTCTGAAAGCTCGGTATTGGATACCGAATATATAGAATATAATGAATTTGCAATTGGGGTTTTGGAACTCGTAAAATGTCATTATACGGATATTGTCAGTTACGAAATCCCCGAATTTATAGACGGCAAAAAGGTAACTAAAATTAAGTATTCCGCTTTTGAGGATTGCGAAAAACTAGCGCGCATTACCCTACCCAATTCCATAACTCATATTGGTGACATGGCATTCAAAAATTGCGTTAGTTTGGAAAGCATTAACATACCTAACAAGGTGAGAAATATCTATCGCGGTACTTTTGAAAACTGCACCTCTCTTGCCCAAGTAACTTTTTCACAATCGCTAAAAATCATTGAGCCTCGTGCCTTCTACGGTTGCTCTTCTCTTACTCAAATTAATCTTCCCTACTATCTAACTAAAGTGTCCGTACAGGCTTTTGGTAAATGTACAAGTTTGCAAAAAGTGATTTTTGAATCTAGCTTAGAACACGTTGGCGAGAGTGCTTTTAAGTGTTGCTCGGCATTAACCGAGGTAATCTTTAGAGGAGAAAACGTTAAAACCTTGTACGACTGTGCTTTTAGCGGTTGCTCGGCATTAGAGCATTTTACCATTCCCGCTTCGGTAACCTCTATAGGTATGTGGACGTTTAGCGGATGCAATTGCCTAAAAACCATACACAATTACTCCAAGTTGGAGCTTGATAGAGAAGAGCTGGGAATTGGCGAGAAGGTGGAAATAATTAACCTGGGCTAAAATTCGCCCTCATCTTCCTCTGCAAAACGCGGAACGCGGAACAACGCTACGCGAATGCAGAATTCAGAATGCAGAATTCAGAATGCAGAATTCAGAATTACTTCACTCCGTTACACTACGCTCACAAGGAAAAGGTTTAATTTGTTCTCACCATTGACTAGCCTCTTAAAAACGCGTTAGTTTAGATGAAGAACGCGAAAAAACATACTTGGTCTAAAAACGCGTTTATTTGGATGAAGA
>JAZSLG010000147.1:0-8672 GCA_045535235.1 Candidatus Stercoripulliclostridium sp.
CTTTTGCAGAAGAATATGGCGGAGCATATGCAAGGTCTAAATCTTTTAATTCATCGGCTTTCATTCCTCCCCTAATTGCCGTCGCAATAACGTCAATACGTTTATCAACTCCATCATAGCCAACGATTTGTGCGCCTAAAATTTTATAGGTTACCTTGTCAAAAATGAGTTTAACGGTCATTGCCGTTGCCCCTGCATAATAGCCGGCGTGTGAATTTTGCGTTAAAATAACCTTTTCGTATTCTATGCCGTGTGCTTTAACTTGCTGTTCGTTAATTCCAGTAGTAGCAACAGTCATATCAAAGAGTTTAACAACCGAAGAGCCTTGCGTGCCTTTATATTCACTATTTAATCCACAAATATTATCGGCAACTATTCGTCCTTGCTTGTTGGCAGGTCCCGCAAGTGAAATTACTGCATCTTGTTCGGTTATAAAATGTCTAACTTCTACTGCGTCCCCTACTGCATAGATGTCAGGAATTGAAGTTTCCATTTTTGCGTTGACTTTGATTGCACCTTTAACGCCAAGTTCTAAACCTATCTTTTTAGCAAGTGTGTTTTCGGGCGCAACTCCAACTGCAAGCACAACCATATCAGCGCTTATATTTGAGCCGTTATCAAGGTCAAGCAAAACTTGTGCGCCTGTAATACTCATTTTATTTGTGTTAACGTTTAGTAATAATTGTACGCCGTGGTGACGGAAGTTTGCGTGGACAAACGACGCCATATCACAGTCAACCGTTGGTAAAAGATGATTAGATCGTTGCACGATAGTGGTTTTAATGCCTAATTCTGCAAGGTTTTCTGCCATTTCAAGACCGATAAAGCCACCACCTATAACAATTGCCGTTTTGGGGTGTTTTTGTTCTATAAAGGCACGAATTTTAAGCGTATCTTCTACGGTGCGAAGTGTAAAAGTCCTTTCGTTTTCAGTATAGAAATCGGGCAAAATCGGTTTTGCACCGGGTGATAAAATTAGTTTATCGTAGGTTTCAGTAAAACTCGTTCCTGCTTTTAAGTCAGTTACGTGGACGGTTTTATTTTTGAGGTCAATATCGGTTACTTCGTGATTAACTTTAGCGATTATTCTAAAACGGCGGAAGAAACTTTCGGGAGTTTGAAGTGTCAAATCTTCCTTATCTTCAATAACGCCACCGATATAATACGGCAAACCACAGTTTGCGTATGAAATAAAGCCCGAACGCTCAAAAATAATAATTTCTGCGTGTTCGTTGAGTCTTCTTATTCTTGCTGCGGCAGTTGCACCACCTGCAACCCCACCCACGATTACGATTTTCATAACTCATATCTCCTTTATTATATTATACCTTTTTTTGCCACTTTTTTCAATTGTTTTGAATATTGCCTTTAAAAACAAAAATCTTTACTTTCAAAAGCCGATTTTATAACGATTGAAAAACTTAAAACGGAGTTTAATCTTTACGGAAACTTAAATGAAAACAATCCAATTTTACAATAGGTTTGACCACTGTGCTAAAATTTTGGGAATTAGTTAGTTTTGAGAAGCAGGTAAGGAGAATTGCCAAAATCGACCGATTTTTGCCATATCTGACTTTTCTTGAACAATCGGGAAACCCGATTTTCGCTTCACTACGTAAACTCCCCTACTCTTTTTAGCGACAGAAAAATTCTTTTAAAATATATTTAATTTTTTTGATTTTTTTATCATTCTAAATATTGAATTTTTCCTTATTTTTTATAAAAAATATAGTTTTTTTACTGAATTTAATTTGATGGTCATGATAAAATAAAAAAATAAAATGTATATTTTTCTGTTGTCTACGTAATTTTGTACGTCATCTTTTTAAGACCTTTGTTTGTACAAGTGGTACTTTACAAAAAACATTTATGGTGTTAATATTAGTTTAGTTATCATTTGGGAGATTGTTATGAAAAAAATGGAATTTAATAAACGTCCTCTTACGACCTTAGCACGCTCTTGGGCAAACATTATTGGTGCGGAAGCTCCCCGCCAAAGCAATACGGAAAACGTTCCCGAAATAGAAGCTTTGGTTAAGGAAAAAACCGAAAATGGTAAAGTAGACCGCATGCTCATCTATAACCCCGATGCTATTGGCGAATGGTTTTATGAAAAATACAAAGATACTTTCATGGACGTGGAGAAGCACACCGATATTAAAGTTAAATATCTAACTGCAAATCCTCCTAAAACACCCGTTTGTTTTGGCACCATGTTTACCGGAGCCGACCCCGAAGTCCACGGCATACAAAAATACGTAAAGCCGGTTATAACCATTGACTCTTTGTTTGACTCTTGGTCGAGAAGCGGACTTAAGGTCGCTATGGTGGCGGTTGCCAATCAAAGTATCCCAAAGATTTTTTCAGGGCGTGACATCGACTATTATTTGATGCCTTACGACAAACAAGTTGTGGACAAGGCTTTGGAGCTAATCAAGGAGGACAAATACGACGTTATTGAGGTTTACAACCAAGAATACGACGACGTTATGCACCTATCCTATCCCGAATCGCCACTTGCAAAACGCGCAAGCAGACATTACGTGGAAAGCTTTAACAAACTCATGAACGCCGTTGATGAACATTGGCAAAAACACGATACTTTCGTAGCCTTTTCCACCGACCATGGTACGCACCGAATGTTTTGGGGATTAGGACCCGGAATGCATGGTAACAACACCCCAAAAGATAGGAATATCGTGCATTTTTACGGCGTGAAACCAAAAACAAAATAATTCATTCAACCCTTTCACAATAAACAACAAGGCACCACTCTTTCGAGGTGCCTTGTTTATTTGCTTACGCATTTGCTGAGGCTTAATATCTATCCGGACACATTACGCTCTTTTATTGTTCTTAAAATTTCTTGGTCTGCCGGACAAAAGTCATAGTTAGGAATTTGTGCCGGCGTTATCCAACGCATATCGTTATGCTCAATAAGCCTTGGTACGCCCTCTTTGATTTGGGCGTTAAACAAGGTAAGATGCACCGTGATATCGGGATAAACGTGGGTAAGCTCCACAAAGACCTCACCAACGGAAATAATAATATCAAGCTCCTCTTTGCACTCGCGAATTAAGGCTTGTTCTTTGGTTTCATTTTCCTCAATTTTACCGCCAACAAACTCCCAAAGCAAACCTCTTGCCTTGGTAATAGGTCTTTGACAAATAAGAAATTTATCATTATCCCATATTAGAGCAGCTACGACTTGTATCATATTTCCTTATTTACCCAACGCTTCGTTGACCTTTAAGAGAAGTTTATTCTTCTCGTTCTCAAAGTCGTTTACCCATGAAATAGGATATATCTTATAAATCGTCCAGTTATATTTTTTGCTTAGCACTTGCTCGGTTAGACGTGCGTATTCACGCGGACTATCAAAGTCTTGGCGTCTGGGGTCGTCTATTACTATACCAAGCACGAAACTGTTTGCGTCTTGCGGAGCGCAAATACCAACGTTAATCTTACACTCCGAACGTCCTATTTCGGTAGAATACTTAATGCCGTTTTCTTCTAACACTTTACATACGGAAAGCACGAAGGGATTTGTTGAAGGAGCCGTTACCGCCGAGTTGTGGAGAGCAAAAGATTCGGCGTATTTTAGGAACTCGCTTAATGCTATTGCGCCCTCCTTGTTTTCCTCTTTACCGCTACTTGCCCTTATCGCAGAGTTGAGTCTAGCATGGGTAAGCGTGGAAACTACTATCATGCGATGGCGGGAACGAGTAATAGCAACGTTAATGCGCTTTTTACCCGAGGGAAGTCTTACCCTACCAAGATAGGTTAGATAAAATTTGTCATCGGAGTCTTGGCTATAACAAATGCTTACCAGCATGGTGTCGCGCTCGTCACCTTGAACGGTATCCAGGTTACAGAACATTATGGGTTCGTCCTTGTGCGCTTCTTCCCAAGCCACTATTTGGTCCTTGTTGCCGGAGGTTTCTTTGAACCTCTCCCAGCTTTCCTCTATCTCCTCTGCCTGTGCGTTACTAAATGCGACTACTCCAATGGAGAAATCCTTTCTTTCGGGATGATTCATCTCCTCCCAAATGAGTTCCACTATCCTTTGTGCTTCACCTTTGTTAACGTGCGAGCCACTCTTGCCCGATACGTAACAAGTGCTTGGCGTGTACGCAATTTGTTCGTATTGGATACCGTCATTTGGGTTTTTGGTAGCCGATGGGAAGGTTATTAGATTATAGTTAAAGTGTTCGTTAGAGAAAGCGATTAACGCCTCGTCACAACTACGATAGTGCCAACGGAGAGCTATGGATGAGTCCTTTAACGCAACGTCGGCAGATAGCAACAACGAGTTTTCGTTCTCTTCTTCGTCATCTACAAAATCATTGTCATCTTCACGCGAAAGATCGCTAACTTTGAAGAAATCACAAGGAGGTAATTGCTTGCTATCGCCTGCAATAATTACTTGCTTACCTCTTGCTATGGAAGCAAGTGCGTCCTCGGTAAATATTTGGGAAGCTTCGTCAAATATTACCAAATCAAACTCTACGTTATCAACGTCGATATACTGGCTAACGTTCAGAGGCGACATCATAAAGCAAGGCTTTACTTTCTTTAACCAATGCCAATTTTCGGTAATGGTCTTCTTAATGGAATAGCCGTTCTTAGACTGCATTTTTATTGGGGTTTTACCACTGGGCATCGTTGCCTGTTTTTTCTCGTAAGCAAGCTTTTGATACAATCTGTGCGCGCCCGTTGATAGCACGTTTTTGTCACTGGTAGCATACCCTTCCACCATTCTTTGGTGAATGGTGCTATCAAAAGCCGGAACGGAATGTAGTGCGTTTTCTTCCACGAATTTGTTAACCCTTTCCTCGTAGTAAGAGCGTTCTAGCGATAAGACCACTCCCGATTGCGTGGTAACGGACTCCTCTATTAATTCGTCAAGCACGCCGACCAAACCAAGCCTATCTATTTCCCCAACGGTTTCCATCAAGCGATACCAACCAGCAAGCCTTTCCTTTTCCTTAACGACAAGGTTTGCTAAGCTGAGGCAGTACGGATAATTGTCATCCAAGTCATATTCATAAAAATATGACGTGATTTTGTTGGAATTTTCCTCTTCGCAATTCTTTATATCTTCACATTGTTTTTGCCAAGAAATTAGTTTTTTTACGGTCTTTGCGTACTTAGTATCGCTAAATCCGTCCAACCAATCCAAATTTGCGCTCAAATTTAGTACGGCGTTATCATTCTCACCCATAATGCGTTTAGTGGTTTCAAGCGCGTTAATGATAATATCCCATTGGTCAACCGTGGCTGGAACGCTACCAAACGTGGTGACGAAGTCTGTCTTTTTCTTTTCATACTCCGCCTTTTTGTTCATATAGTTTACGTAGCTAACCAGTTTATCTAGCTTTTGCTTTGCGCTACTATAACAAGGTTTTTTCTCTATATCGTTAAAGCAAGAGAATACCGCCTCCAAAAAGTCCTTATACTCTTGTCCCATTCTACGCAAGAAAAATTTGTAATATTTCTTTTGTATGATTAGCTTTGATATGGATGCCTTAGCAAGTGCGCCTTCGTTTATCGAACTAGCAACGCAAATGATTGGATCCATCGTTATATTGTAACATTCACGGCGTCTTTCCTTTGCGGTACTTATTAAGAAATCGATACCGTTTGTCTTTATAGATTTAATAATTTGCGGGCTAAGAGTGGGCATACCTTCCCAAAGCTTAGCGGTTAGCCCTACTCCATCTAAGGATTTTTCATTTATGAGTTGCAACCAACCCGCGTTTGTAAGCTCTTCGCTTAGTTTATCAAACGAAGTCGCGTTATCAATATACTTTTTAGCAAAGGTTACCAACTTTTTATCGCGGTCTCCTTTGCATCCATACAAATCGTCTTTACGATAGTCTACTACCGTAACTCCTTCTTCCACAAAAGAGAAGTAGTTTTTCAAGTTATCGCGTATCTCGGCAAACACGAGTACGTCAAGAGGTAGCGCGCTAAAGCTTTCCAGCTTGACGCCGTCCAAGCGTGAGGCTACCTCGCCGAGCAAACGTAAATAGTTGGATCCGTCCGCCTTTTCCAAGCGCATTTGGTCCATGAATTCTATCACTTTTCCCCTACCGTGCTTTTCGTCGCTTAGCATTTCGCCATACATGCGAACCGGCGGAGAATACGGCACTAGACAGTTGTTTATTTCCCTGACGAATGGCTCTCTTCCAACGGCGCCGTTCCTTCTTGCAAAGGTACTAAAGTCCAACACAAAATCGGTAAGACTTCTTTCACCTTCTATTTTATTCTTACTAAGGTTATCAAAAACTACCTTGCGGGCAGAGGCCTTTTCCGTTACGAAAAGTACCGTCTTGCCTGCGCCCATAGCGGTGGAAATAATATTGGTTATGGTTTGGCTTTTGCCTGAGCCGGGAGGGCCTTGCAAAATGAATGATTGTCCCTTTTGGGCTCCCAAAATTACCTCTTCTTGGCTAGAATCCGCGTCGAACGTCATATATTGCAAACATTCTTCATCCGAGCCGGAAAGGGGTACCGGGTAATCCTCGTCTTTGCACAAACGACGAATAACGGGATGCGATAAATACTTGTCTTTGTGTGTGGATAAGTCGTGTTCAAGCTGTAGTTTTTGGTAATGGAATAATCCTAACCCCATGCCTTCCACTATTTCCCAATCCTTTACGATTCTTTGTACGGCATCCGTTGCCTCTTGGAAATAGGCACGTAGCTCGGAAAAATAGGAGTATGGGATCGCCTCGTTTAGAGATGGCAACTCCACGGTACAATGCTTGGAGTAGGCTTTGAGCATGTGTATTAGTATTTTATTAACTTCAAAATGCCCTTCCGCTTGAAAAGAGTATATGCCCGTTTTCCTATCGAGCGCAATATTTACCGGCACAAGTAGTATGGGTGACTCGTAAGACATGCCGTTAACGTCCTTCCACTTTAGGAATCCTACGGCAAGATAAAGTATGTGTAATCCAAAGTTGCGCTCCATGCTATGCGCCTTGTTGGCAAGGGTTTTTATCCTTTCGTTTGCCTCGGCGTTGCCTACGTGTGCAACCACTTCGTTTTCCTCGTAGAGAGCAAATTTACTCTTTTTGACGAAAGGATAGGTCTTAATCCCCAAAGACTCTCCGCAGAAAGGACAAGCCATAGCATCGTTATAAAACAATTCCTCGGGTATCTTTTCCCCACAGTGAGGACAAGGATATCCCTCGTCGGGTAATATTTGCAAATTTTCTTTTATTGGAACAAGACTCTTTCTTCCGTACCTATTATCAGCATCGCAGATGGGACACGGCTCGGCGTATTGCGTTTTCCTGTCGTGTGGCTTGTAGGGTTTTAGATAATAGGCTCCGCATTCCCTACATTTTAGAATGGTATGCGCATCCAATTTATCCCAACCGGACAAACGCAAACTTCCGCTTTTTGCTATTATCTCCACCGATTTTGCCAGATTCCTAGAAAAAAGTGGCATGGAGCTTCCTTTTAGAACACGATAGTTAACCAGTTGGTTTTTTCTAGAAAAATCAAGCAGTCTTACGCCGTATCGACGCAATTCCTTTTCTTCTAGCGAAGCATCGTCGCCCATTCCGGCTTCGGCATCAAATTCCATTAGTTCGCTTTCTGAAAATATTTCCTCTTTAACGTCCTTGGCTTTCACAAGACCAACAGCCACGGCAAAAACCGATACTGCAAAATAATAACCAATAAAACTGTAAGGTTTGGACTTGTCGTATATTCTACGCAAATTGATTGCTAGTTCGTACAAATCGATTTCGGCATCGGTGCCAAGAGTTTCCACGCGCCTTTTTTCATCCAACACCACGGAATAGGCTCTGCTAGCCAAATCTTCCAGTGCCTGCACGTATTCTCTCTTGAATCCCTCGCCAAAGGTCTCTCTAATGGACTCGGCTACTCGTTGTAACCAAACCCTTTCTCTTATTAATTCTTTAACCTTTATACAATACTCGTTAAACTCTCTTAGCTCCATATTTTCTCCTTTACACGAGCGTTACTTCTTCTTTGTAAACCAACTTTTAATTATTGAAAAGAGGGATTTCTTCTCCTTACTCTTTGACGTTATTTCCTCCACGATTTTTCGCGCCTCTTTTAACACCTCGTCATATTCTCCGGTTTCGTTTAACGCCTCGTAAATCTCAACAACTTTTTTATAACACTCTAACGCTTTCTCGTTTTCTCCAAGGTCACCATACGCAACACCCAAGTTATAGTAACTCATCGCCATATTGGGGTGGTTGAGGTTATCCGCGTAAATGCGCTCCCTTATAAACAACGCCTTCTCATAATACTCCAATGCTTTTTCGTTATCACCAAGATCACCATACGTAACACCCAGGTTGTTGTAACTGTTTGCTATGTAGGGATGGTCGGGATTATCCGCGTATATGCGCTCTCTTATCGCCAACGCCTTCTCATAATACTCCAATGCTTTCTCATTATCCCCGAGATCACTATACGTAACACCCAGGTTGTTGTAACTCCTTGCTATGTAGGGATGGTCAGGATTATCTGCGTATATGCGCTCTCTTATCGCCAACGCCTTTTTCTTATACTCCAATGCTTTTTCGTTATCACCAAGATCACCATACGTGTTACCCAGGTTACTGTAACTGCTTGCTATGTCGGGGAAGTCGGATCGTAGCCATGTCGTTCTGTGAGCCAAG
>JAZSLG010000098.1:0-28856 GCA_045535235.1 Candidatus Stercoripulliclostridium sp.
CAAAGTCCCGTGCCTTACCGCTTGGCGACACCCCTATAACGCTTGGGGTGAGTAGTGGGACTTGAACCCACGACCTCCAGAGCCACAATCTGGCATTCTAGCCACCTGAACTATACCCACCGCGTTAATTTGCGAAAGTCATCAATTGTAAAGTTGCCCGATGCGTTTTGGTGAACCAGGAGGGATTCGAACCCCCGACCTACGGCTTAGAAGGCCGTTGCTCTATCCTACTGAGCTACTGATCCGTAGTGTTGGAGCGGGTGATGGGAATCGGACCCACGCAACCAGCTTGGAAGGCTGGTGTTCTACCATTGAACTACACCCGCAGAATGTGATATTCTACACGCGCTTTATAAGTATAACCACTCGAATCTTTTTTGTCAAACAATTTTTAATAAATTAATTTATGATTTTTAATTTTATTTTTCTAATAGGGTTTATACTTGTTTTATAAAAATTTTACATTGACTTATCTATAAATAGATAGTATAATTTTATATAGTGATTTAATAAGGAGCTAATTATGAACGCTAGACAAATTATCGAGCAAGTTAGGATTGTTCCAGTCGTTAAAATCGATAACGTAAATGATACTATTCCTTTAATGAACGCTTTATGTGAAGGCGGTATTCCTATCGCAGAAATAACTTTCCGTACGGCTTGTGCTGCTGATGCAATTAATATTGCTTCCAAAAATTTTGGGGACAAAATGCTTGTGGGGGCTGGTACTGTAGTTAATGCTAAACAAGCTTCAATTGCAATTCAAAACGGAGCAAAATTTATTGTATCTCCTGGTTTTGGTAAAGATATTAGTGACGTTTGTAATGAAGCGGGAATATCATACGTTCCCGGATGTGTTACTCCAACTGAAATTATGTCGGCTATTTCTTGTGGACATAAGATTATTAAATTTTTCCCTGCTTCAAATTACGGTGGGGTTGCAACCATTAAAGCTTTGAGCGCTCCTTTTGGTGACATTGTTTTTATTCCTACGGGTGGCATCAATGCTTCTAATATTAACGAATTTTTAGCTGTAAAGTCTATTATTGCTTGTGGTGGCAGTTGGATGGTAAAAGATAGTTTGGTGAAAGAAGGTAAATTTGATGAAATCATAAAGATTTGCAAAGAAGCAGTTGATATCATAGGAGGCTAAAATGAGAGTTGTAACTTTTGGTGAAATAATGTTAAGACTTGCACCTAACGGATACTATCGTTTTTTTCAAAATGACCAAATGCAAGCAACTTTTGGCGGAGGAGAGGCTAACGTTGCAGTTTCACTTGCAAACTACGGACTTGATTCTGTCTACGTAACTAAACTTCCAAAACATGCAATAGGCCAAGGAGCAGTTGATTCACTTCGCTATTTTGGTGTTGATACTTCTAAAATAGTTCGTGGTGGAGATAGAGTGGGCATTTATTTCCTTGAAAAGGGTGCTAGCCAACGTGGAAGCGTTTGCATATATGATAGAGCACATTCTGCTATTGCGACTGCATCAGTCAAAGATTTTGATTGGGATTCTATTTTTGATGGAGCAGATTGGTTCCACTTTACTGGTATTACGCCTGCTTTAGGTAAAAACGTCGCGGAAATTTGTGTGGATGCTTGTAAAGCGGCAAAGTCCCGTGGTGTAAAAATTTCGTGTGACCTTAATTATCGTGGTAAGCTTTGGACTCGTGAAGAAGCAAGAGAAACAATGACGGAGCTTGCAAAATATATCGACGTATGTATTTCTAATGAGGAAGATGCAAAAGACGTTTTTGGGATTGAGGCAGAAAATACCGATATTTATGGTGGAAAATTAAATCATGAAGGTTATAAATCTGTAGCAAAACAACTTGCCGATACTTTTGGATTTGAAAAGGTCGCAATAACGCTTCGTACTTCTATTTCCGCAAGCGATAACGATTGGGCTGGTATGTTATATGATGGTGAGAGCTATTGTTTCTCTAAGACCTATCATTTACACATAGTTGATAGGGTAGGCGGTGGAGATTCTTTTGGTGGAGGTTTAATTTATTCACTTTTGAGTGGTAAATCTTCCCAAGATGCTATCGAGTTTGCTGTAGCAGCAAGTGCATTAAAACATTCCGTAGAGGGCGATTATAATCGTGTTTCTGTAAGCGAGGTAGAGAAACTCGCAAACGGTGATGGTAGTGGTAGAATTAAAAGATAAAATAAAACTTAGGAGTAATAAAAATGGTTGAAAAAGTAAAAGTATGGCTCAATGAGCATAAAAACATTCTTCAAATTATTAAATTTATTGGTATTAGTCTTATCGCTTTTGTTGTAGAATACGTCGTTTTCTTGGCTTTACAATATGGTCTTGCTAACGTATGTGGACAAGAGGATTTTAGTTGGTTCTTGTTTGATTACAAAGGTGGTAAAGCTGGCGCTTATGGCCTTGCAGGCTTTATTGCTTTTTTAGTATCTAAATGTATAGCAGAGGTTATTTCATTTACTATAAATCGTAAAAAGAACTTTGAAGCGGATAATAATCTTATTTTTAGCATAGTAACCTATGTCATAACTATTATAGGTATTATCCTATTAAGCACCTGGTTGGGTGGCGCTCTTTCAAACGTTCTTGGACCCAAAATCGGGGCAGATTGGGCAAATTTAATTGGTAAATTCTTAGGTTCGTTCATTAGCTTTGTTATCGTATTCATAATGGATAAATTCGTCATCATGACTAAGAAAGGTGATAAGAAAGCCAAAAAAAGTGAATCTATTGAATCAAGCGATAATTTTGAAAACGCAGAGGAATAATAAATGAAATACGACGTTTTGACCATTGGTCATATTTCTCTTGATTATAATATTGATTATTTAGACAATCAAATTATAGAAATAGGCGGTGCGGTGATTTATTCATCTGCCGCCGCTTATGCATTAGGACACAAAGTTGGCGCTGTCACTAAACTTGCGCTTGAGGATAAGTCCCGCTTAGATGCGTTGGTTATTCCAAAAGAGGACATTTTCTTTGTTGAATCAGCAAAATCAACGTCTATTAGAAACAAGTATTTTACTGCGGATAAAGAGCGCAGAGCGTGTACTTGTATTAGCCAAGCAGACCCGTTTGCAATAAAAGATATTCCTAACGTTGATGCGGAGATCTATCATTTTGCCGGTCTAATTTACGGTGATTTTGATGGTAAACTAATAAAAGAACTATCTAAAAAGGGAAAAATAGCCGTTGACGTTCAAGCTACGCTTAGACACCAAGACCCTAATGATGGTGGAAGAATGTATTTTGAAGATTGGGCTGATAAGAAAGAACTTTTACCCTACATAGATTTCCTTAAAACCGATGCCGCTGAGGCGGAAATCCTTACCGGAACAAGTGATAGAAAATTAGCTGCCAAAATGCTTTACGATTGGGGTGCAAAAGAAATTTGCATTACTCATAATACCGAAGTTTTGGCTTACGATGGAAAAAATTATTATACTTGTCCGATTAAGGCAAGAAATCTTAGCGGTAGAAGTGGTAGGGGTGACACAACCTTTGCTTCATATATTACCGAAAGATTATATAATGACGTTCCAACCTCGTTGCTATGGGCGACAGCGACCGTATCGTTAAAAATGGAAAAGCCCGGTGCATTACAAGTTAAGAGAGATAGTATAGAAAGCTACATTGATGAATTTTATAAGGAGATATAAATGAACTCAATAGAAGCTGGAATTATCGGTTTAGGTGGTAGGGGAATAGGCCTACTAAAACAACTCGTTAAGATGCACGACGTGAACATTCATGCCGTTTGTGATTTGTACGAGGATAGAACCGAGAAAGGCGCTGAAATCGTAAATAAGGCTAAAGGAAATATTCCATTTTGCACAACTAATTATAAAGACATTCTTTCTCGAAAAGATATAAATACGATATTTATATTTTGCAGTTGGGAAGACCATATTAAGGTAGCCGTAGAGGCTATGGAAAAAGGTATTGCCGTTGGATTGGAGGTAGGCGGGGCCTACAAAGTGGATGATTGTTGGTTGTTGGTTGATACCTATGAAAAAACAGGTACACCTATAATGATGTTGGAAAATTGTTGTTATGGTAAATACGAACTTATGGTGCTAAATATGGTTCGTCAAGGATTGTTTGGTGACGTTGTTCACTGTTCAGGTGGGTACCAACATGATTTACGCAAGGAAATAACACATGGGAAAGAAAATAGACATTATAGGCTGAATAATTATCTTACCCGTAATTGTGAGAATTATCCAACTCATGAACTTGGACCAATATCTAAAGTTTTGGATATTAATCGTGGTAATCTTATGGTGAGTTTAACTTCTACGGCATCATGTTCTAAGGGGTTAAAACAATATATAAAAGACGGAAAAACGTCTAATCCTGATTTGATTGATGCAGAATTTAAGCAAGGAGATATTGTTACCACAGTCATAAAATGCCTGAATGGGGAAACTATAACTTTGACTTTGGATACCACTCTACCGAGAAGTTACTCGCGTGGCTTTACAGTTAGAGGAACGAAAGCCATGTATCAAGAAGATAATAATATGCTTTTTGAGGACGGTCGGTTTATTCTTTACGAATTCTACGGAAAACCATTATGGAATAATGGTCGCAAGTTTGCACGTAAATACGCACATTCAATTTGGAAGTGGTACAAGAAAAAAGGTGTAAGAGGTGGCCATGGTGGAATGGATTATCTCGTTTTAAGAGCTTTTATCGAAGCTGTTAAAAATGGAACGCACATGCCAATTGACGTTTATGATACGGCCTCTTGGATGGTTATTACTCCGCTTTCGGAGTTGTCAATTTCTCAAGGAAGCACGCCACAACTTATTCCCGACTTCACTAGAGGAAAATATAAAAATAGAAATGATAAAGCGGAAGGCTTATTCAATATTGATAAATAAAAGGAGATAGAAATGAACGGTTTAACTAAATTTTATTGTAGAGCATATCAAAAGGTATTCAAGATTGTATCTGATACGATTATGCCTTGGAGAGTACCAGAATTAATAACTGGAGCAGGTAGTATTAAAAAGCTCCCTTCTTTCATTGCTGAAAAAGGAATTAAATCAGTCTTGGTTGTTACCGATGGCATGTTGATGAAACTTGGCTTAGTTCCTCCTATGTTGGAAGAAATGGATAGAATTGGTCTTAAGTACGCGGTATATAGTGAAGTTGTTCCCAATCCAACTATTGATAATATTGAGGATGCTTTAAGGATATATAAAAATAATGAATGTGAAGCGATAGTAGCTTTTGGCGGTGGTTCACCCATGGACTGCGCAAAAATAGTTGCTGCTCGTGCAGTTTGTCCTAATAAGCCTGTTAGCAAAATGAAAGGTGTTCTAAAAATTCTTAAAAAGATACCTCCGTTCTTTGCTGTTCCTACGACTTCGGGTACTGGAAGTGAGGCTACTTTGGCAGCTGTTATTACAGATCCAAAGACACATGATAAGTACCCAATTAACGATCCTAGCATAATACCTAATTATGCCGTTCTAGATCCGGAATTAACTGTTTCACTTCCCAAGCATATTACTTCTACAACTGGTATGGATGCGTTGACTCACGCAGTAGAAGCATATATTGGTAAGAGCAATACCTCTTTTACTAGACAAGAAGCAGAAATTGCAGTTGATTTAATTTTTAAATACCTAAAGAGAGCTTATGATGACGGCGCAGATATTGAAGCACGTCAAAAGATGCAAGAAGCTGCCTATCATGCAGGCTGTGCATTTACTAGAGCATACGTAGGATATGTTCATGCTATTGCTCATTCTATTGGTGGTAAGTACGGTGTACCTCACGGCCTTGCAAACGCCATTATTTTGCCCCATGTTTTAGATTATTTTGGTGATAGTTGTCACGTTGAACTTGCTAAGCTTGCAGATATAGCAGGAATTGATGGTAAGAACGTAACGGAAAAAGCATTGAACTTTGTTCAAGCAATTAAAGACATGAATGAATATATGAACATTCCAAAATACGTTGAAGGAAAAATTCAAGATGAAGATATGGAATGGCTTGTCAACCATGCTTTGAAAGAAGCGAATCCTCTATATCCTGTTCCTAAATTTATGGGTAAAGAAGAAATGGTTGATATGTATAATAAAATTAAAGGATAGACTTTAATTGATGATAGAAGAAATATTGCTACCTGGTGTAGTTCTTGTTAACGTTGGTGAAGAAAAGGACCTCGAGAAACCTCTCGAGGAACTTTCTTTATTGGCAAAAACCGCAGGTCTAGAAGTAAGAGCGATTTTGACACAGCATAAAGAGCGACCAGATAAGGCGTATTATATCGGTACCGGTAAGCTTTTAGAGCTTAAATCGGTAGCTGAAGCTACGGAAAGCGAGTTGATTATTTTCGATAATGAGCTTAGTGGTACCCAACTTAACAATCTAGAGAAAGAACTTGGATTACAAGTTTGGGATAGGGCTACTTTAATTATAGAGATATTTGCAAGGCACGCTACTTCTAATGAAGGTAAATTGCAAGTTGAATTAATGCGTAAACGTAAAATGCTACCCAGAGTACTAGGACAAGGGTTGGTATTATCTCGCCAAGGAGGCGGTGGTGGCGGTGGCCAAGGCGCGCGACGTGGCGGTGGTGAGCAACAACAAGAATTGGATAAACGTACTATACGTGGTGAAATACGTGATCTTGAACAACGTATTGAAAAACTTACGCAAGAACGCGCTCTTCGTAGAGAAAAACATTTGAAAAATAAGGTCAAAACGGTTTCTCTTGTTGGTTATACTAATGCCGGAAAATCAACGATTATGAATGCCCTTACAAAGGCGGGTGTCTTAGAGGAAAATAAACTTTTTGCAACGTTAGATCCTATTTCTAGAAAGATGTGGCTGGATATAGGAAAGGAGTTTTTATTGGTTGATACCGTTGGTTTTATTTCAAGATTGCCACATGAATTTGTAAGAGCTTTTAGGTCTACGCTTGAGGAAACTAAATATTCAGATTTAATTCTTCACGTTGTTGATGGAGCTAATCCAGATTGTACAATGCAATTCGCCGTAGTTAACGAAGTATTGGAAAGTATTGGCGTTAAAGATACACCAATACTGGTTGTTATTAACAAAATGGACAAGGAACGTGACGATACTATTCCGTTGCCTACGAGTGAAAACGTTGTCATGATTAGTGCTAAAACAGGAATGGGAATACAGCTTTTGAAAGATAAAATTTCAACTATGCTTTTTGGTGGTTAAATGGACTTGTACGATGTGGTTAAAAGTAGACATAGCGTTAGAAAATACCTAGATAAAGAAATTCCTTCTAATATAGTAAAAACGTTGCATGAAGAAATTTCAAAATGTAACGAGGAAGGGAATTTACATATCCAATTAGTTTTAAACGATTACAACGCTTTTAGTGGTATGAAAGCAAGCTACGGCAAAATTAAAGGCGTAAGTAATTATATCGTATTGGTAGGTAAACGCAGTAAATTTCTTGATGAAAAACTTGGATATTATGGTGAAAAGTTGGTTTTAAAAGCACAAGAACTTGGATTGAATTCTTGCTGGATAGGGTTATCTATGATATATAAGAATACTAAAGATGCCTATGAAATAAGAGATGGAGAACGGAAACGATTGATTATTGCAATTGGTTATGGGGAAAATTGTGGTCATGATAGGAATAGCAAAAAATTTTCCGACGTAGTGTTAACAAAACTTCCCGAGTATCCTAATTGGTTTATAAAAGGGATTGAGTTTTCTTTACTTGCACCTACGGCGATGAACCAACAAAAATTTAGCTTTGAATTAGATAATAACCAAGTGACGTTAAGACACGGTAATGGTTTTTATACTAAAGTTGATAAGGGAATAGTAAAATATCACTTTGAACTTGGCGCAGGAAAAAACAACTTTGTTTGGAAAAAATAAAAATAGGGAGTAAACTATGAAAGTATTAATAATTAATGGAAGTCCAAGAGTTGACGGTAATACAACCATTGCCGTTAATGAGTTAAAAAATACCCTAAATACAGAGGGGATAGAAGTTGAAGTAGTTCAAATAGGAGGCAAGGACGTTAGAGGGTGCATAGCTTGTCTTAGTTGTGCAAAGACAGGCAAATGTGTATTTAACGATATAGTTAATGAAATAGCTGATAAGTTCAAAGAAGCCGATGGCTTAATAGTAGCATCTCCTGTATACTATGCTCAAGCAAATTCAACTTTGGTATCTCTTCTTACTAGAATGTTTTATAGTTCAAAGTTTGATAAATCTATGAAGGTAGGTGCCTCTGTCGCAGTTGCACGTAGAGGCGGTTGCTCTTCAACGTTTGATGAATTAAATAAATTCTTTACTATTAGCGGTATGCCAATTGTATCATCTCAATATTGGAATTCTCTTCATGGTAGAGACAAAGGGCAAGCCATTGCCGATGAGGAAGGATTGCAAACTTTGCGTGTGCTTGCAAGAAATATGGCATTCTTAATTAAGTCAATTTCTTTAGGAAAGGAAGCTTATGGTTTGCCTGAAAAGGAAGCAAGAATATTTACTAACTTTGTAAAATAGGTTTCTAAAATCTAAAGTTAGGATACCCAATCTAGATTTATATAAAAATAAAAAAAGCCGCTATATAAGCGGCTATCTTTTTTAAAAAGTGTGCGCCCACTCCGACTAATTTTACCGAATCGGCACGTGTGTAGGTGACTACTCCAAAGCTACCTCGTGGCACATCCCGTAAATCGCTTAGTGCTGCTGCGGTCAAGCTCTGACACGGTTCACGACCCGAAATTGCACAAGACCTTGGTATCAACGTTCCTTGCACACGTCGGCTTTCCATAAAACTAACCTCGGTGGGTGGTCTATCCTGCTGTAGCGGATTGCAGGTTACAGGGCACCGCTAGCTCCCCATATAGCACTCTTTTTAGTATAACATATTTTAATTTTTTGTCAACAAATATATTGTCGGAATGATGCTAAAGTTCAGTTTTTTATTTGCTTAATAACTTTTTTATCGGTTACAATTGACACGCGCGCGTTTTTATATTATAATACACGCGTATTTATATATAATAAATAAGGAGTTTTGTAATGAAAAAAATTCTAGTTGTTCTTTTAATGGTTGTATTATCTTTTACAATGTTGTTCGTGTTCGTTGGTTGCTCCAATGATAAAGAAACAGAAGTACCTGAAATTACTGGTATTACCGCTAAAGTTTCTAGCGATGCCAACTACAAAGTCGGGTCTGTTTTTGATAGTAAATATATAACCGTAACCGCATCATTAAATGATAAAACCACTAAAGCTATTTCAACGACTTCTGCAATTAAATATGATTTGAGTGCTCTTAAACTTGATAATGATGGTAAGTTCACAGAAGAGGGTGATTTCCAAATGAAGGTTACTTATTCAGATTGGTCAACTACTGTTACTATTAAGGTTAAAGCAGCTTAGTTTTTTGGGGGATAAAATATGTATATATCCAAGCTTGTAGGTGAGAGAACTAAGACGTCTCCTGCTGATGCAATTATAAGAAGCCATGTTCTAATGATTAGAGCCGGTTATATGAAATTGGTTTCTAACGGCATTTGGTCTTTAGCAATGCCTACACAACGTATTTCTCAAAAGATTGAAAATATTATTAGAGAAGAGATGAATGCTGTTGAAGGCCAAGAGTGTCTATTCCCTGTCGTTATGCCTCGTGAAATGTGGGATGAGTCGGGTAGATATTCTTCTATAGGCGATGAAATGGTACGTTTCAAAGATAGAAATGGAAGAGATTTTGTTTTAGGAATGACTCACGAAGAAGCAGCTGTACAATTTGTTAGAGATGCCGTTAATAGTTATAATCAACTTCCGTTTATGATCTATCAAATTCAAACTAAATTCCGTGACGAAGGTCGCGCTAGAGGTGGTTTGATTCGTGTGCGTGAATTCAAAATGAAAGATGCTTATTCTTTCCATATTAGTCAAGAAGATTTAGAAAATTATTATTATCGCGTATATGCTGCATATGAGAGGATTTTTAAGCGTATTGGCATGAAAAACTTTATAGCAGTTACGTCTGACTCTGGTATGATGGGCGGTAAAATATCGCACGAATTTATGTTGTTGACCGACGTGGGCGAAGATACTTTAGTTTTATGTCCTGAGTGCGGATACAAATCTAACATGGAAGTTGCAACAGCTATTGTTGAAAATTACACGGACGAAATAGAACTTCCTTTGGAAGAAGTATATACAGCTGATGCAAAAGAGATAGCAGAAGTTACTAAATATTTAGGTAACGTTCCGGAATATAAGACTGTAAAAGCCGTGTGTTATAACATCAAAGGAGATAGTAAAACTACCGTGGTTTGTTTTGTTCGTGGCGACTTGGAAGTTAACGAAGCAAAGCTCAAAAAGATTATTATGAAGGAGGTTGTTCCAGCGGGTTTAGAAGGAACTCCTTTGGTAGCTGGTAATATCGGTTGTTTGGGATTAGATAAACTACCCAACGTTGTTTTGGTATATGATAAATCTCTTGAAGGTGCCAACAATATGGTAATCGGGGCGAATAAAGAGGAATATCATATTAAAAATTTCTCTTTTAATCGTGATATAAAAGTTAAAGAATTCCACGATATAGCAAAAGTTGCTAATGGAGCTCGTTGCGTTCATTGTGGAAAACCTCTTGTATTACAAAACGGCATAGAAATTGGTAATATTTTCCAACTAGGAACTAAGTATACTGAAAGCATGGGCATGACTGTTTTAAATAAAGAGGGCAAATCTGTTACACCTATAATGGGTTGTTACGGAATAGGTGTTGGTAGGGCTATTGCCTCCATCGCTGAAGAAAGCTCGGATGAAAAAGGACTTAATTGGCCTATGGCAATCGCACCTTGGCACGTATATCTTTGTGCTTTACGCACCGATGACCCTGTTGTTCGTGAGAAAGCAGATAAATTGTATAATAATTTACAATCTGCTGGTGTTGAAGTGCTTTATGATGATCGTAACGTTTCTCCTGGATTCAAATTTAACGATTGTGACTTGATGGGTATTCCTATTAGAGTCGTAATAAGCCCAAGATCTATTCAAAATGGCATTGTTGAAGTGCAATTGCGAGATGGTAGTTACAAGGGCGATTTGAGCTTGGAAAATTGCGTTGATGAATTAAAAGAGATTATAAAAGGAAGGATATAAAAATCTATTCATAATAGGGGCAAGGATATGAAGAAGATTGGAATAATACTTGTAATTATCTTAATATTGACGCTATCGTTAAGTGTTATCGCTTGTGATAACACTAAAAATAGTGGTACTACAAATAATAACGATGGAAACGAAACGGACACTAATAACGATGGTTTTATTAGTGATAAAACTACTGTAGAAAAATTATCCGAAGACTTAGTTAAATGTTTGTTTAATACAGTTAAAACGGCAAGTTTGGAAAGAATAAATTCAAACAATCCTTGTGTTTCCTGGCGTATTGAACTAGACGTAGTAATAAACGATTTGAAGTCTCTTTGTGTTTTTGAAATAAATTATGATAATAGAGACCCATCGGCAACGGAAATGAAGTTGGAAGTAACTTTAGAAGGGGAATCAAATCCTTTTGTTTCATTGTATTTTTTCCAAGATGCACCCATTGGTGATAAAACGCCGGGAATTTTATATTTCCAATATGGCGATGCTAAAGTAAAGGTCCCAGTAGCAGATACATTTTTAGGAAGTCTCTTCCCAATCTCGCTAAAAACCGAGGGGAATGAAAGTTTGGAAAACTTTTTGATTCGTATAGTAAGTGCTAATATTTTTACTAAAGGTGACATTCAATATAAGTACAAAAACGGTGTTGATGGTGGTTGTACAAGAAACTATTTGTTCCAAGTAGACTTAAAAGCAACTTTAATTAATATGCTTAATCTATTAAATGGAAGTAGTGGCTTTGAAGATATGTATGAATCCATTAGTTGGATTATTGAAAGTTTGTTCGGTATCGAGAGAAATAAGATTAACTCTCAATTTCCGGAAACTATTATAAACGTTGACGTTACTACATCTGGTGGCTCGCGTACCAATTTGGGACGTGGCGCAATTTCTAACCTAAAAATGGATGTTTCGGTTGCTGCAAGCGACTATAAAGATAGCATATTCCGTGGAGAAAGCTATAAAATCGGCTTAGAGATGGTTGAATTTAAGTCGTCTCAAAAGTTGATAGCGGATTTCCCCAAAGAGGATTCTAATCATTTTGCAAATTATCTTAGCTATGCTGATACTGCTCTAGTTGTAAACGGAGCGTTGGTGTATTTGGATGATGAAGATAACGTTTACGATATTACGGTAGGTTTCCGTTACGACGGCTTAGCCGAAACACAGCATAACGATGAAATCAAGATTGTAGTTACGGAACAAAATCAACCAGAAAATAAAATTGTGGAATTCTACGCTTTTGACGATATGGCATATTTTAATTATTACTGCGTTCAAGGCGAGTGGGTAACCACCGAATTCCCATTTGATATAGATTACTTTATAGAGTATATGATAGAAATAGGTAGCGCAGGAGATAGCTTTGGGTTCCTAAAGACGGTTGCATATACTTTAGGTTCTATAAAGGTATGGGAAGATGGTAGCTTATCTTTGAACGTTGATAAAGAGTTCTATAAGGGCGTTCTTAATTTGGATATTCCCGCGTTAGTTTCGGGTATAGAGAAATCATGTACTTACGCAGGCGGTTCTATGAACACTATTTCCAGTCAATTTGATAAGCATAACACGGACCTTGCAACTGTGCTTTCTGAGTTGGTTATTAATAAAGAAATATTGCTAATTTTTGATAATGGTGAAGACTCTATTAATACTACCAATGATTTGATTGATAAAAGCAAATTTGAATAAATTATAAATTTAATAAATTAAAGGGGCTCGTCTTAAGAGCCCCTAATTTTTTTATAAAGTTTAGAATAACATATCCTGCATGTTATAAAGCCCCGCAGGTTGTTTTACTAAGAATTCGGCTGCATGGATTGCACCTTCTGCGAATATTCCCTTATTTTCACTTTCATGCTTTAGTGTAACGACTTCGTTATTCATGATGAACATTACTTCATGCTTTCCAACGATTGTCCCACCTCTAACTGCGTGCATACCGATTTCATTTTTAGAACGTTTGCCACAAATTCCTTGTCTACCATTAACGATTCTTAAGTCTTCTATTTCGCTTTTAACTGCATCGGCAAGCATTATAGCGGTTCCGGAAGGCGCATCAACCTTTTTGTTGTGATGTTGTTCAATTATTTCAACGTCAGAACTCATGCCTAGTAGCTTAGTAGCTTCTTTAACGAGTTTTACAAGGGCGTTTACGCCAACGCTCATATTGCCACTTCTAAATATAGCAATTTCCTTTGATGCTTCGTCAATGAGCTCTAATTCTTTTTCATTATAACCTGTAGTACAAAGTACACAAGGAGTTTTGTTAGATTTACAATAAGTAAGTATATCGGGAAGAGCTTCTTTCACGGAAAAATCAATAATACAATCTACTTTTTCTTTTACGTCAAAAACGTTTTGATATACAGGAATATTAAAATCTTCTTGTTTGGCAAACTTATCAACACCACAAACACCAATGCAAGTTGAATGGTTTTTGAGTGTATTATAAACGATTCTTCCCATTGTGCCAGATATGCCGTAAATTAATATATTCATAGTCTAAATATTAAAACCAAATTTAATTAGTTCGTCGCGTATGTATTCAACTTTTGTTGAAGGAGTGAGAGGTAGACGCATGTAATCGTCTTTGATAAGTCCAACGAGTTTTGCTGCGCATTTAACAGGTATGGGATTTACTTCACTAAATAAAGCATCGACAAGAGGATTTAGCTTAAATTGCATTTCTCTACATTTTTCAATGTCGCCGTCGAAATAGCTTTCGCATAGGTCATGCATATATTGAGGACATATATTAGAGGCTACGCTTATTACGCCAATGCCACCCAATGCAAGAATGGGAAGAACAAGACCATCATCACCAGAATATATATCAAGTTTTCCTTTGCATAGTCTTGCAACTTCCATAAATTGGTTAATATTTCCGCTTGCTTCCTTGATCGCAGTAATTCCTTTGTATCCAGCAAGTTTTAATGCCGTTTCGGGAGCAATATTAACGCCTGTTCTACTTGGAACGTTGTACATGATAATGGGAAGATTGACGTTATCAGCTATAGCCTTATAGTGAGCAATGATTCCATTTTGTGTGCATTTGTTATAGTAGGGGGTTACCGTCAAAATACCATCGGCTCCAAGATTTTCATTTTCTTTAGCATATTCAATAACGGTGTAAGTGTTGTTTGAGCCTGCACCAAGAATGACGGGAACACGCTTATTGACTATTTCAATAACGGTAGACGCAACCTTAGTACGCTCTTTGTGAGTCATAGTGGTAGGTTCGCCCGTAGTACCGTTGATTACCAAAGCATCAATATTGCCGTCTAATTGATTTTTAACCAATTGTTCTAAATTGTCATAATCAACTTTATCGTTTACAAAAGGTGTGATTAGGGCTGTAGCGGCTCCTTTGAAAATTGACATATTATTCTCCTTTAATTATAGAGCATCGTGTGCGATTAAGTATTCAGCAATTTGTACTGCGTTTGTTGCAGCACCCTTACGAATATTATCTGCAACAACCCAAATATTACAACCACTTTCAACGGTGTCGTCAAGTCTAATGCGACCTACGTATACTTCGTCCGTATCTTCTGCGTAAAGGGGCATGGGGTATTTTAGGTTTTTAACATCATCAACAACGACTAAGCCTTTCATATTATTAAATGCATCAATAATGCCTTCCAAAGTGCATGGAGAGTTAAACTCAATGTTGATGGATTCGCTATGACCATGGGCAACAGGAACTCTAACCGTGGTTGCAGTTACCTTTATGGAATAATCGTTAAGGATTTTTTTAGTTTCCTTAATCATCTTTTCTTCTTCCTTAGTGTAGCCGTTATCCAAGAACACGTCAATGTGAGGAATTAAATTTCCTTTTATTTGGTAGGGGAATTTGTTAGTAGTGCCATTTTTTAAGTCGTTAAAGCCAGCAACGCCTGCGCCACTAACAGCTTGATAGGTGGAATAAATAACTCTCTTTAGACCATACTTATCATGCAAAGGCTTTAATGCTACCATTGCTTGAATGGTAGAGCAATTGGGATTAGCTATAATACCTTTATTGTTTAAAGCAGCTTCACCGTTTACTTCGGGAACAACCAACGGAACGTCATCATACATACGCCATTGACTACTGTTATCAATAACAGTTGCACCTAGTGCTGCAAATTGAGGAGCATATTCCTTGGAGATTGAGCCACCTGCAGAGAAAAGAGCAACGTTTATGCCTTTATCTTTAATATTTTCAGAGTTAAGCTCTATAATTGTATGCTTTTCACCCATAAAATCTATTTGTTTGCCCGCAGATTTAGCGCTAGCAAAAAGATAATATTTAGATACGGGAAGTTTTCTTTCTTCCAGTACTTGTAAGAATTTGCTACCAACCATACCGGTTGCGCCTACTACTGCCATAACGTATTGTTTCATTCTTAGATGACCTCCGTCTTCTTAATAAATATTTTATTCAATTATATAAACTTTGTTTAACAATGTCAAATATATAAATAAATATATTTGCAATAAATCGTAATTTGTTTTATAATAATATGCGAATAATTATGCAGTGAGGAAACTATGGCTAATTCTCAAAACAAAGAAAAGAAGGCAAGCGCATTCAAATTGTTTCTTTTGAAGTCCTTTGCTCTCGCGCCCGAAGCACGTAATGAAGAGAAAAAAGGCGAATATCCTGGCGGTAGATTCAAAAGATTTAAGGATATATTCAAAGCCTTCTCGCAAGACCTTATGATGGTTAACGTTTTAACCATATTATTTGCACTACCAATCATCGCAGTTGTTATGTTTATAACAATACTTGGTGCCGAAAGTTTTGGTTATATGCTAGAATCAATTAAAGAAACTCCTTATCTAATGAGTGGATTGGGTATGGGTATTTCTCTTGGAACTTCCATAGCTAGTTCTAAAGTTATGATGTTGATGAGTTATCGCATTATGATTTTAGGTATAGCAGTATTTATTCCTATTTTGGGATTCGGTTTTGCAGGTGCTATATACGTATGTCAAAAAATAGTATGGGGTGAAAGATTCTTAACTAAGAAAGATAAACGTACCGGTGCAGACGTTAATCGTACCGTAACGGAGTTTTTCCGCGGTGTAAAACTATATTGGAAGCAAATGGTTTTAACGTTTAGCCTATATGCTGTTTTCTTTGCAGGCGGTGCAGAGCTTATACTTGAGTTCGTTGGTGCTTTATGGGGTGGCTATGCAAACGTTGGGCATTATTTTGCCGTTATTATTGGCGCCATAATTTTATTGCTTTCGTCTATGATACTAGTCAATTTGGTACCCCAAGTTGTAAGTTATGATAAAACGTTAAAGTATGGTGAAAAGTTGAAAAACGCTTGTTTGTATACTGTTACGTTCTTTGTGCCTTGTTTATTTATTACGGCATTTACTTTTGCTCCTTTAGCACTCTTGTTTATTGGTGGTTTCTTTACATTCATCATAATTATACTTTTCATGAGTGTAGGTTTGTGCTATATGTCATTGGTGATGACAAACTATGGCGATTATAATAGTGAAAATGTATTACAAGTCCTATATGAACAATCTCAAATAGTTGAAAATCGTAAGAATAAAAAAGAGAAGAAGACTAACTCGGGTCCCATTAATTATAAGAAAAAGAAAAAATAACTATGGATAAAATTATTAAAGCTGTTTTATTTGGTGGAAAGGCACGTGTTGCACTACTAGATACGACGGAAACGGTTAATAAAGCAATTAAAGTACATGAATTATCTCCGCTTGCAGCGGCCGCTTTAGGACGCTCATTGACCGTCGGTGCCTATATTGAAAGCAATCTTAAACATGAAACCAATAAGTTTAATTTAATTATAAATGGTGGTGGTCCCATTGGTAAGATTTACGTTACTTCTGATAGGGTAGGAACCGTTAAAGGTTTGGTTGAAAATCCACAAGTTGATTTGCCTCTTAGAAAGGACGGAAAGCTCGACGTTGGTGGTGCCGTTGGTAGGAATGGAGATATCGTTATTATTAAGGACCTTGGATTAAAAGAGCCATACGTCGGTCGTTCTGCTCTAATCAGTGGTGAAATTGCGGAAGATTATAATAATTATCTATTTAAGAGTGAAGGTATACTCAACGCAGTAGCATTGGGAGTACTAAATGACAAAAATGGTTGCAGAGCCGCTGGTGGAATCATTATAGAGGCAATGCCCGATGCAGATGACAATATGGTCGTTATCCTTGAAGATATTATGACCAACTTTACTAACATATCTTCCTTAATCGCAGAGAAGGGTATTGACGAGATAGCAGATTACTATTTTGGACATCTTGATGCCGAATTTTTCCCCGAGCAAACAGTACAATTTAGGTGTGATTGTTGGCATAAAGTTCGTAGAATAATAAAATCACTTGGTCGCAAAGAAGTTGAAGACATTATGAAAGAACAAGGTATGTTAGAGGTAAAATGTGACTATTGTCGTAAAAATTACGTTTATACGGAAAAGGATTTAGATTATCTTTTCGAGGAAGATAATAAGTGAGCGTTATAAACTTTAATCAAAATTCCGAACTGAATTATAGTCTTGCTCTTAAAAAAATACAAGAGCAGGACTATCTTTTTGCAATTAGACTATTAAAAGATGCAATAAGAATTGATAAATTTCCAAAATATTACGTTGAATTAGCAGAACTATATTACAAACTAGGTCAATTTGACGAAAGCACGGCAACCTACGTTGAGCTTTCTAATCAAATTATTACCATGGAAATAGCTTTAGGCGCCTTGCATAGTCATCAAACTAGCCTTGGTGTGGAACTAAATCCAGACAATCTAACGATCTCGTCGGGTTGCTTTTTTTTGATATCTAGAAAGCACATAGATAATGAACATCTAAATCGAGTATTGAGAATATACCAAAAAGTAGCATTAGATGAAGAGCAACCTAAGATTATTAATTTGCGTGAAAATGCGATATTGCGAAAACTAAAAGAGGCGAAAGAGTTGGGGATAAGAGGGGACTATTCTAAAGCAATGATTATCCTTGATAAAATAGAGGATAAGAAATACTTAGACAAAGTTTTAGAACTTAAAACCATAATATATTTCGGTGCAGAGGATTACGAAAAAGCAATTACGGTTGGCATGCAGTATAATGCTATTCATAAAGGTAATCCCACTATAGCACGAAGCATATTATACGGCATTTATGCAATAAATAACAGAATGATTACGCCAAAATTTCGTAATGCTTTTAATGATTTCGAAAATGAAATATTTCAATACGGAAAACCTGAAAGTATAATTGGATTATATGAACTTGCAGAAATGGTAGGGTATAAAGCAGGCGCAAGTAAGCTTATTAAAAAGATGATAAAAGCTTATCCTTACGACTTAGCCATAAATCTTACTGCAATTGCTTTTTACGGCGTGCATAATAATTTAAAAGAAGTTGACAAATTATTAAAAAGAGCTAATGAATTATTTTCTTATAGTCCTAGTTTAGCCTTTTATAATTGCTTACGGAATGAAATTTCTAAAGAAACCATATCTAGTGAGGCGTGGTATAGTTTAGTGGATGAAAATATTTCATGCCAATACGTTAGAATTTTCGTCCTAAATTATCTAAAAAAATTGATGCTGGAAAAAAATTTGTACGATGCTGAAGTTTTGAAATCTGCAATTACTTTTTTTGATAAAGATAAGCTAAAAGAATTGTTGACTGTAAAAGAAATTGTAGGATTGCCTGAGTACAAGAATTTGCTTATATGGGGTATTGAAAATCCATATTTAGGTATCGATACAAAGATTTTATTGATAGAGATCTTCATTTCAAAATATGCTAATACCGATAAAATATTTATTATACCTACTGAACTTGGAATAACTTGTTTGAAACTTTCTGGATACGTAACGGACGTTTTAGAAGTTACGGAAAATAGTATTTATAACGCGGTATATGCTAACGTTATATTTACCGAACATGATTTTGACAAAAAAGTGTTGCTAAATGCCGTTCATAGTTTAAGTGTACTTATTAATGAGGTTGAAAAAGATTTACTTTGTGCAACGGTGCATTATTTTTATTATAAGCTAAAAAAATATGAGCCCCAATTGGAGCTCATAGCGGGTGCTTATCAAGTTTCATTAGATGAACTAAAAATAATTATTGAAAATATTAAATTTTAGTGACAATTTTCCATAATACTATTCTTCTAATTTTGATACCGTTTCGTTTTCATTTGATGTGGTATTAATTTCTAAACAATCACATTCTGGCATATAGGGTTTGCATTTATTTACTAGAATCCAACGTCCAAGTGTAGCAACTCCGAAACCAACGTAGTAACCAAATAGTGTATCAGATAAGTAGTGGGCGGTATTAACTATTCTTGATAATCCTACTAATCCGGTGTATAACATAGGTACCGTCCAGAAAACCCATTTATATTTTTTAACTTCGGGGAATAAGTCTGGTACGATTATCAAACCAAAACTTGCAGCGGCAGCAACGGTATGGCCACTAGGGAAGGATTGGAAGGGGCTAGAAATATGGTCTTTATCAAATAGCGCCATATATTCATCAGTTCTAATTTCAGGCTTAGTAAATGAGTTAATTATGTACCACGGAGTATAGCCGTCGTAGTTGTAATTAGGATACATTTCATGTAAGCCGTCACCGTATTGAGGATTGCCGGGTGTCATTGTGCGATAACGTTGACGAGCCCAAATGAATTTCATGACTTGAACTATTGCATTGCCTGCGGCTGCAACGAAAGCAAGGAAAACTGCAAACCAAAATACCTTACTTCTTTTTTCTAGTGGAATAGCGTGGAAAGCAAGAATGGTAAGAGCTGTCATTACGATGGAAAATACTATAATATAGATTATGGAATAGGGGAAGTTTTCTCCAACGAAATTATCCCAAAACCACATATAGATAGCGGCGAGATAGCCGACTAGGGTAATTATAGTGCCACCTATCTTATTAATGATGAGTTTTTGTTTGGAACTTTTTCCAAAATCTTGATAAAATAGAATTCCGCCAAGTATGGGGGCAGCAAGGTAGGTCGGTAATTCACCTAAATTTGCAAAGTATTGACCGAATAAAGAGTTTGTATTATCCAAAGCTTTATTGATTTGTAGGTCAAAGAATGCAGCTACAACGGCTATTGCGACGAATATGCCTAGAGCAACGCCAATTTCTATCCAAGCTCTTTTGCTAACTTTCTTAAACATTTTATACTCCTAATAAGCAGTTTTTTCGATTAAATAAGGAACTAAGTCGTCTATGTTCATTCTTATTTGAGTCATGCTATCACGTTCACGAACAGTTACTGTATTATCTTCAAGAGTATCAAAATCAACGGTTACACAGTAAGGAGTTCCAATTTCGTCTTGTCTACGATAACGCTTACCTATGCTTGCGCTTGAGTCATAGGCTGTGGGGAATTTTTTGATTAACGTGCGATATACTTCGTCAGCTTTTTCATTGAGTTGCTTTTGTAGAGGAAGAACGGCAACTTTATAAGGAGCAAGAGCAGGGTGTAAACGTAAAACTACACGGCTATCTCCACCATCGAGTTCCTCTTCTTCGTAAGCGTTGCAAAGTACGGTAAGAACCATACGTTCAACGCCAAGAGATGGTTCTATGACGTATGGTATATATTTTTTGTTGGTAACGGGGTCGATATAACTTAAATCTTTACCCGAAGTTTTAATGTGTTGGTTAAGGTCGTAATCGGTTCTATCTGCAATACCCCAAAGTTCACCCCAACCAAAGGGGAATTTGAACTCAAAGTCAGTAGTAGCGTTTGAGTAGAAGCAAAGTTCTTCCTTGTCATGGTCGCGAAGACGTAGATTTTCTTCTTTAATTCCTAAACCAATAAGCCAATCTTTGCAGAATTGACGCCAATAATTAAACCATTCAATATCTGTTCCGGGTTCACAGAAAAATTCGAGTTCCATTTGTTCAAATTCTCTAACGCGGAAAATAAAGTTTCCGGGTGTGATTTCATTACGGAAAGATTTACCTATTTGAGCGATTCCAAAGGGGATTTTATTACGCGTGCTACGTTGAACGTTCTTAAAGTTTACGAAAATGCCTTGAGCCGTTTCAGGACGGAGATAAACGGTATTAACGCTATCTTCGGTTACGCCTTGGAAAGTCTTGAACATTAGATTGAATTTTCTTATGCCGGTAAAGTCTGCATTACCACAATTAGGGCATTTGATTTTATTTTCAGATATAAATTGCTCAAATTGTTCGTTTGTCCAACCTGCAATTTTAATGTCAAGATTGTTTTTTGCAATATATTCTTCAACGAGATTGTCTGCACGATGACGAGAATGACAAGATTTGCAATCCATTAACGGGTCACTAAAGCCACCTATGTGACCGCTAGCTTCCCATACTTTTGGGTTCATTAAAATAGCACAGTCAACACCAACGTTCAAAGGGTTTTCAGTTACGAATTTTTGCCACCATGCTTTCTTAATATTGCTTTTTAGTTCTGCACCTAAAGGACCATAATCCCAAGTGTTTGCAAGACCGCCGTAGATTTCACTACCGCTAAAAATAAAGCCTCTGTTTTTGCAGAGTGCTACAAGTTTGTCCATAGTTAATTTTGCCATAATTACCTCGTAATATTTATTATATACATATTAAACATATTCGCGCGATTTGTCAATATAATTAATTATATTATATAGGAAATTAGGATGATTAAAAAACATTTTATAGCAAACGTTGCTATTAACGTTATCATATGTTTTGTATTAATAATCGTTGCTTTTGTAGGATTAGGAGATAAAAGCGTTACAGCAGTTGTTGAAAATAAAGCTATATATAGAGGTAACACCAACGAACCTTACGTTTCTCTTATGTTTAACGTTTATTGGGGCACTGAGTGCTTAGTTCCAATCCTTAAAGTATTGGATGAATACAACGTTAAAACGACCTTTTTTATAGGTGGTGTTTGGGCAACGAAGAATAATAAAATGTTACGAGAAATTTACAATAGAGGACATGAAATTGCTTCTCATGGTTATTCTCATAAGGACGCTGAGCATTTGAGCTATGAACAAAACGTGGATGAACTTAGGATGACGGATGCCATAATAAAAAATATAATTGGAGTAGAGCCCATATTATTTGCCCCACCATCAGGCTCTATTGGTAACGAGATGTTTAAGGCATGTAATAACTTGAATAAAAAGGTTATAATGTGGTCTCGTGATACAATAGACTGGAGGGATAAAGACAGCAATTTAGTTCTCAAAAGAGCAACTTTGGATATCCAAAATGGAGATTTAATATTAATGCATCCAACACCACATACTCTTAAAGCTTTGCCAACCATTATTAGTGTTTTAAAATCAAAAAATCTTCATCCTACAACCGTTTCCAAATGTATTCAAGATAGCGTCGTATAACCCGATGCTATTTTTTTATAAAAATTTTATATTTTCCTAATAAAAGATATTGAAAATATTTTATAAATAATATATACTAAGTGTATAATGAAATTGATATTTTATTATAACGTAGAATTTTGAGGTTAATTTAATTAATTATGAATAGAATATATACTTTTCCTAATGGTTTAAGGCTCGCTCTTTGTCCAATGACTCAAACTAGAAGTATTGCTATTGGAGTGTTCGTAGGCGTTGGGGCGGCAAACGAGTCTAAAGAACGTTCTGGAATAGCGCATTTTACAGAACACATGCTTTTCAAAGGTACTGCAAGAAGAAGTGCTTTTGATATAGCGAACGAGATGGAATCATTAGGTGCCATGATTAACGCTTTTACTGCTAGACACATGACTTGTTATTATACGATTTCAACCGATGAACATACGGAAAACTGTATGGACGTTCTATCAGATATTTTCTTTAACTCATCGTTCGACGACAAAGAGTTGGATAAAGAACGAAAAGTAATATTGGAAGAAATTAGTAGAGACGAGGATGACCCCGAGGATGTATGTAGCGAGGGCTTAGCAAAGGTATTTTACGGTGATAATTATATGGGAAGACCCATTTTAGGTTCACGTGAAAACGTTCAAAGATTTAATTCTAAAGACGTTAAATCTTTTGTTTCTGACTTTTACGTTCCTAATAATACGGTTATATCAATTTCTGGTAATTTTAATATCGATGATATTATAAATTTAGTTGATAGGTATTTTTCTGTAAAATTTAATTTGCCAAAGGAAATTGATGGTCTAGAAAAGATTTTAACGAATTCTGCTTATTTCAAAAAAGTGAAGGACATTGAGCAAGCAAATCTTTCGTTTGCTTTTCCATCATATTCGTTCGATTCCCCCAAAAGAGACGTTGTTTCGTTGATTAGTAACGTTTTTGGAGGTGGAATGTCGTCAAGACTTTTTCAGAACGTAAGAGAAAAAAATGGTTTAGCATACGACGTTTATTCCTCGGTTAGTGCTAACGTTAACGTAGGTGCTTTCACAATTTACGTTGGAACTAATCCAAATACGGCAGGAAAAGCTACCCTTGCTATTAAAGAAGAGATTGACCGCCTCAAAAA
Organism: Candidatus Stercoripulliclostridium sp.; assembly: GCA_045535235.1. Taxonomy (GTDB): domain Bacteria; phylum Bacillota; class Clostridia; order Christensenellales; family DTU072; genus Stercoripulliclostridium_A. The sequence continues at coordinate 23,643 of JAZSLG010000098.1, forward strand.
AGATGGTATTACGGACGCGGAATTTAATAAAGGTATACAGCAATTAAAGACACAGCTTGTTTTAGGTTCGGAAAGTTCCCTTTCTTTAATGAGGGCTAACGGCAGAAATATGATTATGGAAGGTGAACCTTTTGACGTTTCCGCGCGTTTAAGCACTATTAACTCAATAACAAAAAAGGACGTTGACGAAGCTATAAAATATATTTTTAACTACGAAAACGTTTCGGCTTCCTACGTTGGTCCTGAAACGGATATTAACGTATTTGATTTGATTAAAGGAGAAAATAATGAGTAATAAATTGAATTATAAAGCCACAATGAGTAGAAAGAAGATAGCGTTTTCTATCATTGGCGTTATATCGCTTTTGGTTTTGTTTCTTTGTATAGGAGTATTAAGAAGGGTTGTCTATGGCGTATTTGGCTATGCTATTTACGCTTATCTTCCTGCGCTTTTATCCGTGTCAATTATGTTACTATTAGGAAAGAAACCGAACGTTTCATTGCGAAGCACGGTTTTATACCTGTCCTTGTTCTTTATGGTTGTTATTACGTTACATACCGGATTACATAAAGAGATTATAGAAGGAACTTCATACCTAAACAACACATACGCATCAAATACCGTTGGTGGCGTGCTGATAGGGTTGTTCGTTGGTTTGTTTAGATTGATTTGTGCCGGTAATTACGGAATAATGCTTGCAGTTACTTTTGTTATTACGGCTTTGTTGGGATTGATTGCAATTTATCCTCTTTTAATTGAAAAAGAAAAAGGAAAAAGTAAAGATAAACATGTTGTTCCCGAAAGCTCCGTCGCCACTCCTCGTATAAATAATATGCATAAAAATAGCGAGGGCGAATACGTTGCAAGGATTGGAGCCGATTATCCAAGCGAAGATAAAGAGATATACGATAACGTAGTAAACGTTAGTGGAATGAGCGGCGATTTGTTTTCTTCTTTAACTTCAGAGCAAGATAAGTATCGTTCAAGGGCAGACAAGAGTGCGGATATTCTATTCGGCAATGGAAACTTACACGAGGAGTATAATCCTTCCGTAACGAAAATTGATAGAAACAAATATTCAACGTTGAATACTCTTGGAGCTGAAAGAGGATTGAGTGATTTCGAACTTAGTCAATCTCGTCAACGCGAAATAGAGCAAGCGCTAAAACCTCTTTCACCCCAAGAAGAATATGATGCCAGATATGGTAGTATGTTAAATCCTTACGATTCACCCATGCGTGAGCCTAATCGTAATAGTGATTTCGTAAATGATTCAAGGATGCCCGTTTCTCCTTATACACAACCTATGAGCATTAATAGGCCTGTAGCTATGGAGCCTGTTGAGCCAGTAAAACAAACTCCCGTTATGGATAGAGTTAGCGCTATTGATTTTATCAATACGCCAATTAGTGGAGAAGAACTCGTTAATATGGACTATTCACGTCCTCCTAAGAAGGAGAATGCAGATTATTCATATATGTATGACTCTTCTTATTCTGCGCCTAAAGAAGTTGTTAATCCAATCGTTAATAACGCTTCTGAACCAGTAGAACCCATAGTCGAGGCTAAAGTTGTAAGTAGTTCTATTTCGGAAAATCCAAGAGATCTTAATTTTGAACACGAACAACATGTTTTGGAGGTTGAGCCTGTAAGAAATTATCAACCCAAAATTGAGGAAAACGTAAAGCCGGTAGCAAGTGCACCGAGAGAGCAAGCTAGACCGCAAATTGCAATACAAGAAAAGTTTAATTTGCCTACAAAACAGCCAAAGCCGGTTTACACCTCTAACGTTATGGCTAAAGAAAAGGCCCCGGTATTCCCAGAGGAAAAGAAGGAGGCTCCGAAAAAGCCTTACGTCCCTAAACCTTATAAGGTTCCTAGCTTCGATTTACTAAATACTTATGCTGAAAGCACTAGTGACTTTCCCGAAGATTATAATATCGTTGCAGAAAAACTTAATCAAACTATGCAGGAGTTTGACGTTCCCGCAGAGGTGTTTGATGCAAAGCGTGGACCTACCTTCACAATGTATTACCTTAAAGTCGGCACTGGTTATAAATTGTCTAGGATTGCGTCTATAAAAGAAAATCTTAAAATGCGCCTTTGCGTTAAGAATTTGCGTATCCATGCTCCTATCGAGGGACAAGATGCACTAGGAATAGAGCTACCCAATAGCAAAAGGGATACCGTTGGATTAAAATCTATTTTGTGTAGTCCCGCTTTTAATAAAGATAGCAAAGGTCTTAAGATTGCTATGGGTAAAACATTGGAAGGTGAACCTTACGTTGCCGATATTACAAAGATGCCACATATGCTTGTTGCAGGCTCAACAGGTACCGGTAAGAGCGTATTTCTTAACGCCGTCTTAACAAGTTTAATATATAAGTATTCACCTGACGATTTAAGGATGGTGCTTATAGACCCTAAAAAGGTTGAACTTACAGTTTATAGACATCTACCCAATTTGCTTATAAAAGAGCCGGTAAAAGAGGCAAAACACGCTGTTAATGCACTTCGTTGGCTATGTGAAGAAATGGACAGACGTTACGATTTCTTCTCAACAGTAGGATGTGCAAACATCGACCAATACAACGATATATATAGAAAACCGGAAGACCCCAAAATGTATAGGATACTTTTGGTTATAGATGAAATGGCCGACTTAATGATAAATTCAAAAGATAGCTCGGTAGAATCTTATATCGTTCGTATAGCTCAACTCGCACGTGCATGTGGTATCCACATGATAATTGCTACTCAGCGCCCCACGGTAAAGGTTATTACCGGTTTGATTAAGAGCAATATTATTCACCGTGTTGCATTTACCGTTAAAACCAATATGGACTCTCGCGTTATCCTAGATGATGGTGGAGCCGAAGAACTTTTGGGGCTGGGCGATATGCTTTATTCAAACAGTAACGGACTTGTACGTATGCAAGGAGCCTTCGTCGATATAGGTGAAATTAAAGCCATATGTGATTATATTCGCGAAAACAATGAAAGCGACTTTAACGATGAGATAGCAAAAGCTGTTAGTTATGAACCTCCTAAGCCAGAAACCGTTGAAGAGAGGAGCGCACAAAGAGAAGAAGAGCGAGATGCCGAGTTTGAGAAACAACTTCAAATCATTCTTAAATCTTTCATAGCAACGGGAAGAGCATCTGTTTCAAGCGCTCAAGCATCACATCACGTTGGTTATATTAAGGCTAGAAAGTTGGTTGATGAAATGACTAATCGTGGTTTCTTGAGTCCAGGAGAAGGGGCTAAGCCGAGAGATATATTAATCACGATGGAAGAGTGGGAAGAGTTATTCGGAGAAAAATCCGTTGCCCAGGATTTTGTAAATCAAGATACAATAGACGATGATGAAGAATAAGAAAATAGGTATGGTTTCACTTGGTTGCGATAAAAACCGAGTTGATACGGAAAAAGTTTTATACACATTAACCAACGTAGGATATTCGATTACTCAAAACGTTGAAGAAGCAGATATCCTTGTTGTTAATACTTGCGCTTTTATAACAACGGCGATAAGGGAGAGTATCGATACTATACTTGAACTTGCCGAGCAAAAAAAAGAAAGGGACGTTAAACTGGTCGTAATGGGTTGCTTTGCCGAGAGATTTGCTCTTGAAGTAAAGGATGAATTGCCAGAAGTAGATGCCTTTATCGGGGTAAATTCCTACGATAATATCGTGGAAATATTTAATAACCTTGATGAAAGACCAATAGTATTGGAAACTACACCCTGTAAATATATTAAGGGCCGTGTACAAACGACACCGGCTCATTACGCATACTTAAAAATTGCGGATGGGTGTGATAATTTTTGTACTTATTGTACTATTCCTTTTATTAGGGGAAGATATCGTTCGTATCCTATGGAAGATCTCTTACAAGAAGCTAGAGAACTTGCAGATAATGGAGTTAAAGAATTAATTTTGGTCGCGCAAGACACAACTAGATACGGAAAAGACTTATACGGCGAGTATAAATTAAAGGAATTGTTAAAAGAACTTGTAAAACTTGATTTTTATAAGATAAGGTTACTCTATGCTTATCCGGAATTAGTGGATGACGAACTAATTGAAATTATCGCTACCGAGGACAAAATAGCTAAATATATAGATATTCCTTTGCAACATATTTCAAATAATATATTAAAAACCATGCATCGTAGGAATACTAAAGAAGAAGCCTATGAATTACTAAATAAATTAAAAGAAAAATGTCCGTCCATAGCAATCCGTTCTACGTTCATAGTAGGCTTCCCTGGTGAGACTGAAGAAGACTTCTTAGAGCTTAAGGAATTGATTTCCACGGGACTTATTGATTATGCAGGATTTTTTGCTTATTCAAGAGAAAAAGGCACGTTAGCTTATAAAATGAAAAATCAAGTGCCTTTTAGAGTGAAAAAATCTCGTGAAAAAGAACTTTCAAAAATGCAAAGTGCAGTTATTGAAAATAGACATTCACGGTATTTAGGCAAAGAAATGGAGATTATTTACGAGGGTATAGATTATAATAAGGGTAAGTTCTATGGTAGACCCGAGTACAATGCTCCAGATATTGATACTAAGGTTTATTTTACTTCTACTTTTCCTTTAGAAGTCGGCGAAATATATAACGTTAAAATAACGAAGACAGGTTTTAACTTAATAGGTGAGACTGTCATTGATTAGGAGTAGTATGAACAAGATTATACGCGTTTGTTCAACTGAGGATGAAATTGCAAATAGAATGCTAAAGTGGCATCCACATCTTGATGATTTTAAGATGATAAGCAATAATGGCGCAGATTTCATTTTATCATTTGCTAACATTAGCGAGGAAGACTTTTATGAATTAGACATTACTTTTGAAGACGTATTTTATGGTGATGGATATAAAAATCTTTCCGAAGTGTTAGTAGAAACGTTGTCGGAAAAATGTTTAACGTTGGCTACTGCAGAAAGTTTGACTGGTGGAAGTATAGCTTCGAGTATAGTTGACGTACCCGGTTGTTCCAACGTGTATTACGGCGGAGCCGTGTCTTACAGCAACGATGCAAAAATCAAATATTTAGGAGTGGCGGAAGAAACAATAGGGGATTTTGGCGCTGTAAGCGAACAAACTGCTATTGAAATGGCGACCGGACTCCTAAATGAAAACGTTCAAATCGGTGTATCGACTACCGGCATTGCGAAGTCGGATCGTAGCCATGTCGTTCTGTG
>JAZSLG010000116.1:0-6037 GCA_045535235.1 Candidatus Stercoripulliclostridium sp.
TGGCACACAGAACGACATGGCTACGATCCGACTTTAGGTGATAGGGCATTCTATTATTGCGACTCCTTAAGTAGCGTAAACTATCTAGGCACAATAGAACAATGGTGTGGTATTACCTTTGGTAGTTCATCTGCAAACCCATTAAGTAATGGTGCAAAACTATATCTAAATGGAGAACTGGTAGAAGACTTAGTAATACCTAATACTGTAACGAAGATTAAAGCTTATGCATTCTATAATTGCACCTCCCTAACAAGCGTAACGATAGGTAACTCCGTAACCAGCATTGGAAGTTCTGCATTCGATGGTTGCACCTCTATAAGTAGCGTAACGATAGGGAACTCCGTAACCAGCATTGGAGATTATGCATTCTATTCTTGCGACTCTCTAAGTAGTGTAACGATAGGGAACTCCGTAACCAGCATTGGAGATTATGCATTCCGTGATTGCACTTCCCTAAGTAGCATAACAATAGGGAACTCCGTAACAAGCATTGGAAGTTATGCATTCAGTGATTGCACCTCTCTAAGTAGCGTAACGATAGGCAATTCCGTAACCAGCATTGGAGATTATGCATTCCGTGATTGCACTTCCCTAAGTAGCGTAACTATTCCCAACTCCGTAACCAGCATAGGAGAGTATGCATTCTCTGCTTGTTCTTCATTAACCTATAACGTAAAAGACAACGTAAAGTATTTAGGAAATGAGGATAATTTGTACCTAGTAGCAATGGGCATGGTGGATGAAACTGCTACAAGTTTGACAATAGATAATAATTGCAAGTTTATTCATAGTAATGCATTCTATTCTTGCGACTCTCTAACAAGCGTAACGATAGGGAACTCCGTAACCAGCATTGGAAATTATGCATTCCGTTATTGTGACTCCCTAAGTAGCGTAAATTATCTAGGCACAATAGAACAATGGTGTGGTATTACGTTTGATGGTTATCATGCAAACCCATTGTATTATGCTCAGAAACTATATCTTAATGGAGAACTAGTAGAAGACTTAGTAATACCTAGTACTGTAACGGAGATTAAAGATTATGTATTCCGTGGTTGCACGTCTATAAAAAGCGTAACCATACCCGACTCCGTAACAAGCATAGGAGTTGATGCATTCTATTCTTGCGACTCTCTAACAAGCGTAATCATACCCGACTCCGTAACCAGCATTGGAAGTTATGCATTCACTTTGTGCACCTCCCTAAGTAGCGTAACGATAGGTAACTCCGTAACCAGCATAGGATTTTATGCATTCTATGATTGCGACTCCCTAAATAGCGTCACAATCCCCGACTCCGTAACCAGCATAGGAGATTATGCATTCATTGATTGCACCTCCCTAAGTAGCGTAAACTATCTAGGCACAATAGAACAATGGTGTGGTATTACGTTTGGTAATTCTGCTGCAAACCCATTAAAATATGGTGCAAAACTATATCTAAATGGAGAACTAGTAGAAAACTTAGTAATACCTAATACTGTAACGGAGATTAAAGCTTATGCATTCTATGGTTGCACCTCCATAAAGAGCGTAACCATACCCAACTCCGTAACCAGCATAGGAAGTTATGCATTCCATGATTGCAACAACCTCTCTAAGGTATATTACAATGGCACGCAAAAAGAATGGAGTGGTATTAGTATTGGAGGTTGGAATCATGATTTAACCAATGCTACGCGTTACTATTATAGTGAAACGGAGCCTACGACTAGTGGTAATTACTGGCATTATGTGGATGGCGTTCCCACCCCTTGGTAAAGGAAAAACGCGTTATTTTAGCGAACAACTTCACAAAACAAGAGCCTCCCTCGGTCGTTTACGAGTAGTAAAGTCCCGTCAGTAGGCTCTTTTGTTTTGCCTCGTTCTTCATCTAAACTAACGCGTTTTTAAGAGGCACCACAATAACACTAAAACAATCCACCGCGCATTTTAGCGCTATACTTCACTAAATAAGAGCTTTCCTCAGTCATTTACGCCTAGTAAACTCCTGTCGTGGGGTTTTCTCATTTCCGTCGGGGAGCATCCAAACTAACGCGTTTTTAAGAGGTCTAGTATTGCTAAGAACTAACTCAAACTAAAATTTATCCTTATCACGCGTTAGCGTACACCACAACGCTTGCGTTACACCACTTGCTCAAGCAAAACACCACAACGCTTGCGTTACATCACTTGCTCAAGCAAAAATCACACGCTTGCGTTACACCACTTACTTATCGCAAGCTTGCACGTTAGTGCAAATTTAGCTGTGCGCTACGCACACCATATGGTATCTAGGGATACAAAAAATCGGTATCTAGGGATACAAAAATATTTTTTATAATTCGTTGTGCGTTTGTATCCAAATTTTTGAAGAGATTTTGGAAAAGATATTGTTGCATTTCGCGCGCGCTTGTGATATAATAGGCGACAATAAATTTTATTTATATAGGAGAATAGAATTTTGGCTAAAGTTATTATTGCAAAAGATACCTGTAAAGGTTGTGGGCTTTGCGTTCGTGCTTGCCCCAAAAACGTACTTGCTCTTTCCAAAGAAGAAACCAATAAAGCCGGTTACTTCGTAGCGGAAGTGCAAAACGACGGTTGCATCGGTTGCACGGCTTGTGCAGTCATGTGTCCCGACGTTGCTATTACCGTAGAGAGATAGGAGAAAAATTATGAAGATTCTAATGAAAGGTAATGAAGCAGTTGCGGAAGCAGCAGTTAGAGGTGGTTGCCGTGCTTTCTTTGGTTATCCCATCACTCCCCAAAACGAAATTCCCGAGTATCTTTCAAAGAGATTGCCCGAGGTAGGTGGTTGCTTTATCCAAGCTGAAAGCGAAGTTTCCGCTATCAATATGGTTTATGGCGCGGCAGGTGCAGGCGCTCGTGCCATGACTTCTTCCTCTTCCCCCGGCATCAGCTTGAAGCAAGAGGGTATAAGCTACATTTGTGGCGCCGAGCTTCCATGCGTTATAGTTAACATGGTTCGTGGCGGACCCGGACTAGGTGGTATTCAACCCGCCCAAAGCGACTATTTCCACACCGTTAAAGGTGGCGGACACGGTGACTATCATATGCTTGTTTACGCTCCCTCTTCCGTTCAAGAAGCAGTTAACATTATGTACGACGCTTTCGACAAGGCTGACGAGTATCGCATGCCCGTCATGATTCTTGGCGATGGTATGATTGGTCAAATCATGGAAGCGGTTGAACTTCCTCCCATGAAGGACCCCGCAACTTTCCCCAAGAAAGAATGGGCAACCGATGGTACCGGCGTAGGCAAAAACCGTCGCGTTATCAACTCTCTTTACATTGAGCCCGACGTTCTAGAGGAAGTAAACCATCGTTTATTCAAGCGTTACGACGTCCTCAAGGAAAAAGAGGTTAAGTGTGAAAAATATCTTTGCGACGACGCCGAAATCGTTATCGTAGCATACGGTACCGTTGCACGTATTTCCAAGAGCGCGGTTAACGAACTACGTCAAAGAGGACTCAAGGTTGGTCTAGTTCGTCCCATCACTCTTTATCCTTATCCCGAAAAGATTATCAACGATATTGCTAAACAAGAATGTACTCGCAAGTTCCTTACCATAGAGCTTTCCATGGGTCAAATGGTGGAAGACGTTCGTCTTGCAGTAAACGGACTTAAACCCGTTGATTTTTACGGCAGAACGGGTGGTAACGTTATGACTCCCGATGATATCGTAAACTATGTTTTAGCAAAGGAGGTAAAATAATATGGCAGTAGTATTCAAGAAAACCAATATGCTTACCGATACGCCTTTCCATTACTGTCCCGGTTGTACCCACGGTATAGCACACAGGCTAGTTGCAGAGTGCTTGGAAGAACTTGGGGTTGAGGGCAACGTTATAGGTATTGCTCCCGTAGGTTGTGCCGTATTTGCTTACAACTACTTTAATTGTGATATGCAACAAGCGGCTCATGGTAGAGCTCCCTCTCTTGCAACCGGCATTAAGCGCACCAATCCCGACAAGGTAGTATTTGCTTACCAAGGCGACGGCGACCTTGCAAGTATTGGTACTGCGGAAATTATCCATGCTGCAGCTCGTGGCGAAAACGTAACCGTAATATTCATCAACAACGCTATTTACGGCATGACCGGTGGACAAATGGCTCCTACCACGCTAATTGGTCAAAAATCAACTACCTCGCAAGCAGGTCGCCAAGTTGCCATTAACGGTAACCCAATTCGCGTTTGCGAAATGCTTGCTACTTTGGACGGTCCTTCCTATATCGCAAGATGTTCTCTTGCCGATACCGCTAACGTTAACAAGGCGAAAAAGGCTATCAAAAAGGCTTTTGAAAACCAAATAGCGGGCAAAGGATTCAGTTTGGTAGAGCTACTTTCCAGCTGTCCCACCAACTGGGGTATGACTCCCACCCAAGCGGTTGATTTCGTAAAAGAAGAAATGACCAAGGTATTCCCGCTTGGCGTATACAAGGACATTGATAAGGAATAAAAATTCCTATCTTCACAAAAGTTAGTAATAGGAGTATAATATATATGGAAGAAAAAATCATTATTGCAGGTTTTGGCGGACAAGGCGTTTTGAGCTTGGGACAATTTATCGCTTACGCCGCAATAGCGGACGGTAAGGAAGTAACTTGGCTTCCCAGCTATGGTCCCGAAATGCGTGGCGGTACCTCCAACTGTAGCGTAGTAGTATGTGATAAGGAAGTAGCTAGTCCCATAGTTGCTCGCCCCGACTGCTTAATCGCTATGAACAAACCCAGTCTTTACAAGTTTGTTAACAACGTTAAAGAGGGTGGCACGGTAATAGTTAACAGTTCTCTTATCCCCGATAAAGTGGAAAGAACGGACGTTAATGCAGTTTATATTGATGCTCAAGCACTTGCTCTAGAGGCAGGAAACGCACGTACTGCCAACATAGTTATTCTTGGTGCATATATTGCGCTTTCCGGTTTGTTCAGCTTGGAGCTTGTTGGCGAAATGATAAAAAACAAGTTCCAAAATAAGCCCAAAGTCATACCCGCAAACCTAAAGGCACTAGAGCTAGGATATAACTCGGCAAAATAATAGGGTACCATTCGTGGTAACCAATGAAGGTGAAATATGAGTTTTTTTACTGAAATAGCAATTCTATTTCAAGGCATGAGCTGGATAGTTTGGCTTGCCCTTTTACTTGGCTACGTCTTTATCGTTATCGAGCTTTTCCAACCCGGGTTTGGAATATTTGGGATAATAGGCGGAGCTTTGGTTGCGTTAGCGATAGTGCTACGCGTTAGCGTGGGCGACGGCAATATATTTGCACAAATATTCATTATCATATTTATAATGTCGGTGTTAACCATGGTTGCCTTCCTCGCACTGGCGCTTACTGCCAAAAACGGTTGGGTAAGGCGCTCTCCCCTTGTGGAAAGCGGGACTGCGGTTGACCCCGAGCATTCTGCCGGTACGGAAGATTTTAGCGCGCTAAAAGATAAATACGGCGTTGCGCTAACCGACCTTAAACCGATTGGAAAGGCAAACGTGGAGGGCGTCGTCGTGGACGTAATAAGCGAAGGCTTTTATATTGATAAGGGAGAAAGCTTGATAGTAACTCGCATTGAGGATGGCAAAGTCAAAGTTGACAGAGCAGAAAATTAGTTAAAATAGCCTACCGAACGTGGATAAAAAGCGTTTAGTAGGCTAAATTATTATATTAAGGAGATTGATTTTATGGCACCTGGTTGGATTGTACTAATCGTTATTGCTTGTATTCTTATAGTAGGCTTTTTCCTACTCGTTCCCATGGGAATTTGGTTTAGAGCGCTTGTTTCGGGCGCACCGGTATCCATGTTCCGTTTGATAGGTATGCGCCTTCGTCGTGTTAAAACCGCAATGATAGTAGATGCATATATCACCGGTAAAAAGGCTGGACTGGATATTGATATAGCTACTCTTGAAACCCACTACATGGCAAAGGGTGACGTTATCAAAGTTGTTAACGCCCTCATTTCCGCCCATAGCGCTAATATTGAGCTTAGCATACAAACCGCAATGGCAATCGACCTTGCAGGCCGTGA
>JAZSLG010000018.1:0-12467 GCA_045535235.1 Candidatus Stercoripulliclostridium sp.
CAAAGTACGATTATTTACTATTTAAAAAGAACGTAGATGTTGTGTACGAGGCTAAGAGAAAACCTCTCTAAAAAATTAGTATTGCAAAAAAAGTATATCTATTATATAATAATAAGAGTGATTAAATTTCGGAGGATAAAAAATGAAAGAAAGTAAATTGTGGATTAAATACATGGTTGATGGAGAAATTAAAGAAGAAGAATCATATCAAACCGTAGATTATTCCATTGAAGAAACTTGTACTTCAAGTAACGTTAAACTTGTTATTACTCCCAAAAAAGAAATGGAGCTAATAGCCGTTGAACTTAAATATGAACATCCTACAAAGACTGGTGAGAGATTCTACGTTAACGGATATCAAGCTTGGACTACATCCAAAGAAGTAACTATTGATGACAAACAAAAAGGATTGACTCCTATTACGAAGTTTACTAAGAAGGGCTTTGAACTTGCCGCGCTATCGGGTGACTATAATTTTATTAAATATCCTAAGAATGCTGGTGAATTTCATAGTTTTACCTATACTTATTATCGTAAGGAAAATGAAGTTGAATTATACGGCTCCTTAAATGAACGTACTGGATTTACCATTTTTTATGCAGATATGAATAATGGCACTTTTAGAATAGCAAAGGACGTTGAAGGCGTAATTATTAGTGGAGCATACGAATTATTTAACGTAAGCAAATACGTTGGCGAATACGATAGCGTGTTTGATGCTTATTTCCAAGATTTGAAATGCCCCAAACCGCGTATTGACCATCTAGCAGGATATACGAGTTGGTATAATTATTTTCAAAAGATAGACGAAGATATTATCATTCGCGACCTTAAAGGCATTGCTAGGGTGAAAGATAAAGTTGGTATTTTCCAAATTGACGATGGTTACGAACCTTATGTTGGCGATTGGTTGGATCCATCTCCCAAGTTCCCCAAAGGAATGAAGTATATTGCCGATGAGATTCATAAAGAAGGATATTTAGCAGGTATTTGGATTGCTCCTTTTAGCGCACAACACAATTCCCGTTTAACTAAAGAACATCCTGAATGGCTTCTTAAAGATAAAAAAGGCAAGCTTGCAAAGGGCGTATTTGCTTGGGGCGGTGCTTATACCTTGGATATATATAACGAGGGCGCTCGTCAATACATACGTAATTTCTTTAACGTTATTCTAAATGAATGGGGATACGATATGGTTAAGCTAGATTTTCTTTATAGCCAATGTATTCATCCTAGAAATGGCAAATCTCGTGGTCAAATTATGGCTGAGGCTATGGATTTCTTGCGTGAATGTGTGGGTGATAAGCTTTTGCTTGGTTGTGGCGTTCCTCTTGGATCTTGTTTTGGCATCGTAGACGCTTGTCGTATTAGTTGCGACGTAGACTTAAAGTATAAAGGTAAGTTCTATAATAAACTTGGTATTAACCAAGAATTACCTTCTGCTCAAAATGCCATGACAAATACCATTTTCCGTCGTCATTTGGATGGTAGGGCTTTCTGCAACGATCCAGACGTATTCTTCCTTCGTGATTTCAATTTAACGTTTACAATGCAACAAAAGAAATTACTTGCTAAGGTAAATAACCTATTTGGCAACGTGTTGTTTGTTAGTGATAACGTCGGTTGGTATGGCGATGATGAAATAGAAATCATTAAGAAAGCGTTTGATAAATCACAAGCTATGATTATATCTGCTGAATATACTGATAAAGATTACGTAACGATTAAGTATATTGAAAATGGCGAAAGGAAAACGCTACAATTTGATATGCTAACTGGAGAAACGTCTTCGGAGTTATTATAATGCTCATTAAATATAAGAAGAGGGCAAAATTGCCCTCTTTTTTATTGTCCTAAAGCTCTAAAAGTATCTAATAATTTTTTAGATAATATATCCTGGTTTTTGATAATAAGATGGCTAGGTCCTTCACTTATTACCGTTATAAGCAAATTTATATCGTGGTCGCTAGTAAAAGCAATAGGGGACAATACGTTACCGTCTATTGCGAGATTTATTGGGTTAGTATCGGTTATAGTAACTCGAGATTGCTTTTCAATTCCTGAAATAAAATAAGAGATTAATTCATATAGTTCTTCACGATTGTTCACTTCTTTGGAAAGCTTGTAAGCTAACTCTGCAAGTTCGTTCCAGCTTTTTAATAATCGTGTTAATCTGAAATCCATAAGGCTTTCAAGAGAAATAATTTTTAAGTTAATTATCGTGTTGTAAATCTGTTTTTTCTCGTTTTCTTTGTCTACAGAAAGGAGCGCACCTATTAATGCATATTTATCATAATCACGCAAATTAATATCCTTAAAACACAAATCGAGTACCCTAAACTTAAAGAAAGCATATATTGCTTCACTAGTGATTCTACATACTGTATCTAAAAGTGATTGCGAACTTTCCACGGATATTTTATCGTATTTAATATAATTAACTTCTTTTATTAAAAGATGCTCGTAGGTTTTAATTTGATTTATTATATAATCATACTCAGGGACATCTTTCTTAAAAAGAATTTGTAGCTTATTCATATCTTTTATTATATGTAACTCTTCTTCAATAATTCGTTAAACGCTTTACAAATCTTGTTACTATTCTTGTTACTATTGCATTGATATTTTATTATATTATTTTATTATATATATTATATAAAATTAAAAGACAAAATATTGACTTAAAAGGAAGTATATGATACTATATATTGTGTATTTTCGTGTCGATTTGGAGGATTAAATGGCAACAGTAAAACCTGAAAATGATAAACGCAAAAATGCAGTAAAAAAGTATGACGCTTCCGATATTGTGGTTTTGGAAGGTCTCGAGGCTGTCCGACTTCGCCCCGGTATGTATATTGGTACCACTGGGGTTAACGGATTACATCATCTTTTGTGGGAAATTGTAGATAACTCCGTTGACGAAGCGCTTAATGGTTATGCGGATACTATACAAGTCGTTTTGAATAAAGACGGTTCTATTTGTGTTGAAGATAATGGTAGAGGCATGCCTGTTGATAGACATCCTAAGTATAAAAAAAGTGGTGTTGAATTGATTTTTACTCAATTGCATGCCGGTGGAAAATTCGATAATAAAGAATACGAATTTTCGGGTGGTTTGCACGGCGTTGGTGCATCTGTAGTTAACGCTCTATCTGATTGGTTGGAAGTAGAAGTATGTCGTGATAAGAAAATATATTTCCAACGTTATCAAAAAATCGTTACCCCAAGAAAAGTCCAAAGCGGTATTCCTCAAGGAGATTTAGAGTGTATAGGTACAACGAAGAAGCGTGGCACCAAAACAACTTTCAAACCTGATGCTACTGTTTTTGAAACTGTTGAATTTAACCATGATACCATATCTAAGCGTTTAAAAGAACTTGCATATCTAACTAAAGGTGTAACTTTTACTTTTACAAATATGCAACGTGTTGATGAAAACGGCGAGCCTTCTTTTGAAAGATATTATTACAAAGGCGGTATCGTTGATTTCGTTAAGAGTTTGAACGAACATAATAATAAGCGTTCTGAGAAAATAATATACGTTGAAGCAAAGGACACTGAAAAGAAATTCCAAGTGCAAGTCGCTATTCAGTATACGGATAGGCCGGAAGATGAAATAGTTTCATACGTCAATAATATACCTACTCATGAGGGTGGTACTCACGAAACTGGTTTTAAGCTCGCATTTACTAAAGCTTTGAACGAGTTCGTAAAGAAAAATAATCTCTTAAAAGCAAAAGATACTGCGCCATCGGGTGATGACTATCGTGACGGTATGACTGCTGTCATTAGCGTAAGAATGCAAAATATGCAATTTGAGGGACAAACTAAAACCAAACTCGGAAACCCGGAGGTCAAAGGTTGGGTTGATAGTTTAGTTTACGAACAACTAAGTTTATTCTTTGCAGAAAAGAAGAATAAAGATTTAGGCACCATGATATTCAAAATTGGTGTAAACACCTCTAAAATGCGTAGCGAGGAAAAGAAATTCAAGGAGGCTATACGTTCTAAGAATTCAATGACAGGCCAAGTTCTTGCTAGCAAACTTTCGTCATGTTCAGGTAGGGATTATAGTCGTAATGAATTATTTATCGTAGAAGGTGACTCTGCAGGAGGCTCGGCAAAGCAAGGTAGAGACCCCAAGTTCCAGGCTGTTTTGCCCCTTCGCGGTAAGCCTCTTAATACTATGAAGAGTCATAGAACGGCAATACTTCAAAATGAAGAGATTAAAACCATTATTTACGCACTTGGTACCGACTTTGACAAGAGTTTTGATATTAAAAACCTCAAATACGATAAAATTATAATTCTTGCAGACGCGGACCACGATGGTGAACATATTAGATGCTTACTATTAACTTTCTTCTATCAACACATGCGTCCTCTTATTGAGGAAGGACACGTATATTTAGGTATGCCTCCTCTTTACAAAGTAGAGCAAAAGAAGACTGGATTTAAGAAATATGCGTATAACGATAACGAATTAGAAAAAATTCTTGCGGAAGTAAAAGGACAGTATCACCTACAACGTTATAAAGGTCTTGGTGAAATGAATTACGACCAGTTGCGTGATACTACGTTGAAGCCCGGTAGTAGGACTCTTACTAGAGTAACGATAGCCGATTTTGAATCGGCGACCAAGATGGTATCTCTTTGGATGGGTGATGATGCCGATGCAAGGCAAACCTATATTAACGAGAATGCAAATTTTAACAAAGTAGATACGTTTAAGACCAAATTCGGAGGCTAAAGATGGCAAAAGCTAAAGGAACACAATTAACATTAAATTTAGAGAGTGACGTTTTAGAAAGGCCTTTGGAAACGGTTATGCCGGAATCTATGATGATATATTCCGAGCATATTATTCTTGATAGGTCGTTACCTAGGGTAGAGGATGGATTAAAACCAGTTCAACGCAGAATTTTGTTCACTATGCACAATCTTAAAATGGGGCCTCAAAGTGAGTATAAAAAGAGCGCTCGTATTGTTGGTGATTGTATGGGTAAATATCATCCCCATGGTGATAGCTCTATTTATGGCGCAATGGTGCGTATGGCTCAAGATTTTAGTATGAGAATGCCTCTTGTTGACGGACAAGGTAACTTTGGTACGGCAATGGGTGACGGTCCTGCTGCTATGCGTTATACGGAAGCAAGATTAGAAGCATTAACGATGGAGCTTTTGCGCGATATTGATAAAAATACCGTTAGTTGGTCAAAAAACTTTGATGATACCCTTGATGAACCTGATATTCTTCCTGGTAGATTCCCTAATTTGCTAGTTAATGGCGCTACAGGTATAGCGATTGGTTTTTCAATGAACATTCCTCCACATAACCTAACCGAAGTTATCGACGGGTGTATAGCGCTTATAGATAATCCTAGGATGAAGTTGGACGAATTGTTAACCATCATAAAAGGACCAGACTTTCCAGCAGGCGGTTTTTTGGTTGGCGGTCAAGCTTTATACAACATATACGAGACGGGACAAGGTAAAATAGTCCTTCGCGGTAGGGCGGAAATTGAAAACGAGGGTTCTTCACAAAATATTGTAATAACGGAAGTCCCTTGGGGCATTAATCCTACGGAAAAAATAATAAATCGTATATATGACCTTCGTGAAAAGAATAAGGAGGTTTACGGAAACGTAGTAGACGTTTTTAACGAATCTCACGGAACGGAACTTAGAATAGTTGTAAAATTAAAGAAGGGTGAAGATGCCGTAAAGGTGCTAGAAGGCCTTTATAAAAATACTGATTTACAATGCAACTATCCGATAAATATGGTTGCTATAGCAGATGGAAAACCTTGTCAATTAGGTTTAATTCCGATGTTAAAATATTACTTAAACTATCAAAAATCTGTAATTTATAAACGCAGTAAGTTTGATTTGAACGTTGCCGAAAAGCGCGCAGAAGTGCTTGAGGGCTATCGTATTATAATGCCTAATATCGATGAAGTAATTGCCATTATTAGAGGAGCTTCAACGAGGGCGGAAGCAAAGACTAAGTTGCGCGAAAGGTTTACGCTTTCTGAAGCACAAGCAGAAGCCATTCTTAGTTTGCAATTGGGTAATATTAATAAGCTTGACGTTCATAAGTTTGAAAATGAGTTGACTGAGCTTAACAAACAAATAGCAGAGCTTACTAAGATTATTTCTAGCGAAAGAGAACAATACAAAGTCGTCAAAAAAGAATTGCAAGAAATACGCGATAAATATAAGTGCAAGCGTTTGACTACAATTATTAATAGTCTTGAAGATATTGATATTAAGCCTCAATTGTTTGACCCCACCAAGCGTACTAATAAACGTTGTATCGTTACTTTGAGTGAAAGTGGCACCGTTAAGGTTCTTTCTACACGTAATTTTATTTCTGCCAATCGTGATGTGGAATCAAGTGGTTTGGATGGTTTAACGAGAGATATACACGAAGTTAAACCCGACCATACTGTATTAGTATTTAGCAATCAAGGAAACTGTTACAAGCTTGACGTTAATAGTGTTACTGAAAAACAATGGAAAGAAAAGGGAGACACCCTTAATACCTTGTATCCGGCGTTTGCTACAAAAGACGAAAAGGCGATTGCCGTACTATCGGCTAATCCAGATAACTTGGAAAGTGAAGAAGTTTATATTTATACCAAAAACGGTATGGTTAAGAAAACGTTATTCCGCAATTATTTTGTAGCTAAAGAGGCGTACCAAGTTATATCCCTAAAGGGTGACGACGAAGTAATAGGTGTCGAAATTGTTAAAAAGAACGCGACTATCGTGTTCGTTACAAGCGATGGTCAATGCGTTAACTCAGAAGTTGATGATTATCCTTTGCATGGTAGGATTGCCGGCGGTGTAATAGGTGTTAATCTTAATAAAAATGCACACGTTGTATTTGCAGGTCAAGCCGAGGTTGAACTAGGCTATGATGCTGATGGCAAAGAAGCATATATGCCACTAGGAGAAATTATTGTTATTACCGATAAAGGTACCGGTAAAAAGGTAATTGCATCGGAATTTAGTCCAATGAAACGCGCTCGCAAAGGTCTAAGGATAATCGATATTTATGGCGAGCCTTATAAAGTAGCGTTTGCATCGCTTGTGTTAGAGCCTTATAAGCTTGCTTTTATAGACGATGAAAATAATTTACACGAGGTAGACACAGAGGATATTCGTATCGAGAAAAAAGATACCAAAGGAAAGCCGATTTTACGTGGCATAAAGGTATCAAGAGTGGTAAAACACGTGGAGGAAATGGAGTAGTATTATGGCAAAACCAGTTGTAGCTATAGTTGGTAGACCTAACGTTGGAAAATCAACTTTCTTTAATAAAATGGCGGGACGCCGAGTATCAATAGTTAACGATATGCCCGGAGTTACCCGCGACCGTATCTACGTCGACGTTGAATGGTGTGGTTATAATTTTACTATGGTAGATACCGGTGGTATAGAACTTAAAAGTGAAGACCAAATGTGGCGTCATATCCGTAGACAAGCAGAGTTGGCAGTAGATATAGCCGACGTTATATTATTGTTTGTTGATGGTAAATCGGGAATTATGGCGGACGACTACGACGTCGCTCAAATGTTGCGTTGTACGAATAAGCCAGTAGTTCTTGCCGTAAATAAAGTGGATGGCAAAGACGATAGCGTAATACACGACTTTTGGGCGCTGGATTTAGGCGAGCCTATGGCGATATCGGCAGAACAAAGTTTGGGGCTTGGTGACCTATTAGACGCCGTCTGTGCTAATTTTGAAAAGAATGATGCTGATGCAGAAGAAGAAACTATTAAAATTGCGATAGTTGG
Organism: Candidatus Stercoripulliclostridium sp.; assembly: GCA_045535235.1. GTDB lineage: Bacteria > Bacillota > Clostridia > Christensenellales > DTU072 > Stercoripulliclostridium_A. Next base: position 7,807 of record JAZSLG010000018.1, read on the forward strand.
AAAACCCAATAGCGGTAAGTCATCTTTGACTAATCGTTTATTAGGCTTTGAACGTGTTATAGTTTCGAACATAGCAGGTACCACGCGTGACGCCATAGATACGCCTTTTGAGTACAATGGTAAAAAATGTACCATCATTGATACTGCAGGAATAAGAAAGAAGAGTAAGGTTGAAGAAGACGTGGAGTATTACTCGGTAATACGTTCCATAAGTGCCATTCGTAGAGCAGATATTGTTCTAGTAGTAGTGGATAGCATGGAAATGTTGTCGGAGCAAGATATTAGAATATGCGGTCTTGTTCACGATGCGGGTAAACCTAGCGTTTTAGTAATGAACAAGTGGGACCTTATTGAAAAGGATACCTATACTGTTAATAGATTTACCGAGAAATTGCAAACTGAACTTAAGTTTATGACCTATCTTAAGACGGTGTTTATTTCTGCTCTTACCGGTAAACGCGTTAACACCGTGCTTGATACTGCAATGCAAGCTTATGAGAATGCATCAAGAAGAATTCCTACAGGCGTATTGAATGACGTAATAGGAGACGCAATTTCGGTTAACGAACCGCCTACGCATAATGGTAAAAGACTTAAAATCTTTTATTCCTCTCAACCTTCTACCAATCCGCCTACATTCGTTATGTTTGTAAACGATGGAAAACTAATGCATTTTTCTTATAAGAGATATATAGAAAATTCACTTAGAAAGGCTTTTGATTTTAGTGGTACACCTATAAAAATTGTGGTTCGCTCAAAAGATGAAGATAAACAATAGGAGTATGTATGTATAGAGACTTAACTATTAATGAACAAAAGAAACTACTTCAAGCAGAACTAGAAAGATATACTTCTTTTAAGAATATGAATCTTAAACTAGATATGTCTCGCGGTAAACCTTGTAAAGAGCAATTGGATTTAAGTATGGATATGTTTGATGCAGTAAATTCAAAGACTGATTTTTTGCGTAAAATAGATTATCGCAACTATGGTATTGCCGACGGAATACCGGAGTTAAAGCAGTTGTTTGGTGAACTATTAGGCGGAATTTCCAATGATGAGATCATAGTAGCTTACAATGCAAGCTTAAATTTAATGTACGATACTATTCAACGTGCAATGCAATTTGGCGTTTTAGGTAACGAGCCCTGGAATAAACAAGGTAAACTAAAATGGATTTGCCCCGTCCCTGGCTACGACAGACATTTTGCTATAACCGAACTTTTTGGTTTTGAAATGATCAACGTTCCAATTGGAGAAAACGGTCCCGATATGGATATGATAGAAGAATTAGTTAAAGATCCTAGCGTTAAGGGCGTTTGGTGCGTTCCTAAGTATTCTAATCCAATGGGAATTATATACTCCGATGAAGTAATTAAACGTTTTGCAAACTTAAAACCTGCAGCTAAAGATTTCCGTATAATGTGGGATAATGCTTATATGGTACATGCATTATATGGTCAAGACGAAATGACAGATATATATCAAGAAGCAAAGAAAGTTGGAAACGAAGATATAGTATATATGTTTGGTTCAACGTCAAAAATTTCTTTTGCCGGTGCCGGTGTTGCTTTTATGGCAGGTAGTAAAGCTAATATGGACGACCAAAGAAAGTATATGAGCAAGCAAACTATTGGACCGGATAAAGTTTCTCAATTCATGCATGCTTGTTATTTCCAAAACGCAAAAGACGTTTATGACCACATGGAAAAGCACGCACAAATATTACGTCCTAAATTTGAAGAAGTTTTAAGAATTATGGCCGAAGAATTGGGAGATACTGGCATAGCTAAATGGAACGAGCCTAGAGGTGGATATTTTATTTCTTGTTTTTTGGAAAAGGGAACGGCAAGAAGAACCGTACAACTCGCAAAAGAAGCAGGCGTTGTATTCACGGGTGCGGGTGCAACCTATCCTTGTAAAAATGACCCGGACGATAGTAATCTTAGAATTGCCCCGACGTTACCTCCAATGGAAGAATTAAAGACGGCGATGCACATTTTCTGCTGTTGTGCAAAAATTGCTTATCTTGAAAAGGTTACGTCATAAAGCTAAATTAATTGTAAGACGCACCGAGAAAGGTGCGTTTTTCTTTGCATATTCTGCTAGTTATTTGCATAGAATTTACCAAAATAATTTGGAGGACGTCTATGCAGACATACGATATATACGAAGATATTGCTAAAAGAACCAACGGCGACGTTTACGTTGGCGTTGTAGGACCGGTAAGAACGGGTAAATCAACGTTCATAAAGAGATTTATGGAAGAGATAGTGTTAGACGTGGTTGACGACGGTTATTCGCGCGATAGAGCTCGCGACGAGCTTCCGCAATCAGCAGATGGAAAAACTATCATGACTACTGAACCAAAATTCGTGCCTAGTGAAGCTGTGCCAATTACGGTGGGAGAAAGTAAGGCAAGAATAAGAATGATTGATTGTGTCGGTTATATGGTTGACGGAGCTATTGGTAATGAAGAGGAGGGGAAACCGAGAATGGTTAAAACTCCTTGGTCCGATGAAAATATACCCTTTGAAAAAGCCGCAGAAATCGGTACGGAAAAAGTAATACGCGAACATTCTACCGTCGGTGTTATAATAACGACAGATGGCACGATAGGGGATATTCCTCGTTCAAACTACGTTGCTAGCGAAGAAAGAGTTGTTAGAGAACTTATGGCGATAGGTAAACCTTTTGTCGTCGTACTAAACTGTGTTAATCCGGAAAGTCTAGATACAACCAATCTAGCAGATTCTCTTTCAGAAAAATATGGAGTTAGTGTAATCCCTGCAAATTTGCTTACCGCGGGTAAAGAAATATTGGAAAAGATACTTTCTAGCGTTTTAATGGAATTTCCACTAAAACGAATTGACGTTAAACTACCAAAGTGGATAAGAGCCTTAAAAGAAAGTCACCCATTAATTAAGTTGCTTATCGAGAAGTTGAAGTCGGGTGCGCAGAAAATTAAATTAAAAGATTTCCAAGAAGTGGCATCTTCCTATAATATTGACGAATATTTTGTTGGAGAACCAGACGTTGAGGTAAATTCAGGAGAGGGTGTACTGGATTTATCGTTTAAGCCTAAGGAAGATTTATTCTATAAAACACTTTCGGAAGAATGTGGTGATTGTATAAACGACGAGTATGATTTGATGAGCTATCTAATTAAAGCTTCAGATGCTTATAAGCAATACGAAAAACTAAAATTAGCGGTAGATCAAGTAAGAGAAACCGGTTATGGTATTGTATTGCCTAGTATGGATGAAATGGAATTGCAGGAGCCTGAATTACTTAAAAAGGGAACTCAATTTGGCGTTAAGTTGAAAGCTAAAGCACCCTCGATTCACATGGTACGTGTCGACGTGGAAACGGAGGTTAATCCAATAATCGGCTCTGAAAAGCAGTCGGAAGAATTGGTAAATTACCTTATGAGTGAATTTCATGATGATAAGAGAGGTATATGGAATACGAATATGTTTGGAAAGCCCTTGTCTAGTCTAGTTAAAGAAGACCTTGACTCGAAAATTGGCAATATGCCCGTAGATTGTCAAAAGAAACTACGTCGCGCTGTTAATAGAATAGTTAACGAAGGTAAAGGTGGCGTAATTTGTATTTTAATATAAATAATTCATATAGTAAAAGAAGAGTTCCGCTTGGAACTCTTCTTTTTCGTCGTACATTCGATTAAATTTTGGGAGAATAGTTTGGTGATTCTTTGGTAATGGAAATGTCATGGGGGTGACTTTCAACCAAAGATGCGTTCGTAATCTTAATAAACTCGGAGGAAGTACGAAGCTCTTCGATTGTAGCTTTACCACAGTATCCCATACCAGAACGAATACCACCAACAAGTTGGTAAATAACGTCGGATAGGGAGCCTTTATAAGGAACTCTACCTTCAACGCCTTCGGGAACGAGCTTTTTAGCATCTTCTTGGAAATAGCGGTCTTTGCTACCTGCTTCCATAGCGGACATAGAGCCCATACCGCGATAAACCTTAAAGCTTCTTCCTTGGTAGATTTCAAGAGCGCCGGGAGCTTCTTGTGTTCCAGCTAAAAGACTACCAAGCATAATAGCACTGGCACCAGCTGCAAGACCTTTTATAATATCTCCACTATATTTAACGCCACCGTCACCGATAATGCGTTTGCCGTATTTATCTGCCATCTCGGCACAATCCATAATTGCAGTAATTTGAGGAATACCAATACCAGCAACAACACGAGTTGTGCAAATAGAGCCGGGGCCAATACCAACTTTAACTACGTCGGCACCTGCTTTAATGAGTGCTTCAGTCGCGGAAGCTGTTGCAACGTTACCCGCAATGATAGGAAGAGTGGGGAACTTTTCTCTTATTTTGGAAACTACGTTTAGAACACCTTGGTTATGACCGTGTGCAGTATCAATAGCAATAATATCAACTTTAGCGTCTACGAGAGCTTTAACTCTATCTAAATAGTTTGCGCCTGCACCTACTGCCGCACCAACTAGTAGTCTACCATTAGCATCTTTTGCACTATTGGGATATTGAATGGATTTTTCAATGTCTTTTAGAGTGATTAGTCCCTTTAGGTTGCCTTCGTTATCAACAAGGGGGAGCTTTTCGATTCTATGCTTACCAAGTATTTTTTGTGCTTCTTCAAGGGTTGTACCAACGGGAC
>JAZSLG010000097.1:0-21058 GCA_045535235.1 Candidatus Stercoripulliclostridium sp.
TTTGCGTCTACGCCTTGGCGCAGATATTGCAGACGCTTCCAGTAGGGGTGAGGGTGCCCAAATAGAGGATCCCTCGGATGCAGGTTATACCCAAGACGGTATCCCGCTAACCCAATACTCCTACGTAACCACACTTACCGAAAAGACCGTTAACGCAATCTTCGATACCGCTAAGGGACAAGCTTCCAGTGCAATTAAGAATGCTATTAGCGGTGCAATCGGCGGAATTGGTGGTACCATCGTTTCCACTTTGGCAGGCAACGTATTAGGTTCTTTGTTCGGTTCCGTATCCAGCATTGATACCACTTCTCAATTCTTGGATGCAATGGGCAAGCCCGTATTCGTTCCTTGGACCAACTACGTATCCGGATTTGAAGAGGGTAAGAAAGATAGTTCCGACTCCATTACTTATATTGAAGCTTGGATTTCTTCCAGCATGATTAACGGTATATTCGACCTAGTACACAACTTGCTACTCGGTTATAGCGGATACAGTCCTATTTCCATGGATCAACGTTATAATATGGCTGACCTTTGTGCAGCTCCCGAAGGAACTGAAGAAGGTGACTACAAGTACCTATCCTTCGTTGGTGAATATAACGAAGAAGCCGATATTAGAATGTACGACTACGTTTACGATACCGAGGCGTATTATAGAGATACTTTGTACGCCGCAGGAAGCAGATTGGTTGGCTCACTACTAGGATTCGTATTGAACTTTGCTCTTGGTTCCATGCTTGGTGATTCCGCAGGAACGATTATGAACATAGTTCAAATGGTTCTTTACCAAATAGACTTCTTGATGGATATCTTCGACCAAGCGCTACGTTTGATTTCGCACTTGCTACCATTCACCTATGCTTATAGCATGATAGATGAAAAAGACCTAATAGGTAGCCCGTTGCAACAAACGGAAGTAGCATCCACGTTGTGGGCAGTCGAAGGCATGCCGTACACGTTCTTGGATAGTGAAAAGAGCCTCACTACCGGTGTTTACGAGCCTAAGTTAGAAAATCCGAATTCCACCGTTACGACGCCCGAGTTGGCACTTGACGCTGATATAACGGAATACCTAGTTAAGACGGGTATTGATATTAACGGCGACGGAGAAATCGACCACCGTCACCTCACGACCAACGTCCAAGACCTAATCGGCAACGCAGGTATACTAGACGTAGGCGACAACTTGGTTGGATACAACTATTACAATTATGGCAACTACGGCAATTTGAGCGCGGTTACCGACTGTGACTCCAATGGTAAAGTTACCGTAGAACCTTCGTTTGACGACGACGGCAATATTATGACCGGTTACTCTCGTGAACTCGACTTTATCGATAAGAGTGTTTACGCAAAGATTACCCTAAATAACGCCGTTGACACCTTGCTAGATAGAATTACCTTATTCTTAAACGGAGCAAGCTACTCCAACGCTACAATGGGTACCGTTGGTAAGAAGTACGTTTACGATTCAGAAGGCAATATCGTTTACGGCGACGACGGTAATCCCAAGATGGAGAACGTCGACGACGCTTATATGCCCGGTGCAACCGCAATGCGTGCAGATACCATTCTTTACAATAAGGAAGGCGAGCCTTTGGATGCTTACTACCAAGGTATTGCCGATATGATTGAAAAGTGGATAAACACCAACGTTGTTAACAGTTACGTAATCATCAACGACTACGAATACGTTGCAGATCCCGTCACTGGTGCCGTAACCAAGACGTTAATAGGTAGAACCTACGTTCGTGACGTTTACGGACATTATGACGAGCGCGACTTCATCTTTGGTGCAGTTGGTTGGTCGGTAAGTGAAAACGTTTACGACGGCAACTTTAACTGGGGCGGTCTTGTAACCGGTGGCGCTCTCTATAGCGACGCACTAAAAGCTTATAAGTATTCTTACGTAAGTCGTTACCCCGTCAGGGACGACGGTAGTTTGGACTTTAGCAACCCCGGACCCTTTGCAACCGCTATTGAAATCATGAGTGCAAAGGACGACAGATTCCAAGAAATCGATATTAACAATACCGGTTTGAGAATGCGTTCCGTTTCTTCCATAACTTCCAATTTCTACGTCTCTAAAGCGGGCGGTACTGCAGGTATGGATGAAAAGCCGATGCAACCTCCGGAAACCATCGTATTCCACGATCCTTACAATATCTTAGACTTTACCGCATACGGCGGAACGTGGGCTATGGAAACGGGTGGTTCACGTCACAATATCAAGTACAACGGCGGTTATGAAGTAAACGATATTAACGAGATACTACCCAACCGTAACTACGCTAACTTTGAAGATGGTAACTCCAACGACTCTGCCGGTGTCGAAGTATACTGGGATTTCAGCTTGCTAAGCTTTGCTCCCACGGTAGAAGGAACCAAGGGTTATATCATTGGTTACTGTGCTGAGGAAACCTACTCCAAGGATAGCACCGGTGCCGTTCAATATATTAAAGCAGAAGTTGAGGGTGGCATAATGGTTAACCCCGACTCTACCTTGAAGTTTGAAACCCAAGGTGATAGAAACGCCCAAGAAATCAAGTGGATACTCAACGAAGATCCCAACGGCGAACCCGTACTTTCGTTGCCCACAATCGACCCGTTGACCTACAACGAGGAAGAATACAAGGCACAACTTCCCACCACTTTGGTATACACGGCAAAACTAAAGTATATGCAACAAGGCGTATATCAAAAGTTTAAGCTCCCCGGCCAAAGCGAAGAGACCGATTATATCCTAAAGAGATACGTATTCAACAAGCTTGATTGGGATTTGAGCGATATGGTAGTCAAGTACGATGGATCTACGGCATACGCAAAACTCACGTACAGCTACACGCGTACCTATGATAATAAGGAACAAACCTATATAGGTAAGGATTCCGAGCCTGTAACCGTTCTCGTTCCAATTAACGTAAAGAACTGCAAGGCAGTATCGGTTGACAGCATTAGTGCAAGAATGACAATGAACCTCGTTTACGAAAAGGGTGGTAATATGATTATTGCTCTTGGTCGTGACGAAGAGACGTTGGCTGGACTCAACAAAGCAACTGCAGTTTCCAAGACTCAAATAGAGAACCCCGTTGCAAAAGTATTGAGTGCAACCTACGGTGCTTATACCGAATTTATGGGTGGCAACAGCGGATTTAACGCTTACTATGATGAAGAAAGTCAAGTAACTTACTTCGTATACACCGGAGTATCTCGTGAAGACTTTGAAGCATATCGTGACTTCTACGTTAAACTCGGCGTTGGTAACGAGGTAGTAAACAACTCCACGAATTATGCTTCCGTTCCCAATAACAGCGTAGTATATCACTATAGTGGTGTAACCAACGATTTTGCTGCAACGCTTACGAATAATACGCTCACGGTAGACCCCATCAATAACGTTAATATCTATAGAGATATTACCTCTATCAAGTGGATTAGCATTACCTCAAACGTAACCGATAGGGAAAATGAACCCATCGTTGACGGAAATGGTAACGTAATTACTACCAAGATTGAAAATTGGGAAGTAGTAAGAGTAAACGCAAGCTCTATTGCCGACCTTGACTTGGATGCAATTTCACATCCCCCGTACGAAGTCATCTTCGTAGTAAGAGATGCACAAGGACACGAGCAAGAAATTGCTATCACCTTGAACGTATTGCCCAAGAAGATAGTTAAGAACGACTTGAGCCAAACCGTAGCCGACCGCGAAATCGCTCCCTTTGAAGACAGAGCGACCGCTAACATGACTCTTGCTTACGAAAGAGGCGACGTCATGGTGATTGCTTTCTATCCTGCAGGTGTAAAGGCAAACTACTCCGACGTTGACGTAAGCGCACTTGCAACCGGAAACGTTCATAATGAAGTTAACGTATGGCCCACCGCAGAGGTTGCTAAATTTGGTGCAGGAATACAAGCTTACACCGGAGCAAAGAGTGCAATCCATACCTACAAGAACGCAAACGGCACTTTGTATATTGTATACGAAGGCGTAAACAAGGAAGAGTTCACCACTTATGCTAACGCACTAGTTGGAAACAACACCTTAACTAAGATTAGAGTTAACTCCTTAAACGATGCCGAGGGTGGTGCAGTTGGCGAAACGGCATACCTCGCAAGCGGAGCAGTTAACCCCTTCAACCTACCTAATACCATAGCTGTAAGTTACGGTATTGACGAAGAACACACCTTCTACGACGCCGTATTGGTTGAAGGTAGGGACTTCTACTGGAGAGGCGACGATGCAAGCAAACTCAATTACGCTTACAGCGAGACCAACTGGACTTATACTTGGACGGCAGTAATAGGAACGGGCGAAAACGTACAAGAGCTTCCCGTAATCTTCACTGTTGAAAGAAGAAAGCCCACCAGAATTAACAATATTAAGGTATATCCTTACGCAAGCTATTATATCGGCGGATTTGCTAGCGAAGTTCACGACGATGCAAGCGTACTTGAAAATTATCAAGACGTTAAGTTCTTGACTGCAAACGGCACCTCCGTTGCTCCTGCGGAAATATACTTTGATATACTAAGCAGTAACTTTGCAGATAAGGTAGAAGGTGATATTATCACCATTAACGGTAAGAACTATCTCACTAACGTTAAGTTTATCGATCCTTCGTTCGACGGCGTTGAAAACTACTATACCAGCGCATTGTTGTATGACGAAGTATTCGGTTACTATACCGAAAGATACGTTAATATCGTAATCAACCAAACTACCATATCTCAACTCGTAATTCCCGAAAACGCCGACCCGATTTACCTCTACGATGCGGATAACGGTATTGATGCACTTCTTGCAAGAGACGACATTAGAGCCACCATCCACCAAGTAGCAAACAACACTATTAGTACCAGTGAGTTTGAAATCGTAGGTTGGAACTACGTTGACGCCGACGGCTTTAAGCCTTCATACTCATTCGTTGGTGAGGACGTACCTCAAATCAACGTTATGATAGCTAACGTAGGTTGGAAGGAAGGCAAGAAGATTTGGTCACAACAAGTAACCCTAACTTTGACCGAAAAACTACTTCCTGCAAAAGAGATTAAAGAAATTAACACCGTTTACGAAGACTCTTATAGCATAATCGGAACGCAAGGCGACTACGTTCTTACCATTGAAGACCCCTTCAAGTTTGAACTACCCAGTGCAGTAAGAGTAACCTTCATGGACGGTACCGTAGGCATGGTCGACGTATCCTTCGACTTTGGCGATAACAAGTTCGACTTCTACTCACAAAGTGAAATTGAAGGTATCGTTGTACTAGGTGACAAGGTTAACAACCAAGTAACCTTCGACATGACCTATGAAAACAAGAACCCGAGAGACGTAGATGATATTACCTACTACGTAGATGCCGAGGCAACCCAAGTATTCGATAAATTCGAGTATAATGCTCTCGAGGTATTTGAACTACCCAAGTACGCTAAGATTACCGTAGACGACACCCTAGAGGATAACGTATACGACGTAACTTGGAAGTCTATCCAAGCATACGGCTTGGAGGGTGGCTTAGTATTGGCCGAGGCATGGATTGGTGACGACGTATTTGGATATATCAAAGCCCAAGCAGTATTCACCATTAATGCCGAAAGCATTTACAATTACAACCTACCCAACTCTATAAGCCTCAATCCCTACGCAGTCGACGGCTTGGAGAAAGAACTTGATAAGCTACTTGGATTAACCGACGGTTGCTTAAACGTAACCACCACCCTTGGTAATGAAAAGAGCCTTGACGTTCAATATCCTCACGTACCGCTAGACTATAGAGTAACTACTACCCACGACGTTGACCTCTCGGTAGGTGTAACTCTTGACTTTGGTGGAGTAGAAAGCATCGTAGACAACGACGGAAATATTATTGCAGAAGGAGATAATTGCGTTCTTGAAGTTCGTCAAAACCTCCCCATAATGATAGTCGTAGAAAGTCGCGTTGCAGTTGGCGTAAGCACTTGGTACACCAATGAAACCACCAACATCACCGGTAACGTATACGAACCCATCGACTTTAGCGCACTCGGCAGAGCAACCATAGTTGCAATAGGCCAAGGCAAGAGCAATAACTCCAAGTTGATTGGCTCTGCAAACTCTCTTGCAGAATTACTTGAAACCAGCGGTGCAGTAGAACTTGATAGCACTTTGTGGCCGAGTGAACTGTACGGTTGGAACAGCGCAACCGAGCTTGCAAAGGCAAACGGTCAAATTGCTAAGGTATACCATAACGCAACTACCGATACCTACTTTATCGCATACCGCGGTAACGTGGACGTTAACGCTTTACTACAAAGATTTGAAGAATCAGACTTGTACGAGAAAGTATCCGATAACGGCTACAAGGTAAGCGGTGACGACGTACTCGTTGAAGTAAAGAGCTTTGAAGAGGGCGTAACCGTACTGTTTGCAAATGGTGAAGAAGAGAAATACGACCTAGTCTTTGATGATAGTAGCGTTATCTACTCCTTCCCCGGCGGTACCTTCAACGTTAAGGCAACGCTAGGAAGCGGTGAAACCGAACAAATCTTCTACTTCAAGGTATATCTACACTCATCCTACATTACCCAAGTTGGCGTAACCACTGCGGGTGTTTCTAAGGATAGCGTAGTAAGAACTAACGAAGACGGCGTAATTACAGAGTTGATAGTCGACCCGTACGTTGGATTCGTTGGCTTGCCCGAAAAGGTAATGGCATACTTTGACAATATGAGTTCACCCGTTGAACTCGACGTTGACTGGGATTACGCTAAGATACTAAGCGAAATGACTTCAGCCGGCGGAAGATACGATGCTTCCAACAACAAGGCCGTTATCGCAAAGATATTCGTAACTAAAGATGACGGTTCCTTGATAGTTCAAAACGTAGAAGTCCCCGTAACCGTACTAAACCGCACGAGAAAGGCTGTCTTCGTATCCAAGTACGCAAGCAACGAGGATTACGTTAATGCAAAGAACGCAGGCACCGCAACGGGCGAAGAGTTTGAACAACTACTAACCACGCTCACCCTCAACCCCTACGTTGAAAAGTACTCCGAAGACTTTAACTCCAACGACTTCTACTACTACAGAAGAGTTCTAATCATAGTAAACAGCGTTGAAGGAGAAGATACTTCTTCCAATATGTACGATAGGACGGGCAAAGAACTCATCTTTGACCTAACGGCAGATAGTTACGATATTATCGATCTTGCTACCAACCGTTCTACCGACTTGAAAGACTTGTACACCGGAAGAAAGATTGAAGCAAGCTTCAGATATGGCTCAACTTCTGAAACGGCTGCATCCGATACTAGGTTTGCTACCTCCATCGTTCTTAATATCTACGACATGACCTACGAAAGCGGTCTTGCAAATAGTTACAATATTGACCCCTACGGCGTTGTAGACGGCATGGCTACCGAAATAGAACCCTTCGCAGGAATGAACGATGCATCTCAAACGACGGTAAAAGGACAAGGTTCGTTCAGTACCGCATCCGGACAAATCTTCGAGTCCGAAATAGTATACGACCGCAAGCACTCCTTGACCATCTTTGACACCTACGGTAGAGAAGCAGGTACTATAGGCGTTCAAGGCGGTACTGCAAGAATATACGCAACGATAGGTAACGAATTGGGCGGATATCAAACAATAACCATCCCCGTAAACTACGCTAACAGACAAATCGTCTCCTTGTTCGAGGCAAACGAAGTAACCTCCTTCGCTACTACTCCCGAGGGCGCTCCCACAACGTTGCACTTTGAAATAGACCCCTTCGAGACTTACGAGAAGTGGAGCGTATATCCGCAAAACGGCAACAAGGTTGAATATGCAGACGGAGCTATAGGTTCCTTCGCAACTTCCGGTAGCGGTGTATTGGTAGAATGGGATGATAGCAAGGTAATCCGCACCTATAGTGGTTCCAATACTGGCTACGTTACTGCAAACGTAAGCTACAACGGCACCTTCGCACAAACTTTGCGTTACAAGGTAATCGTTGAAGATAGAACGGTAACCTCCTTCACCAACGTACTCAGAGAGGGTGTAGGTCCCATCCAACCCTACAAGTACTCCTATGTTGACGACGTAAGTGCATCAGTAGTAGCAGACTACTTTAACACCGATAGTGAATTTGTAGTAGAATTTGGCAATATGAGTAGAAATGCCGAAGAAAAATCCATCTCGTTCACCTTGGGCGCACTTGCAAGTGCTAATAGCGAGTCTATTAAAGATAAGAGCAAGATTGTAATTGGTGAGAGCGAAAAGAACCTCAAGATGGGCTTCATTCTTGACGGAGCAAGAGGACTAAGCCACAAGGGTAAGGATGCAAGGTTCTACGTAACCATCCCCGGCTTCGGTCTTGGTTCAAAGGGACAACAACTAGCAAGATTTGACGTTCCCGTTGCAGAGTCCTACATACACGGACTAAGATTCTTTAACGAATCTATGACTGGTGCAGACCTCCCGGGAGCAGAAGACAATCCTGCATACTATACTTTAACCTACCTCGAATGGTTGACACAATTTGACGAAAATGCAACCAGCGATGAGAACGGTCCTGCACCGATAATCCAAGATGAGTATGGATACATGGATTATTATTACGATTCTTATTACGTTGATAATCCTTACTACTTCATCAGTGGTGGCGGTATCCCCGTTCCCAGTCAAGCGTTAGTATACGTTGGACCCAAGATGGCAACTTCGGAAGAGCAATACAAGCCTGATATTAATAACAATCTTGTAAACGCAACTTATTCCTTCCTAAGCGACACTGCATGGGATAGAGTAGTAAATAACCGCACGAGAATTAAGTACAACGTACTAGACCACACCACGGCATTCCAACTCGACCTAGACGGACAAGTATACAACTTCATGTTTAATATTTCCGGCGAATGGATTCTTGACGAACAAAAACAAGAAGACATCTTGTTCATAGAAGGTTACGCCTACGGTAAAGATGAAGTAATCTTAATGCCCGGCAACGATATTGTAAGAGATACAAGCATATTGCAAATTTCTACAAGAAACGACGAAATCGTATACGATACCGGAATTTATAGAAACGAAGTTTATACTATAACCTTCTCCAGCAAAGACGTTAAACGTACCTTCACCTTTGACGGAGTAGCCGGTGGTGGCTCGTTCCGTGACAACTATATGAAGTGGAACTTCGATATGATTAACTGGAATGCACCTGCAACCGTAATGCAATACGCAACCATGACTCTTGGTGGTAAGGGCGGACAAACGGTAAAATGGGGATTCTACGTAAATAACGAAAAGACCCTTGTTAATAATACTATTCCCACCATGTACTCTTTGAGCGTGGAAGACCGTGACGGTGAAATAGTTGGAGAAAGTATCGAACTTGAAAGCACCTATAAGCAACTCTTTAGTGGCTCAACCTTGAACCAAGCAAGAAAGATACCGATTGAGTACTCTACCGGAATGTCCAGCTTCTACTCAGTAGGTGGCTTGACTAACGACACCTATCCCTTGGGTATAACCAGAGAGGCCGGAAGCTACTTCGTAACTGCAACCAGACATACTCCGTCTTACCACTACATGTACAACGACGGTGGTTCGGAAAAAGTAAGTGACGGCTCGGGATACGTAGGCTACATTACTTGGGATGCAACCAAGTATCGTGCATACCCCTCTCCCAACAAGGCAATAGGTGGCAAGATAGTATTCTCCGCATACCGTAACCCCGAAATTAAAGACGCTACTACGGTAAGAGATAAGGGATTTGGCAGTGGCCCTTACGACAACTTGCAATCATTTGGTGCATACCTATATCACCCAGATGCAATGTTTGGCTATAGCGAAATTAAACCGTTAATACCCAATTCCTGGATTTATCCCAAGAATATGAGTACGCTAGGAGCAATAACCGTAACGGGAGATAGCTCCGTAACCATGCCCAAGTCGGCAACTAACTACAAGGTAGTTTACAACAATAACAGATTCCAACAAACGGCAGTTCCCGTAATTAGTGTGGAAACCAATAGCATCTTCGACTTAAGATACCTACCCACGATAGCGGTAACCGAGTACAGACCTACCGTTGAGTATAACCCCGGCGGATTGGGCGGTATATTCGGAACGGAAACCGTAACCGGATTCGAGTACGACTTGATGTACCTCATCCCGTGGAATAAGGCAAAGGTATATTACACTGTTAATAAGGAAGATCCCAACAAGTGGAATCCCTTGTACGGCTCATACGGCTCGTTAGTAACCGGAGGCTTTGGAGCAATCTCCACCGAACGTAGTCGTCAAAACGGCAGATACACGCTAGTAACCGACATGGCGTTCAGTAGCGGAAAGGTTATAACGGTATTCTGTGCAATCGATATAGTATAAAAAATATAAATGAATTAGCCCCGAGAAAATCTCGGGGCTTTTCATTTGTTCATATCAATTTTTGGCATATTGACGATTATACTATTTCATAGTATAATTAATATGTATAGATATCTACGGACGGGTAGATTATGAAAAAGGATATGAAAAAGTTTAAGTTTAATGGGAAAATTTTGATAGTATTTGCGATTATAGCCGTTTGTGCTATAACGCTATTTTGTATTGATTTTAATGCGAATTCGGTTATAGAAGCAGGGGCGTTAAAGGAAAACTACGACTATGGCGAGTTTACTTTCCTTAGGGAAATGGAACTTTCTTCGGGGAAGACCGCTTACTATTACGAAAGCGGTGACGAATACTACTCCTATGCCCACGATAACGAGGGCTACGTTCTCATTAAGGACGAAGATGCAGGAACTCTCGATTACGCAATTAACGAGGGAGGAAAGCCTGTTAAAAGCGGTGTAAGCTATGGTAGTGACAAAGCTTCCCTGTCAAAGATAGTAAGAATGCAAGGGAGCGACATTGATTTAACAAATCCCGAAGTACAAGAAAATATGCAAGGATTGGAAGGGATGACCGTTATTGAAACCGCGCCCGTACTTGCAAGCGGAACAGACTACGTTTCCATTACCAATTTAACGATATTCATTTCTTTTGCAGGGGAAAGCTTTACTCCCAGCACCGACCTGATAAACACCTTTAACGGCTCTAATACGTCGCTAAAGAGTTATTATCAAGAAATTAGTAACGATAGGGTAAATATTGCATCACAAATAGCTTACGGCCCGGATGGTAACGTTTTCGTGTATCGTGATAGCGAAAGACGTGATTACTACAACACCAACGGTAGTTCTCGTTGGGAAAGAGAGGTTTCACTCGTAACCAAAGCAATAAATAGTGCCAAGCAATATTATTCTTTTTCTAACGGCACCAATTTGGACGTTAACGGCGACAGTTATATAGACTCGGTGTCCATCATCGTTCACGGTAATTCCAGCTCGGTTTGGGGCTCTCTATTGTGGCCACATAGCGTTAGCTTGGACGCCGTTGACGGCGAGGACAATTACACCGTAGTTAACGGAAAAATAGTGGGGAATTACTCTTTTAACTTTTCGGAAGACATTACTCTTGGCGTGCTTTGTCACGAGACTGCCCACGTTCTTGGCGCACCCGATTTGTATCACTACGGCACTACTTCACAAAATCAAGATATAATTACCGTAGGCAAGTGGGATTTGATGGAAATCGATTTAGATATGCCACAATATCTACTTGCATATATGCGTAAGAATTATATCGGCGGGATTCCCGACAGTCAAATCGGCTCCATTAGTGAAAATGGAACTTACTCCTTAAAGCCGGTTACAGCTACGAGTGAGAGTGATATTATTGCCTATAAAATACCCACGTCACGCGACGAATACTTTATGGTGGAATATCGTAGAGTAACCGAGTCGGGATACGACTCCATGCTACCGGGAAGCGGTCTTATCGTTTATAGGGTAAAGGAGCCTCAAGATTTTACTAACTCGCGCGGTAATATGGACGCCGTTTATAGGGGAACCGGAAACAAAGCAGACGAGGTTTACGTTTTCCGTCCCGCAATAAAGATGACGGGTAGAGAAAGTACCTACGACCGTTACGTTCATAGTATCTACGACGTAGGATACGCCTATCTATCTCCCAATAATCCCTATTTTTCCAAAGTGGGCAAGGAAATAGCAGACGGTATATACGACTTTGAGAGCATATATTATAGCGACGGCTCCAATAGTGATATTATTATAGAAGCACTTTCTATAAGTGAAGATAGCATCGAGTTTAACGTTAAGCTCGGTCAAGATATGGTAACCGATAGTTATTTTGACGATAGAATTAAACTAAAATCGGCAGAACTCATAGATTCCACTTCCTACGCAGGTGTTGCGGTTAACGTTAGTTTTGGTGCGTTAAATCCCCAGTACCTTTCCGCTTTACAAGTAGAACTTCAAGATGCTGAAGGCAACACGGTAGTCGTTAATAATATGAATTTGGGTAGATTCCTTGCTGAATATAACGGAGGAACGAGGGAAATCCTTAGTCAATTTATATATGCAGACAAAGGTAACGAACACGTTCCCGGCATATTCTCTTTCGGCTCTTTTACCAGCGATGCTGAGCCTGTAAAAGCAGTTATTAAAGTGGTTGACGCCGATGGCGATGGTAAGGTTTTGGACGAAATTGAGATAAGCAAGAGCGAGAACATTACTTGGGATACCATACTAAATGCAAAAACCGAACTAAAAGCTTCCATAGTAGCATCTACTAGGATGACGGTAGGCGTAAGACGAGATGGTAGTGTAGATGCTAGCGGTACACTAACGACCGGACAGTGGGCTGTGGAAAACGTTAGTGGCATTACCGAGGTAGCTCTTGGTTACACGCATACTCTATTACAAACTCAAGGACTAAACGTAATAGCAGTCGGTGACGATAATTACGGTGAAACCCAAGTATCTTCTTGGTATAACGTTACTTCGGTGGCGGCGGGTACTTACTGCAGTTACGGATTGAGAAATAACGGAACGGTGCTTGCGGTTGGTCTAAACGACAAAGGACAGTTAAACGTTTCCTCTTGGAGTGGAATAAGAGGAATTTCCGCTATGGGTAAAAGGGTGGCAGGTTGCACCATTACCGGTGAAGTAGTGGTTGCGGGTAACTTTACCGATAGCGAAAAGGCGGAAATAAGGGCGTTAACTAACGTAAAGCAAATAGGAGTGGGTCTAAATTATTTGGTAGCGCTCAAAAACGATGGTAACGTGCAAGTAATAGGAACGTTGCCCAGTGCCGATTTATCTTTGTTTACCAACGTAGTAAAAGTATCTGCGGGCGCTCACCATATTGTTGCTCTCACCGAGGACGGTAGGGTTGTTGCCACGGGAGATAACTCCTACGGACAATGCCTAGTAGAAGGCTTGTACGATATTATAGACGTTGCAGCGGGAGAATATCACAGTGCTTTCCTACGCGAAGACGGCGTTGTAGAATATAGAGGAACGGGTTCTACCAAATACGGTACTAACGAGGGAATAGATAATCTGTTATACTCCAATTACGTAAAGCTAAACGCTATTAGCGGAGTAACCGGTATTTCAGGTGGAAAGATTAGATTAATCAAGGGGGCAAGCACCTCTATAGGCGTTATATATGCACCCACCAATACGACTTACGTAAGGATGTTGTTTACTTCCAGCGATGAGCTCGTTGCAACCGTTGAGGCAACTTCAAGAGATACGGCGACTATTATAGCAAACGAAGTGGGTACTTCTACGTTAACGATTAAAGATAACGGAACGGGAATAACTTACTTTGCGACTATAGAAGTATATGAGGAAAAACCTCTCGTAGGAATTGCTTTTACCGAAGAAACGAGGAGTATAAAGAAGGGCGAGTCGGCATATTTGAGCGTAATATTCTTACCCGAAGACGGTACCTACGGTACTCTTAAACCAACTTTTGCTTCCTCGGATAGCACCATCGTTTCCGTAAATGATGAAGGGTTAATAGTTGCAAACGGTGAGGTAGGTCAAAGCGCCATCATTACTGCGGAAGCTGCAGGATTTACCGCACAAATAGTGATAAACGTGGTAGGTGACGTAAGTAAAATAGAGGTTGATTTGAACGGAGCTTCCACTAAATATCGTTACGGTGAAGAACTTGACGTATCCAGATACCTATTGAAAGTTACGATTGGAGGCGAGGAAGAAATCGTTGCTATGACGGACGATATGGTGTCCGGTTATAATATGTACGATAAAACGTCGCTAAGCCAAACGATAAACGTAAGCTATATGGGAGTTAAAACCTCTTTTGAAGTGTCCGTAAAAGACTACGTTGTAGCAGTGGAAAAGGTAAGCGAGCCTACCAAGAAGTATTTGTATAACTACGATTTGGACGCAGAAAGCGGTGGTTTTAAGGTTTATATGGCGTCAGGAGAAGTCAAAGGACCTAATAAGTTTTCTGCTAACAATTATACGGGTTATCGTAAAAACGTAATAGGCGTACAAGACGTAATTTATACCTATACCGATTCTACTTGGGGAACGACTTTTACCTTTGAAGAAAAAATAACGGTAGTTGATTACGTAAATAGAATATCATTTACCCCTTTGCGCAATTCGTATTTGTACGGCGAGGAATTGGATCGTCATGAATTTATAGACGTAAATATGATTAGTGGCGTTACTCGTCAAGTACAATTAATGGAGTGCCAAGTTAAAGACCTAAATTCGGATGAAAGTGACGAAACCTCCCCGTTATACGCCCTATATAGTCTAAGAGTAGGTACTCACCAAGTAAAGATAACCTACGTTGATCCCGAAACAGGTGTAGCAAACGAAACCACAACCCTTCTTAACGTGGAAATAGATGGAGAATTTCAAATTTCGGGAAGAGATGAAAGCGCATTCTGCTATTATTATGAAGTGGGTAGCGATCCGTATATTGGTGTAACGTTAGTTCAAAGCGGTGCGCCTAGCGTGGTAATTAACAAATACCAAAGCGAAGACGATAATTTATACTTCAAGATATATTCATGGGGTGAAACCGAGACGGAGTTTGATAATACTATTACCGTAAAACAAGATGCCGTAATTAAGATTTTCGTAAAGAGCCAAACGCTAAGTGGCGGTGAAATTACGATTGACGATAATGAAATAAGAGCTTTATCTATTAATGCAACTCCTTTGGCTCGTACTACGGCGGTCAAAATTAAAGATGGCGCGGTTACTTCTTATAAGTATGGACAGGTTATTAACGGCGACAAAGAGAATTTGGATATATTACTTGAGAAGACTATGGAGGACGGCTCCATAGAGATAGTAGAGCCAATGGAACTTTCCTATGATAGCGAACAAATAGGAAATCAAACGCTAAAGGCAAGATATTTGGGCGAGTGGCTAGAAATAGAAATAAGCATTAACGATTACGTGACCGAGCTTCTTCCAATAAGTGACGTTAACGTTATTTGGAATGGAGAAATAACTTTTGACGTATACGCAATCTTTGCTCGTGGCGGAAAAGCCAAGATAAACGAGAAAACGAGTGAGGAAAAGGGTTACGTCGTTTCCGATTACTCCAATAGAATAGTAGGTACGCAATTGGTAACCGTCTCTTACGAGGAAGACGACGGCGTGATTACTACCTCGTTTAGCATTACAATTTACGATGAATTTTACGGCATAACCGTTAAGAAAGAGCCTAGGACCGAGTATGAATTGGACGAGAAATTCGACCCTTACAAATCAACCTACGTTATAACCATGATTAGTGGGGCAACTAACGAGATTTCTTATAACGATGAAGACTTCTATTACACGCCCAAGGACTTGACCTTTACGATGGCAACGGCGGGACTAGCACAACACGTATACGTTTATTACAAAGGAGAGGGTGCGGATTCTCCCATTAACGTTTGGAACGGAGCCTGTCTACTTCCCGATTTCGTCACCCAAATGAACGTTGTTGCCTCCACCTCAAAGAACGAGTACAGTTATGGTGAAGAACTAAATATTTCGGTTAGAGTTAAATATGCAAAAGATAACGTAGAGAGAACTTTGAAGAAAGACGAATATACTACCAACTATAATTCTAAAAAGGTTGGAGAACAAAATATTACCATTTCATATTTGTATAATGGAAAAATCAAAGAGACGACCTTTAAGGTAACGGTAGTAGATACTATAACCGCCGTTAGCATCGCAGGTGTTCCAAATCGTGTATCTTACGGATATGGCGACGTGATTGATTGGACGGGCGCAAAAGTAAACGTTGCCTATTCGGCGGCGGGTGCGGTTACCTACGTGGGTGACGAAATTAAGAAAAATCTAACAGTTACCTATAGCACTCTAACTTCGGGTCAACAAAGAGTTACCGTAAGTGGCGGTGGAGTGAGTGCTTTCTTTAATATTAGCGTAACCAGAGAAAGTCAGTCCGTTGAGGAAAAGAATACCGAAAAAGTAAAAGCAAGTTTGTCTAAACGTCAAATTGCGTTAGAGGACGTGGGTACGATAGGAGAGGTTATAAGTTCTCTCAAAGTAAGTAATTATCTAACCGCCCAATATAGTAGCGTCCAGTACGGCGATTTGATACCCGCGGACAACATGAAAAAGAGCGCGGGAACGGGCGATAAGGTTATATTTGTAAACGTAGAAGGCTTGGAAGTTTTCGTGTTTAACGTATATCTAAAAGGTGACGTTAACGGAGACGGTAGAATAACGGAAGCCGACGTTGCAGGCATGGCGGGACTACTCGCAAGCGGTAAAGAAAAAGTTGAAGTTATGGATTATAACGGTGACGGCAAAACCAATCTTACCGACTTGGTGGGCTATGCAAGAAAAACGAGTGGAGCAAGTCCTAAGCAAGTGCCGGTTAACGACGTGGCTAAAACGATAATTGCGACGCCATCGCGACTAAAGAACAAGGAGAACCAATATGAATAAGAAAACCCTAAAAACGTTAGTAATATTAACGCTTATTTGCTTGCTTCCCTTGTTAGTACTTAGCGCGTGCAACAAGGAGAAGTCCGTTGCTTCCATACAAATAGTACAAGGCTCGTTCAAAGAAATATATTCCCTTGATGAAAAATTGAATCTTACCAATGCTAAAATTTTGGTTACCTATACCGATAATACTACCGCGAACGTATCGATAACTTCAAGTATGATTTCCGGCTTTGATACTTCCACGACTACTACTGGAAAAGTGCTTACCGTTTCTTACAAGGGCAAGAGCGTCAATTTTATTTATAAGGTACAAAGCTCCATATTTGTAGAAACTTCATTTAGATTTAATATCGACTTGGTAGAAAATGAAAGTAAGACGGGCTATGACATAAACGTAAAAGCAGATAAGGCGAGTACGGTAACTAACGGCGTGTACGCTTTGGAATTTAATCTTTCCGCTAGTGGCGGAACGGCGTTAACGGAGCCCGTTCTAAAACTTGGTAATGCGTTCAAAATGGAAATATACTCCGCTTCCGTAAGTTCCATGGTGGTCGTCGTATATTCAACGACCGGTTATGACACTATTACGGACGGCGCAACGATACTTAGCGTTAAGGCAACCAAACCAAGCACTTTGGAAACAATAACAGTGCAAAGTGCATCGATTTCCAATGGAGAAGCCGATTTTGTGGTACCACAAACCAGTCGTGAAATAGGAGGCTAATATGCTACCCATAATTCCAAAACCTACGAAAGAAACTTTGTTATCCGACGTTACCTTTAATTATACTTTAGAAAACGTGCGCGAACTGCACGACGATTCCGTACCGAAAAGCGGTTACTCTTTACTAATAGACGAAACGGGTATAACTCTAAAAGCTAGTGATGAGGAGGGGTTTTACTACGGAAAGGTAACGCTAAGAAATCTTATGGAGTTGGGTGAACTTCCTCACTGCGAGATTTTGGATTATCCACGTTATTCCTATAGAGGGTATATGTTGGATTGTGCAAGGCACTTTCACTCGATAGAGAGCATAAAAAGAATTATTGATGCAGTCGCAAGGTTTAAGATTAACGTTTTCCATTGGCATCTGACCGACGACCAAGGTTGGCGTGTGCAAATTGACAAATATCCTCTTTTAACCGAGCTTGCTTCCTATCGTGATGGAACGCGTGGAGACGGTGTTCCCGTTCACGGATATTATACAAAAGAAGAGATGCGCGAAATCGTGGAGTATTGTAAGGGATATCATATAGAGGTTCTTCCCGAGTTTGATATTCCAGGGCATACCGCAGCCGCTATTAGTGCTTATCCGCATTTGGATTGCTTTGGTAGCAAAATAGAAGTAAAGGATAGCTTTGGTATTCACCCGGAAGTTCTTTGTGCTGGCAAAGAGAGTAGCGTGGAGTTTTGTAAGGACGTGCTAAGGGAAATGTTTGAAATTTTCCCATTTGAGTTAATACATCTTGGTGGAGACGAGGCTCTTCGCTTGCATTGGCTGGATTGTCCCGATTGTCAAAGGGAGATGAAAGAAAACGGACTAAAAGACGAGGACGAACTACAGGCTCATTTTATGGCAAAACTTGCCGATTTCTGCTTAGAAAATGGTAAAACGGTTATAAATTGGAACGACGGCATGGTGGGAGAGAACGTACATGAAAGCATAATAGTACACTATTGGCAATATTCTCCCGTAAATAAAGAGGCGGCAATAAGGGAAATTAATCGTGGTAAAAAAGGAATTATTAGTCCTTTCTTCAACTATTATTTGGACTATCCCTACGGTTTGACTTCGCTTAAAAAGGCGTTTAGCCTCAATCCTGAAATAGAGGGTGTGGAAAAAACGGAAAACATACTGGGTGTAGAGGCACCGTTATGGTGTGAATACGTCAAGGGAGATGGGGATATCGACCGCCAAACCTTCCCCAGGTTGCTTGCAACGGCTGAGAGAGGTTGGAGTCCTTACCACGATGATTATAAAGATTTTCTCGCGCGCGTAAAATATAATACTAAGATTATTGACAATTTGGGTATTAAGTGTGCTAGAATAAAAGATGCTGACCCGAATATCTTTAAGAAGCTGGCAACCCTCATTAAATTTTTCGGCAACGCTTGGGACAAAACCCAACTTAAAAATGCAAAAAACGTAGCGGAAAACAGGAAGAGGCTACAAGCAAAATATGGCAAAAATAAATAAACCATATATATCGAGAGGTAAAAAATGAAACAATTCTATACTAGCGAAGTAGAAGAAGTTTTACAAGAAGTGCAATCAAGCACTTCGGGTTTAACTTCCGAAGAAGCTAAGGCTCGTCTTGAGCAAAACGGCAAAAATGCTCTTGAAGAAGCCAAAAAGCGCCCCATGATTTTAAGGTTTTTCGACCAATTCAAAGACCTTATGATAGTCGTTCTTTTGGTGGCAGCTTTGGTATCGGGCGTTCTTTCCATCGTTCAAAAAGAATATAGCGAGCTTATCGATAGTGGACTTATCCTTTTAATCGTTGTAGTTAATGCGATTATAGGACTAGTACAAGAGGGAAAGGCGGAAAAATCTTTGGAAGCTCTAAAGAATATGAACAAACCTTTCACCAAGGTAATTCGTGACGGCAACTTGGAAAAGATTTCTTCGGAAGATTTGGTAGTAGGCGATATCGTAGTTTTGGAAGCAGGCGATATGGTTCCCGCAGATATGCGTCTTATTAAATGTTCCTCTTTGCAAATAGAAGAAGCTGCTCTTACCGGCGAGTCGGTTCCCGTAACCAAGCATGTTAACGCACTTACCAATGAGGAAGCTCCTCTTGGTGACCGTGCATGTATGGCATTTAGTAGTGGTACCGTTGCGTTTGGTAGAGGCGAAGGCGTTGTAACCGCAACGGGAATGAATACCGAAGTGGGTAAAATCGCCAAGATGCTAAATGAAAAGACTGATAATACCACTCCTCTACAAAAGCAATTAGCAAAGACTGCAAAATTACTTTCCGTTGCCGTTCTTGGTATTGCGGCAGTAATTTTCGTAGCAAGCGTGCTTATCGCACTATCCACCATGGGTTGGAAGATTACCGATTGGCAAGCCTTTGGTGGTAGCATAGTCGATTCCTTTATGACGGCTGTTGCAATCGCGGTTGCAGCTATACCAGAAGGTCTACCTGCAGTAGTTACCATTGTTCTTGCTATCGGCGTTCAAAGAATGAGTGAAAGAAAGGCTATAGTAAGGAACCTTCCTGCAGTTGAAACGCTTGGTTGCTGTGAAGTTATTTGTTCCGATAAAACCGGTACAATTACTCTAAACCAAATGACGGTTAAGGAACTTTATACCACTCAAGGTGGAACCATTACCGATAACGACGAGGCAACCGGCGACGTTAATACTCTTGTCCGCGTTATGACCTTGTGTAACGACACTCAAGAGAGTGAAGGAAAACTCGTTGGCGATCCTACGGAAACCGCGCTCGTAGCTTATGCAAGAAAGAAAGAGCTTGATATGAGTGCAAAATACGCTCGCGTGGATGAAATCCCCTTTGATAGTAAGCGCAAGCTCATGAGTACCGTAAACGACGTTGACGGCGAAAGAATCATTCACGTTAAGGGCGCTCCCGATATTCTTCTTGACAGATGCGTATCTATTCTGGTAGACGGACAAATTCGCGATATTACGGAAGAAGATAGAGAAAATATTCTTAAGGTAAACGGTGATATGGCGGAAAAAGCTCTCCGCGTACTCGCTTATGCTATTAAATTGAACGAAGACGATAGGGAAAAATTTGAACAAGGCCTCACCTTTGTAGGTCTAACCGGCATGATTGACCCTGCTCGTGACGAAGTCAAAGAAGCAGTAGCTCTTTGTAAGAAAGCGGGTATCCGCGCAATAATGATTACCGGTGACCACGCTAAGACCGCGGCGGCGATTGCAAGAGAAGTAGGCATTATAGATAGCCCCGACCACGAAGTTTTGACCGGTGCAGAACTAGACAAAATGAGCGACGAAGAATATCTTGCCAACATTGATAGATATCGCGTATACGCCCGCGTTTCTCCCGAAAATAAGGTTAGAATAGTTACTTCCTATCGTTCTCTTGATAAGGTAGTTGCCATGACCGGTGATGGTGTTAACGACGCTCCCTCCATTAAGAAGGCAGATATTGGTATCGGTATGGGTATTACCGGCACTGACGTAAGTAAAGGCGCAAGCGATATGGTTCTTGCAGATGATAACTTTGC
>JAZSLG010000034.1:0-30314 GCA_045535235.1 Candidatus Stercoripulliclostridium sp.
TAGCCATGTCGTTCTGTGAGCCAAGGAGTTGTAGTTAACACTTGTCTTCCTAAGACCGCTTGGCCTCCGACTTACATGAAGGACGCCGGGATTGAGATTAATTACCATCACCCCGAAGTTGCCGCAAGCGGTCAATTTGAAATAGAGCCTCAACTAGGAGAAATGTCTAAGATGGCAGACGCTACCATGTGGATAAAATATATCATCCGCAACACTGCACTCAAATACGGCAAAACCGCAACCTTTATGCCCAAGCCCATTTACGGCGAAGCAGGTAGTGGTATGCACGTCCACATGCTACTCCTAAAAGATGGAAAGCCCTTGTTCTCGGACGACAACGGATATGCAAAGTTGAGCAAAACCGCCCACTATTTCATGGGTGGATTGCTAAAACATATTGGCTCTCTATGCGCGCTAACAAATCCCTCAACTAACTCTTTTAAGCGCCTAATCCCCGGATTTGAGGCTCCCGTAACCGTTGGTTATGCAACATCCAATCGTAGTGCTGTAATTAGAATACCCGCTTACGCAAAAAGTCCCGAAAAGAGAAGGTTTGAATTGCGCAACCCCGATGCTACATGCAATCCCTATTTTTGCTATGCAGCAATACTTATGGCGGGTATAGACGGCATTAAGAATAAGATTGACCCACACGCAAACGGTTGGGGACCTTATGACGTAAATCTCTTCCACCTTCCCGAAGAAGAAAAAGCAAAGCTACAACATTTGCCTACTTCTCTTGGCGAAGCACTTGACGCTCTTGAAAAAGATAACGATTACTTGACTGCAGGTGGAGTATTCCCAATTGAACTCATAAAGAACTTTATTAGTTCAAAGCGTAACGAGATTAGTGAACTCTCTAAAATACCTCATCCCGCTGAATTTGATAAATACTACAATCTATAATCAATAGAGGGCTTTTGCCCTCTATTTCGTTACTATGGCAAAAACTATTAAAATAATTTCATTAATACTAACGCTCGTCTTTATTGGATTGTTTATTCCAAACTTCTTTTATAAAAACGACGTCTTGCTTAGTCTTACTATTACCGTAGGCGTTTTTGCTTACCACTTTTTAATGCGCTTAGCGGTAGGAATAATCACCAATGCTATAATGAAAAATAAAGCCAATTATCAAGCTTGGTGGTTTAAGGAAAAATCTTTTGAGCAAAAGCTTTATAAACTTATCAGAGTGAAAAAATGGAAAAAGTATATGCCATCCTATTCGCCTGATACTTTTGACGTAAAAAAGCATAGTCTTGACGAAATTGTTTCCGCCACTTGTCAATCCGAAGTCGTTCACGAGGTAATAATTATACTCAGCTATCTTCCCATTTTACTTTGCATACCATTCGGTACTCTTGGCGTTTTTATTGCGACCTCGGTTTTTGCTTCATTAATAGACCTGGTTTTCGTAATAATGCAAAGATTTAATCGTCCAAGACTGATAAAACTAATAGAAATTAAAAACAAAAAAACGGTTTGATTTCAAACCGCCTTATTATAACGTTAAAATAAAGGGAGTCAAATTATGATTAAAGGAAAAAACATAGTTTTAACTGGTGCCAATAGCGGTATAGGTTTGGAAGTACTAAAATTACTTGCAACTAATAATAAAATTCTTTGCGTAGATAAAAACGTGGACGTGCTTGAAAAAATGGCGAATGAAAACGTGATAGTATTACAAAAAGACGTTTCTAGCAAAGAGGCAGTAGATGAAATTTTTGAAGTCGCCCTTGATAAGTTGGATTCTATCGATATTTTTTACGCAAATGCAGGATACCCCTATTACGAAGAGTTTAACTACGTAGACTGGGATAGAGTGGCAAGAATGTTTGAAACAAACGTATATTCCCCTATCTACTCTTACCAAAAATATTTGAAATATCTTAATGGTAAAAAGGGTATTTTTGCAATAACCATTTCCGCAATAGGCACAATGGCTATGCCCGGATTTACAATTTACAGCGCATCCAAATTTGCGATGCAAGGCTTCCAAGAAGGAATACGCCTAGAGCTTCCCAAAAACGTACAACTCACCTGCTTATATCCCGTTGCAACCGACACGGGCTTCTTCAAAGCAGCAAATGAAATAGAGTTCAAAAAGCCCTTCCCTGTTCAAACGCCCGACGTGGTAGCAAGAAAAATGGTTAAAGGTATTGAAAAGGGTAAAAAGACCGTTAGCCCCTGCCCACTATTCGGTATTGCTAAAGTGCTTATGAAATTCTTCCCATTCGTTAGAAATATATATTGGGCAATGGAAAAGAGAAAGTTTGAAGAATTCAAAGCAAAAGTACAAGAGGCATCAAAGGAGTAATGCTTTATGAGTTATGACATGCTATCAAGCCCCAAAAAAATAGGTACTTGTGAAATTAAAAATCGCATAGTTCTTCCACCTATGCTTATGGGTTTTGCAAATCTAGACGGCACTCCTACGGAAAAACTAATGAACTACTATGAAGAGCGCGCAAAGGGTGGATGCGGTTTAATAATGACCGAAATAACGCGCGTTAACGATAAAACGGGCTCTGCTGCATTTGCTCAGCTTGCAGTTAGTCACGATTATCACGTTAAACCCCTTTCCGAACTTGCAGAAAGAATACATAAACACGGAGCAAAAATCTTCATTCAACTACATCACCCGGGCCGTCAAAACATAGGCTTACTCGTAGGAACCGTACCACTTTGCATCAAAATGGAAAAATGGACCAAGGGTTGGTTTAGCAAAATGCTTTACAAAATCACTCCTAAAATTGGTCCTACGCTAATAGAAAACAACATCTCCCTTTCTAGCGTTGCGCCTTCAAAGTGCGAGCCTGCATATTTTGCAGGAGGTAGGGTCCGTGCTTTGAAATACAAAGAAATTAAAGAACTGGAACAACAATTTATAGATGGCGCTGAAAGAGTAAAAAAGGCCGGTTGCGACGGTGTTGAATTGCATTCTGCTCACGGCTACCTTTTCCAACAATTTATTAGCCCCGTAACAAACAAGCGAACCGATGAATATGGTGGAAGCCTAGAAAATCGCACTCGTTTTATTTGCAATATTCTTAAGGGCATAAAAGAAAGATGTGGTAAAGATTTTCCCGTTATAGTAAGACTTTCTGCCGATGAATGTTACGCAATGATTGGACAAGAAGGCAAAGGTTACGACCTTGAAGAAGGTATTAAAGTTGCAAAGATTTTAGAAGAAAACGGCGCAGATGCTATTGACGTTTCTTCTGCTGGATACGATACCTTTAATTACTGGCTAGAGCCCGTTTCTTTTGAGCCCGGCTGGAGAAAGTATATGGCAAAAGCCATCAAGGATGCAGTTAGTATTCCCGTACTTGCAGCGAACCTTATTCGTACCCCGGCTCAAGCCGAACAACAATTACAAGAAGGTACACAAGATTTTGTGTGCTTAGGTAGACCACAAATCGCAGACCCCCATTGGGCAAACAAAGCTTTAAGCGGTAAGGGTACCATAAATCGCTGTATTTGTTGCCTAAACTGCATAGAATCCATGCAAAACAATGCTTATATTGGTTCTCATGGCGAATGCTCTGTAAATCCACTTGTTGGGCACGAAGAGGAAACTCTTAACCAAAATGGCAACGGCAGAAAAATGGTTGTAATTGGTGCCGGTCCCGCCGGCCTAACAGCCAGCCAAATACTTGCAAAACGTGGTTTCAAAGTAACGCTTTTAGAAAAGAATGAAAAGGTCGGTGGACAAATTAACCTTGCTTCTACACCACCTAAAAAGGGTAAAACTGCTTGGTTTATTGAGGACGCCCTTGCTAACGCGATTGAATGTGGCGTAGAGGTTAAAACCGGAGTTTCTAATCCCATTGAAGTTGTAAAAGAAATTGGCCCCTATCTAGTCGTCGTTGCAACGGGCAGTACTCCCATAAAGCCCAAATTTAAGGGGGAGTATAATAGTGATATGCTATACACTTTCGAAGACGTTTTGAGTGGTAGCGCAAATATTCAAAATTCTTCCGTAGCAGTTATTGGCTCGGGTATGACCGGACTAGAAACGGCACATTATCTAACTGACAACGGCAACAAGGTCACTATTATTGAAATGCAAGAGGAAATTGCACCCGGCACTTGGATGCAACACAAGGACGACATATTGCCTCACCTTAACAAAGCGGTCGTAACATTCAAGTGTTCTGAAAAACTCATAGAAATAGGAAATGATTACGTGATTACCGAAAACGTACAAGACGGCAATCTTTCTAAAATCAACGTAAACAAGGTCGTTCTTGCGCTCGGCTCTCGCCCTAACAACCAAATCGCGACAGACTTAATTAATGTTGGATATGAATCCATCCTGATTGGTGATAGTTGTAGAGCAGGTAAAATTGCCGATGCAACAAAATCGGCCTATCTAGCTTGCACTGCTATACAATAACTATCCTATAATAATAAAGCTCCGATATTTATTCGGAGCTTTATTTTTTTGTTTTTTTATTAGTCAATATCTACTAGCAAGTTGTGGTAAATTCCCATCCAGTAAGGCAACGTATAGGTTGTGGATCCTTCCATACAGTTGGGATTATAGTCGGTTTCCAAACGATAACTTGCACCATTATATTTATGCAATGCACGCTCGTCTGCCGGTGCTACTTTCCAATCCAAATAAGGTGCTTCGTCTAGCGCAGTAAAGATTCCTAGTATGCTACCACCTAAATCTAATATCTCTTTATCCCCTGAAATATCGTAACTTAGTTGAGTGCCCTCGCCTAATCCCATATCTGCCATATCGAGTACGTAAACGTCGTCACGGCTTTTGTTAGATGCCAAATATTGACGAGTATCAATTGGGTGGCGTGAAAGTTGCCATGCGGCTGTTTCAATAAGATCGTTGCCATAGGCATCACTCTTTCTTTCGTTAGGATAAGCCAATTGATATATGTAATACCAAAGGGGATTTTCCGAGTATTGTATTGATTGCCACCAGTCGTTTAGTCCTTGTCGATAATAACCAAGCAAAGTATCATCTGTTTCAAGTTGGAAAAGCAGATAATAAGCGAGCATTGCCATCTCTTCGTCCGAGTAATTAATAAACAGACGAGTCAATAAAGACGTTAGTTTGGAGTCGGGTGAAAGGTCGTATTGCTTTTTAAGGTCATCCACCGTAATAATACCAAGAGCGTATTCCGTTAGATATTCGTCAAGGAGCGTCATCATATAAAGATAGCATTGTTCACTATATTGAGTCATCAACTTTGCATACTCATATGCTGGGTCAAGTGCCGCCATACGGTACTCATTCTCCCATTTTTGGTTACCCGTTACGTAATATCCTACTTTGAATGCACAAAGTGCAACCGATGCCGTTAGTGGTGCGCCACCAAGTTGTGAGCTATTGTAGAAGAAAGCTCTATTGAACTTGGACCAAGTGCCGGGTTGACCGCTTGCATCCACCATCATATATCCGTTATCGGTCAAGTGTTGGCAGAAGTTATCCATTGTATTACTTATAATATTTTTAATTTCTTTGTCTTCACTACCGAGTATATCGTAAGCAAGTTTATAAAGGAATAGATGTCCTATTATTTCGTCCGAACTAGTATCACCTTTATAGAATATATCGGTAATAGTGGTATCTTCACCTATCGCCCCAGCTTCTTTAAGGTCGTTCCAAAGTCGTGCGGGAATTTCTCCATTTGCATTAACCTCAACGCCACGAAGGTTTTCTCCGTTCAAATAGTATCCTCTTTCGTCCTCTTTCATAGTGGATACACCTTCTGCAATCAATCTTCCCTCTTCGTCATATTTGAATTGATAATGGATATATCCATCGGGAATATTATTTTCATCTGCTGTCGAATAAGTACGAGCGATATATCCTTTTAATAAACGAGTACGAGTTTCGTAACTAACGGAGCCATCCTCGTTATATATTGGATTAGACCAGTCTTCTTCAACGAAGGGTTCCAAATATCCGTCAACCAAGAAATAGGTCATTTCACCTTCGTTAATATATTTATCGTATGCAATTTCAAAAGCGGTAGCAGGGCTAACAGATGGAATGTTTAAGGAATAATCGCCATCCTTTTTTAATGCATCTTGTGACTGGTATCTACCGTTTGCAGTATCGTTTCCATAGGGATTTTCGTCAAACTTGCCATTCGGTTGATATCTCACGTATGCTTCAACAGTACCCTCACGCATGCAAATATTACTTAGCAATAAAACCGCCTCCGTGGAAATCATTGCTGAATTTCTTGCTTTTTCTATCTCATCGGCAGTTGCATTTACCGACTTCTTAAGAGAGGCGTAACGCATTAGTTCACCCGAAGCATACATTGACGTCCACAATCCGTCGTTGTCAGACTCTACACCCTTCCATTTGCCCGTTGATGCATTATAATAAGATTCCGCAACGTAACCATGGCGCATTACGTAGTTTTGAGTATTCTCCACCATCATGGATGCTTTATCAGTACCGTTAATTTTTAGCATTTCTATATGTGTAACGCCTGCACTCATTATAGTCCAAATGCCGTTTTCTCCGTCGGGATAAATACCCAAGACGTTTCCTTTAGTAGTTTTTGGTGAATAAAAATATCTATCGCCCATGAAACGTTGCTCTTTGTCGCGCACGTCTTCGGCATCATCATAGGTACGTAGCACTCCGTAGGAGGTTATTTCCCAAATTGCTCCGTCTGCAGTCGTTACAAGTTGCATCTCTTCATAATTGCCATTAGCGATAGCCTCCTTAATAGCATTAGGTACTGCACTCGAAGTTTTTGCCCTTTCTATATCGTATCTCGTTACAACCTTTTGAAGATTACTACCAAGTGATACGGCTTGTCCGTTAAAATCTACCTTTAACGTTTTGATTTCTTCGGCAACAGAAACGTCAACTGCGTTAAGTTTTGCCGTTGCAAACAAACCGTCACCAGTTTCGGCCTTAACCGTAACCTTACCAACACCTACTGCAGTAACCCTACCCCATTTGTCAACTACTGCAACGTCTTCGTTTGAGGTAGTCCAACTTAGCATACGATTAGTTACGTTATCATCGTCAAACACATAGTCGACAGTACGGGAGTCCCCCACTTCCAATTCCCAGTCTTTGGGGACGACAAGACGCATTCCGTTATCACTTTCCTGCCCGAAAACGCCGGCTATTGCAACCGATATCACTATGGCTATTGCAATTACACAAAGCAAAGTTTTTACTCTTTTCATACTCCTCCTATAAATATATCGCTAAAATAATTTGAAAAAAATCTTTATAAATAGATAATTTGTTAAATTCTCTTGCTTGCAAACGAAAAGGCACTCTTGCGAGTGCCTTTTTAGTTTATTTGCGTTTTTTAGGTCTTCTCTTTGGTTGCGAAGCTTGATACTTTTTATCCATAAAGTAAGCTCTATAAACAGAGTTAATACGTTTTTTAGCTGATTCCAAGTTGCCTGCATGCGGAATACATATATAGCCCGAACGGTCTAGTTTGTTGTCGTAGCGTTGAAAATTCTTGTTTATATTAACGTACATATTTCCATTCGTACAATGCAACACACCAAATAAAATATCGCCAAGATAAATCAAGTCGCAGTCGTAACCGTTTTCAATTTTCATTCCGCTGGAAAGGATAAACTCTCTTATATTTTCATATATATAAAGGTTTTCCGTTTTTAGCTTATTTACGTTTACACCTTCGGGGAACGGAGAGCCTATTCTCCTTGCTTTAAGTCTTAGTACAAAAACAAGTATTGGTATACCTAACATAAATAACGCTAGGACTACCATTACTCCGTACATAAGTCCTGCACTAGAACTCAAATAGGTGGTAATAGTGCCAAGCACGGGAATAGCCGTTACGTATTTTCCTAGTAACCTATCGGAAGCAATGGTATCGGTATAATGCTCGGTATTATCTAGCGCGTGCATAATATAATTGCTTTCTTCAGTAATCAAACTAGTACGATGTTCAAGGTATATCGCAGTATGAACTATTACTTTTTGAGCGTCTTTTTCATAATATGCAATAACGTCGTCTTTTTTAAGCTCGTCTATTTCAACTTCCTTAACCAAAACTTTACTGCCCTTTTCGATATAGAAAACCTTTTCACCATCGTCAACGTCGTAGGGGTCTACTTTTTCTACCTCTTCGGTAAAATCGTAAAAACGATATCCAGCTATGGTTATATCAACGTCAATAACGTTCAGGAAAAGCACGCCAATAATTAAGACGTATAGTATCGCCATAAATATAAAGCAAATGATAGGATTTACCAACTTCTTTTGTTCCGCTAAATTACGCATACGCTTTCCTTCGAGCGCGCACAGCACACTCATAACCATAGTTGTTATTATTATATACTATAATAAATTCTTTTTCAAGAGTTTATTTATTATTTTTAATGAGTAGGCGGTATCCCTTCGTGATAAGTGACGTATTTATCTATATATTTATCAATAATTTGCAATGCTTCCTCTCCGGTAGTGCAAGGATATACGGTATCCTCAGGAATATCAGGATAACGATTCCTATCATCAATATCGGTACCAGCAAGTTTTGCGCTCCATCCTTCCGCGTTGGAAAAAGCGACCATAAGGCGTTTTAACGCCCAAGCATTTGCAGCTTCAGCAAGCGTTCCCGAGCCACCACCAACGACTATAACGGCGTCGGCCGCAGCTACTATGACGTTCCTATAAACATCTAAACCAGTTGGAATAGCTATATCTACGTATTCGTTTGCTGTGGTAGGGTCAAACGATGGGATTATTCCAATAATATCCCCTGCTTGATAATTCTTTGAACTTCTAGCGCCTTTGCAAGCTGCGAGCATTGCACCACCAAGGCCACCGCATTGTAGTCTATATCCGTGATCAATAATTGCCTTACCAGTTTGATAAGCCAAATCGTAATTAATAGTTCCTTCTGGGCAAACCGCGTTTCCACACACGGCAATTATTCTTTTCATAACGACTCCTTTTTAATAGTATATGCATTTTGAAGATGTTAGGTTGCCTTACTTTAATATATTGGCATATCCAATTTGAAATCAAATTCTCCTACACGTTCTTCCGCTTCTTTTTGTTTACGTCTTTCGTGAAGCTCCTTTTCTACTTGTTCTTTTTGTTTCTTAGTATATTTCATCATAAGTAATGGTACTAGGTATAAGATGGAGCCCATTGCCGGTCCCATAATATAAATAGGCCAAACGTACTTGTAGAAGATGGGGTCTTGCGGTTCACCCAAGTCATACTTGGTCGCATCGAAACAAAGAATAGAAAGCGTTACGCCGGTAAAGAAAGTATCAAGCCCGCTTCCTGCTTTTGCAACAAGGTTTTGTAGCGCAAATACGCTCGCCTCGTTACGTTTTCCAGTGCGCCACTCCATGTAGTCTACCGAGTCACCCCAAAGCGTTGTAGTGGCTATACCCATCATGTTGTTCGGGATACCTGCAATAGCTATTAAGGCTCCCGTTATTACAATTTTCCAACCTTCAAATCCAATAAAGAATGCAATCAATCTAGTCAAAATATTCAAGCACGTTGCAAGCACTAGAAGATTTTTCATACCTCCTATTTTGCGCGAGAACCAGGTGGCAATAAAGATGGACAGCGTTCCCGGAATGCCTACCAATAAACCATATATGAACTGCACGTTAAGACCGCTTACCTCTCTTCCAAACAAATTGAGTGAGACCATATACTTGAAGAAATAAATATCTTGTATACGGAAAGTTATGTGTCCCAAAAGTTCCGCAATTACGAGCGTCATGGCAATTTTGTTGGTAAAAATCAACTTGAAAGCATCTTTAAGTCCACCCTCCGGAGGCTTGACAGGAGTACGTTCTTTTGTTTTTGCAGCCCTAGTAGATACTAGCATGCCACCTACGCCAAATACAATACCTGCGACCAAGAATATTGTTTTTTCAGATATACCTATAGCCGGTAAATTCGCGATTGCAATGGTTATTAGGCCGGGCAACCAACCGCCCATCATACCGCCGATTCTACCAAATTGCGCCGCCTTAGCACGTTCGTCTGAGGTCGTTGCTATCATAGCAGTCATACCCCATTGAGCAATATCTTGGAATGAATAGAACACGTCCCAAAGGAAATATACTAAACAGATATAGACGCCCATGAGATTTTGTGGCAAGCCAAAATCAACGAACATTAATGCAGTTAGTATACCTACCGGTAACGCCATAAGACGCAACCAAGGTCTTAGTTTTTCGCCATTTTTGAAAGTATGTCTATCAACCAATACTCCTACTATGGGGTCGTTGAATGCATCCCATATTCTTGCAGCACCTAGGATTGTACCAATCAATAGCGTATCTACGAAAAGAACGTCAGTGCAAAAATACATAAACCAACTGGACACCAAATTATAAGTATGATTTTGACCAAATACACCAATAGCGTAATCTACCAGTTCTCTATTTTGCACCTCACGTTTCTCGTCGTAGGCAAAAAACTTCTTAATTAGCTTTATCATTATTCTCTCCTCGCGCATGCGCCTATATAAATAAAGTTTAACACAAGAAATTAATAATGTAAATACCAAAGATTTATTCTAAAATAAAAAAGCTATAACCTTTTGTTATAGCTTTGATATTATTAATCTAGTTCGTCCAAAGTTTTCTTGAATCCGGGAATAAAATTTTCCATGAAGTATTTGACTTCGAGTAAAGGACTATTTTCCAGTTCCTTTTTAATGCTCTTTTCCGCTTTTTGGAACTCTTTGTTACCAGATTTTAGTTCCTCCAAGCATTTAACGTAAGCACTAATTTTGTCAGCGGATTTGGATAATTTATATTCTATCGTATCAGTATTTGGATCTATAACGTCTTTGTAATCAAGGCGAAATTCTTCGGGAAGCATGGTCAATAATTTATTGTTTGCAACGGCTTCCAAATCTTTGTAAGCAACCTTTATCTCATCGTTATAATACTTAATCGGAGTTGGTAAGTCGCCGGTAATAACCTCGCTACACTCATGAAAAACTGCTAAAGTTACACACCTGTCCGCATTAGCGTTTCCACCGTATATCTTGTTATTAATCATCGCAAGCGCATGTGCAATTTGAGCAACTTGCTCAGAGTGTTCCATTATATTTTCGTTAACGATAGAGTGCATCAAGGACCATCTCTTAATGTACTTCATTCTATTTAGATACGCGTAAAAATTATATGCCATATTACATTTTAACCAAAACTTTTAGTAGAGTATCCATCGCTTCATCGGCGATATCGGCAGTTTGATTCAAGTGACGATATATCTCACGATATTTGAATATGGTACGAAAATCTGCGTTATTGAACAAGTTTGCAAGTCCTTTTACACAAATGTCGCCCACCTTGTTTTCCAAACTCTTAACGTATATTGCTTCATCCGATGCGATTGCTTCGTGGCGCTCAATGTTAGATATTGCAAGTATCATATGTTCGGACATTTCTAAAAGGGTTGCCGTAACCTCACACATTTCACGATCGGGTTTAATTTCAAAAAGTCTAATTTCGTCAACCGAGGTTTTTGCATAATCCAAAACCTCGTCCAGTTTTGCCGATAATTTGAACAAGTCTTCTCTATCAATGGGAGTTATGAATGCTTTGTTAATTTCATCAATAAGTATTCTTCTTACCATATCTCCCTCGTCTTCCGCCCTAATAACGGCATCGGCAATAGATTCGTTGCCTGTAACACAATACTCGTTCAAAAGACGCATGCCTTTTTCCACCATTTGAGCTTGACGAGTTAATAAATCATAAAAATTTTCTTCTTTACGCTTTTTGAAAAATTGCATAACGCCCTCCTATATTCCCATAATTAAAGCAACTAGTTTATATACGCCAAAACCTGCAAGCATAGATATTGGTAAGGTTAAACACCAACCAAGAGTTATTTTTCCTGCAGTAGTCCAGTGTACCGCCTTATATCTTTCCGCCGCGCCAACGCCAACAACGGAAGAAGTCATGACTTGTCCCATACCAAGAGATATACCCAAGCCCGTACCCACTATACTTACTAGCGAAGTAGTTAGTTGAGCAACTACCGAATGTATAGGAGTAATCTTAAAAATCTTTTTACCCACTGTATTCATAACTCTAAACCCGCCAAATAGCATGCCAAGCGTAAGAGCGCCCGCAACTAGTACAACTAACCAAAGAGGTAAAGCTTCTCCACTAAACTCAGCTAATCCAACCGTACCCAATAAAAAAACTATACCAAGCGCCTTTTGCGAGTTATTGGCACTAAAGGCTCCCGTAAGTATAATTAAGTTTACCCGTTGTACGCCTTGTAGAATACCATTCATTCTACGAGGAGCGTGACGAACTAATTTTTTAGTAAGCAATAAAAGCAAATAACCAAGTATAAATCCAACTAACGGAGCAAGTAATACCATTGCTACTACGTTAAGCAAAACGTACTCCGTCCATTGTATGGAATTAAAACCAAAGGCACCTATTGCCGAGCCTATAATACCGCCCAGTAAAGTATGTGAAATGGTATTGGGTATCTTAAAAGCAAAAGCTATTGCACCCCATATAATTGCACCAATCATGCCTGATAACACAAAGGCGAAACCTTGTTCCGGCGTAACGTTTTGTAAAAACTCCGCATACACCAAACTATCGTTAATATTGGAAGCGACCGACGTCGAACCCAAGAAAAAAACGGCGATTGGCAAAATAAACTTAGTAATGGCCGCGGTAATTATTGCTTGCTTAGGCGTTACCGCCCTTGAAACAACGGTGGTAGCAATTGCCGTCGAGCCGTCGTTAAACCCCATATAGAAGGTGTAAAACAACACGAGTATTAAAATAACAATTGCGTATACGGTCATGATTTTTCCTTAAAAATATAGTTTATGTTTTTACTTGAGTATATATTATAATATGAAAATTTGGATTTGGCAATACCTATTTTTCCCTTAGTAACTATTTGGTTACAATCCTAACAATTCCGAAGCATTTTTATACAAAATATCTTGGAGTTGCTCTTCTCCTATTGGCATATTTCTAAGAACTTCCAACTCCTCGCCTGCATTTGACCAAGGTGAATCTGAGCCAAACAATATCTTTTTACTACCGTGTTTTTCCAGTATCGACAAAAAGCAATCTTTGGAATAATACTTAAACCCCATGGACGTATCAAGATAAATATCTTCTCCTGCAAGATATTCTTCTACGTCCGCCCATTGAGCGTGTCCACCAAAATGCGCGGCAACTATCTTTGCTCCCCTAAACTCTTTTACCAAATGCAAAAACATTTGCGGATTTGACTTAAACGGCTCTTTTCCTATCGGGTCGTATCCCGCGTGAAAAAGAATGAACATTCCTTTATTAAACGCATACTCGTATTTGGAAAGCATCCTATCTTCATCAAGGATAAAATTTTGATATTCAGGGTGTAATTTTATACCCTTATATCCCATTGCGACTGCATTGTCAACGTTCTTCTTCCAATTCTCACCATCGGGAAAGAGACCGGCTAGGCTTGTTATCCTATCATCTCTAATCGCCATACCCCATTCTAAATTTTTTTCACTTTGAGTAGGTTTGGTCGCTACAGGACAAACGACGGACAAATCTACGCCAAAATCGTCCATTTTTTCCAACAAGCCACGTTTGGTTAAGTTATGGACCGGCTCATAACCAGCCACCTTCGCGTTAATGGAAAGAGTGGTTAAAGCTTTCTCTGCCAACTTATCTGGAAAAATATGTGTATGAAAGTCAATTATCATATTACGTTCTCACTTTAATTTTGATATTACGTCAACATCAGGTATTATACTTCTTAAATGAGCTTTGAAGCCGGCGCCGTGGTTAGGATAGATTATATGTAGTAGCTCGTGACAAACCAAATAGTCTAGATATTCAATTGGCTTTTGAATAGCGTACACACTAAAATTTATCTTTCTAGTTTTATAATTACAAGAGCCCCAACGTGAAGTTGTAAACTTATAGCTAATGCCACTACATTTTACGTTAAGTATGGATTCGTATTTTTGCACTCTGGGAGGAAATTCCCTTTTTGCAATATCCTTCATAATCTTTTTTAAGTAATCACACTTTTGTTCGTATGTTGCGCCTTTTGGCGTTCCAAAAATGCAATTTTCGACACCTATAATTAAAGAATATCTATCGCTTTCCACCTCGACTATCTCGTATGATTTGCCAAACAAAACGAACTTGTTGCCACCTTGCAAAAAGGTCTTGTCACTCTCCTCTACCTTAACTTTTTTCGTGGCTTTTTCTATCCATTTAAGGTTTGCCGTAACAAATCGATCTATTTCTCTTGTGGTTGTCTTGGGAGGACAACTTACTCTTATTTCACCATTAGGAGGAACCACACGCATACGTAGTCTTTTGTTACGTTTACTTGGTTGTACCAGTATACTTTTTCCCGCAACCTCAATTTGCATTTCTCTTGTAAACCTTAATATCGTAACCCAATCTGGTTACAACTTTTTCCATTTTTGCAACACGCTCGACAGCTTCTTTTGGCGTATGATAATAGTAAGGAGTCATTTGTAGTAAATCCAAAATAGCACCACCCTCGGCAGTATATTCGTCGACCAAAGTAATGCTTTCCACTAGTTCAAAACCAGTTGCATTTACTTGCTCTTCTTCATTAAGATAGGTGTTTTCATACAACAATTCTTTTAAGTCGAGCAGATGCTCAGCAGAAGGATTGACTTTAATGAATATCCCACCTTTTTTAACAACTCTTTCAAGTTCTCCAAAGTACGTAGGAGTAAACACCGCAATTCCCACGTCTACACTTGCATCAAGAATGGGTAGCGATGCAGAGTTCCCTACTATAAAACTCGCATCCTTATATCTCTTATCTGCAAGTAGAATGGCATTTTTAGATAGATCCGCCCCTCTTACTCTACTCTCGCTATAGGCGGAAGCAATCCTACCGGTCACGTACCCCTCGCCACACCCGACGTCTAAAATATCTCCATGAGGATACCTACCAATTAATTCTACAATTTTGTTGGCAAGGGCTTTGTAATATCCTCTATCCATAGTACGACGACGGGCTTGCATCATTTCCTTATTATCTCCACTAAACGCTTGCGTCTTTGCGCCGGACAGAACCAAATTCACGTAGCCACTGGAAGCAATATCGTAACAATGCTTAAAAAAACAGAACAGACTACCTCCGTTACGAGATAGTCTGCATCCGCATCTAGGACAAATTAGATTATCGTAAGAACGCATTATCTTTCAATCGCCTTAACGTTAATTTGAATAAAGTCTATGCTGAAATAAACTTCTTCTTTTCCGTTTTCGTTCTCTTGGTAGGTCATGATAACGTAACCATCACCGTTTTTATAGGGAGCGCCCATGTGTACTTGGGTCATTTCTTCGCCAGTCAAAGGATTTACAACCTCTCTAACGGTATATCTACCCTCGTATTGAATGCCTAAGCCCTCGGGAATAATTAAAGTAGAAGGAAGTTTTCCGTCTTTTTCAAGTGAATTGATAAGAGCTTGAATACCTTCGTGCTCGGTATCAAAGCCTACGAAAGACAATCCTAAGTTATCTTCCAAAAGACCTAGTGAATACATAACTTTATCGGTAGTAAATCCGGGGAATAATTCTACGGCATATTTACCAACGATGGGAGAAATGTCTACCGATGAGAGATCCATATCGCCTAGCAATCCACTTAGTAGTTCGCCGGACCCCTCGCCAAGCATAAGTTGAATTTTCATAGTTCCGTCGTCATAAAACTCAACGAAGCTTTCTTTTGATTTAAGAACGAACTCTATTGGCATACCAATTACGCTTGCATTTTCAATATAGAAGCGCTTGGTTTCTTCAAAGGCAACGTAGGGATTATCTTTTGTTGCTTTCTCATTCAAAACAGCAGTTTTGTCTTCGGCAAAACGGAAGAAGGCGTTGGTTATTTCGTCATAGCTCTTAGCACCACGAACGTCTTTAATAACGCTTGCGGTATCCTCTTCTGAATACAAACGCTCTAGTTGGTCAACGCGGATATTCTTATAATTCTTTAGAACCTTGCTTTCGCTAACGTAGCCCCATTCTACCATTTTTTCAAGATATAGACCAGCGATTACCGCGTGACCTTCATTAGAGGGATGAACACCATCGTTATAGAATAACTCTGCACCGCGAGCATTGTCCGCATCATATATCTTATCGAACTCTTTCCTTACGTCAATAACGGTAATAGAGCCGGGATTTTCCTCCAAATAATCAAATACAATACCATTTAGAGCATCTAGCATATAACCGCCCATTTCCCTAATTTGGGCATCGTTTAACCCTTTGGCATAAAGAGCATCACGAGCAGAATCCATTAGAATATGGGAGCCAACGAACATAGGATTATAAACGGTTTGAACTAGCACCTTGGCGTTAGGATTAATCTCTTTAATATAGTCGAGAGCAAGTTTGAAATCGGACTTTGCTATCGCTACGTTTGCGTCTAGGTCTGTAGTAATTCCGTTGGAATAATCTACTACCATTTGGCTAACGTCATTTTGGAGAAGGTCGTTTCCTAGTATTGATACTGCAATTATATCAGAGGTCTTAAGTAAAGTATTATTCATACGAGCGCCGTCATCAGGTCTAGAAATATACTCGTAAAATTGTCCAGTCAAATGACCGGATACAGAACGGTTGTGGAACTCGAAATTAGCAATTCTTCCAACCAAGCCATAATAGCCAAAACCATCTCTTTCACCAATTGGAGAAGCACCTAACACTGCTTCTGCAATAGAGTCGCCCCATACGGAAAAAACTATTTCGGGCTCTTGTTCGCCAACAAGGTCAAGAGTGCTTGCTAGGGCAACGCCACCAACGGAAAGCGTTAACACAAGAGAGATAACAACTATAAATACTTTTGCTTTCATAACCAAAATTCTCCCATAGATATTATTAATATAATACACTCACGCGCGCGTAAAGTCAATATAGGTTGACAAAATGATTAAAAAATTATTGCACTTACAAAAGATAACATTTATAATAACTTTATGGCATACACATTATATTTGAAAAAAGGCGAAGAGAAACGCATACAAGCTGGACATAGCTGGGTTTACGCAAACGAAGTACAAAGAATAGAGGGCAAAGACAAAAACGGTTCTCTTGCAACCGTTTGCACTTTTGACGGTAAATTCCTTGGCAAAGGCTACATAAACCACCTTTCCAAAATTATAGTACGCATATTTATTAGAGAAGACGTTTCGGATACCAAAGAGCTGTTTTTAGAACGCTTAAAACGAGCAAACGAGAATAGAATTAAACTTGGATACGAAAACTCGTATAGGGTTTGTTTTGCCGAAGCAGACGATTTACCTGCGCTAATCGTTGATAAATACGCCGACGTTCTTAGCGTACAATTCCTATCCCTTGGCATGGACAAACGTAAAGATATGATAACCGAGTGTTTAGTGGAAATTTTTAATCCCAAGGGTATTTACGAACGCAGTGACGTATCCGTAAGATTAAAAGAAGGTTTGCAAGAAGTTAAGGGTGTGCTTTACGGAAAAGTGCCGGATAGAGTAATCATTAACGAAAACGGAATTAAAATTGCAGTAGACGTTAAAGGTGGACAAAAAACCGGATATTTCCTCGACCAAAAAGAAAATAGACTTACGGCTCGTCGCTACTCCAAAGACAGAACAGTCCTCGACTGTTTTTCCAACACTGGTGGCTTTAGCTTAAACGTAGCAACGGTTGCTAAGGAAGTAACCGCCGTTGATATTTCTCCTACTGCTATAGCTTCGGTAAATGAAAACAAAGAATTGAATGGATTTACAAACTTGAACGCAGTATGCGCTAACGTATTCGACATATTACGCAAATATCGTGAGGAAGGTAAAACTTTTGGCACCGTTATTCTTGACCCTCCCGCATTTACCAAAAGCGTTGCAGAGATAAAAGATGCCATACGTGGTTACACCGATATTAACGTGCTGGGACTAAAGCTCGTTGAAAAAGGTGGTTATCTGATTTCCTCCTCTTGCTCTCACTACGTTAGTCAACAAGCATTTGAAAAAATGCTAATAGATAGCGCGAGAATCGCAAAACGTAGAGTAAGATGTATCGAAATAAAGTCACAAGCACCGGACCACCCCTATCTACTTTGCGCAGAGGAAACATGTTACCTCAAATTTTTCGTCCTTCAAGTAGATTAAAAAGCAAACAAAAAAGCACTCGTGATTTGAGTGCTTTTTTAATTTATGTAATTATAAGTTTG
This sequence comes from Candidatus Stercoripulliclostridium sp., assembly GCA_045535235.1. Classification (GTDB taxonomy): domain Bacteria; phylum Bacillota; class Clostridia; order Christensenellales; family DTU072; genus Stercoripulliclostridium_A. The sequence continues at coordinate 18,206 of JAZSLG010000034.1, forward strand.
AAAGAATGGTATCTACGTCACTAATTTCGGCGTCGTAGGTAGCTTTCAAATAGTTTATTCCGTAAATATAATCTTCTTCCGTAAAAGAATCGGTAGCGTCCTTAGCAACCACTACGTTATATCCGTATTGATAGGCGTCTGCGGAAGTGTGGCGCACACACATATGCGCATGCAAGCCTGTCATTATTACAGTATCTACAACAAGCTCCCTTAGCAATAAATCAAGGTCAGTTTGGAAAAAACCACTATAACGACGTTTGGGGACAACGTAATCTTTATCACACAAATCCAACTCCGGTATAACCTCGGCACCCTTTGTTCCTGCTATTGCGTGGTCACCCCAGAACTTAAGCTCATGGTCTATTCCTTTAACGTGCGCATCGTTACAAAAAATTACCGGCACACCCTTTTCTCTACAACCGGCAAGCAATTGTTTGGTCTTAGGCACGATGGCTAATCCTCTATCGCATTTTAGTGCGCCCGTTACAAAATCGTTTAGCATATCAACGACTAGTACTGCATATTTTTTTGACATTTTATTTTTCTCCTTTTTTGTGTATATTTATATGTATATACATATTATAGTAAATTCAAATCGGTTTGTAAATTATATAATATTGATTTTTTAATTTTCCCATGTTAAAATATTAATATTATGAACGGAGAACAACGAAGAAAAGCAATTTTATTAAAACTTAGTGAAAGTGAGTCACCAATTAGTGCCTCCACGCTTGCGACTCAATTTAACGTAACCAGACAAATTATTGTAGCGGATATTGCACTATTGCGTGCGCTTGGACATCATATTGTTGCAGTCCACAAAGGTTACTTGATAAACGTCCCACAAGACGACAAATTAATTAAGCGAGTTGTAGTAAAACACTCTAAAGAGATGGTTGCTAATGAATTATATGCGATCGTTGATAATGGCGGAATCGTTCTTGACGTTATTATAGAGCATAGCGTATACGATAAGATTTCTGCGGAATTAAATCTTTCTTCTCGCTACGACGTTGATGAGTTTGTAAACAAACTGGAAAGTGCAGGTGCGCGTCCACTTTCCGCCCTAACGGAAGGTCTACACCTACATACTGTTGCAGTTAAAGATGATGCAACTTTTGATAGAATCGTTAACGCACTATCAAATCTTAATATTTTAGTGGAATACTAAACTTGATGGCACTAAAAAACGGCGTGGAATCCACGCCGTTTTTCTTTATAAATCTAATTGCTAATCTACTACTACCTCTCCATCTTCTTTAATGGTAATAGTCATTCCGTCTTGAACGTAGTTGAGGAAATCCTCACCTAAGCTATCTATAACGGGCATATTAACGTCATCAAGCCATACGTCGGCAAGAACAGCCCCAGCCAAAGCAAGGGAGTCTATGGGATTACTAAACAACAAGCAAGCGGGTTGACGCTTCATAGCGCAAGCACAGTACAGTACCAATCCGCCAGTAGTTGAACCTATTGTTTGAGGTAAACATAGTGCTTTGCCACACATTTGTTTACCATACAAATCTGGGTTGTTTTGGTCGCCACAAGTTGCCATCTTATCACCAAACTGTAGTGCCTTTTGGAATGATGCCAAGGTGTTAAGTCCACCGTGAGAAACGAGGGCTTCTGCAGTAATTGTTCCTGGAGTTATAACGCGTCCCTTAAAAGTTTTCATTATGCTTTACCCCCTTTCGTTATTTGAATTAGAATTTCATCATCGGTATAGTATCTTGCCGTCGTGTAGGTGCGAAGTTTATTGGAAGAAGTTATAACTGCCTTCTTACCACACAAAGGATTATTCATATACATTAAGGGGCAAATATAAGAGGTGATTACACCGGTTGCCTTAAGGCGTTTTGCATAATCGGTCTTTTCAAATTCTTTTAGAACGGCAGGTGCTGCAGTGAATACGGTGGGGATAACTACCTTGCTGTTACCATATTCTTTAAGCGCCTTTTCTACCTTATCAGTCCAACTCTTCAACTGCTCTAAAGACATGTGTGGGCATCCCATAAAGCAAAGTTTGGGAGTCGCATCGGGGTTTTTCCAAATAACTGGATATGAGTCGTATACCCTTTGTAGTTCTGCGTCGTCAATAACGTATTCTTTGGCTCCTTCTGCTATTAGAGCATCCCCTTGTATCTTGGCTTCCGGGGTGAGGTTTGCTATATGATATAAACCTACTGCTCCGTTAGAAGCGGTTGCTGCGCCAAAATCTTTTAGGTATGTACAAGCAGCATCGTCAAGTTCGCTTCCTAGCCATTTGTCAAGTCCCACTACGTATGGAACGTCTTCCATTACCTTCATTCCTATTGCAGAGCCTAATAATTGTGCTTCCGGCTTCTTGGTGGTTTCAATTTTTATAACCCAAGTTGCTTTTCTACCCTCATCAGTTAGTAAACCAAAGCGGGGAACATATCCGACGATAGAGCCCATAAGGTCTATAATGCCGGAATTACGATTACATCTAGCGCCAAGTACGGAGTTAGCGTAAACTACTGCACTTGATTCCGACCAGCTCAAAATATCACCGAATTTGGGCTTATTTCCTACTTCGTTCATATAAGCGGTACAAGTAAAGGCATCTTTATTAAGGAGTCCCAATTTTTCTAGTTGTCCTTCATAAAAATCTTGCTTTGAATACATAAATTTGTTGAATATTAGCTTCTCCAAGAAGTTAGCAGGAACGTTCTTGTCTACAGGACGAGGGTCGGCGGAAAATTTTTGAGAAGAGCTTGCGCCTGCTTCCAAAATCTTATCCATCAATTCGTATACGGGAGTAAGTGCCTTTAGTCCAAACGAAGTTACCAAATGGTTATATTCCGAGGTAACGGGTACCATTTTATCCGCGTTAAAAGCCTCACCGTATTTTACAAGCGTTAACATTACTTTTGCAAGGGTTTCGCCTTGCGCGCCGTTCAATATGGCTTGTTGTTGTTCATTTAATTGCATACTTTATTTCCTCTTAGTTAAATTTTCATTGCTACGTCCCATGCACCCCAAATTACAGTGCGGAGACTTCCTACGGCACTAGCATCGCCTATAACGTGTACGTTTTTCTTCTTTTTAGCAATAGGAGCGGGAATATATCCAACTGATACGATTACGGAATCAGCCTCAACTTCCTTTACCGAGCCGTCTTTACCTGCAACAACTACGCTACCATCTTTAATTTCTTTAACGGCGCTTTCAAGATATACGGGAACTTGTTTTGTGTTAAAGAAATCACGAAGATAACTGGAATTTGGGAAAGGTACTTTTGCAGATACCATTAGATCGTGTTGAGCTTCCACTATAACGGGACTCTTTCCTTGTAAATATAAGTCGTAAGCAATTTCACATCCGGTAAGACCGCCGCCAATCACAACGACTTTGTCTCCTACTTTCTTTTCACCAAGTAGGTATTCAACAGCCTCTACCGAGTTTTCTATCCCCTTAATGGGTATCTTTCTTGCGTTAGCACCGGTTGCAACTATTACTTCATCGGCGCCAAGAGAGGCAACATCGGTTATTTCGGTATTTAGTTTCACCTCAATTGGATACTTGGTAATCTCTCTACGATACCATGCTATAAGAGCCTTATCCTTTTCCTTGAATGAGGGTGCTGCAGCTGCGATAAATACGCCACCTAGTTCGTTGCTCTTTTCATAGAGTGTTACGGAGTGTCCGCGCTTTGCACAAACGAGAGCTGCTTCCATTCCTCCTATACCACCACCTATAACGGCAACTTTCTTGGCTTTCTTTGCAGGCTTTAGACTATATTTATCAGACTGCATAACGGTAGGATTAAGTGCGCAACGAGCAATATGACTAGCATCGTGAATGGATTGTGCGTTTGCAACACCCTTATAGTGTGCCATATTAAAGCACGCGTTGTGACAACATATACAGGGCTTAATATCTTCAAGTCTATTTTCGATAAGTTTAGTTACCCATTCTGCATCTGCAAGGAATTGTCTAGCTACGCCAAGAGCGTCAATTCTACCCTCTTCTATTGCCTTAGCACCAACTTCGGGCTCCATTCTTCCTGCACATACTACTGGAATATCTACAAACTTTTTAACGTGTGCAACATCTTCCAAGTTACAGTTTTGAGGCATATACATTGGAGGATGCGCCCAATACCAAGAATCGTAGGTTCCATTATCAGCGTTGAGCATATCGTATCCGGCATCTTGGAGATATTTAACAGCCTTCTCACTTTCCGCCATATCTCTACCGATTTCTTCATACTCTTCACCGGGGATTGCGCCTACGCAAAAATCTTTAACTTTAGATTCAACCGAATAACGCAAAGATACGGGATAGTCTTGTCCGCAAGCGCCCTTTATTGCCTTTACTATATCAACGGCAAAACGATATCTGTTCTCAAAAGAGCCACCATATTCGTCGGTACGCTTATTGGTATACTTGAGTGAGAATTGGTCAAGAAGATATCCTTCATGAACGGCGTGAACTTCCACACCGTCAACGTCAGCTTCTTTCAACAATACGGCGGTCTTGGCAAAAGCTTCTACTATCTCGTTAATTTCTTCTACCGTCATGGCACGACAAGTTACTTTATCAGACCATCTAGAAGGTAGAACGCTAGGTGAAGCCGATTGATAAGGGATATCAATGATGGGCTTAATTAAATCGCGAACTACGGGCATATTGTGTAGCATTACTAAAGGAGTAGGAATAGCCCAAGAGCGTCCCATACCTGCAGTAATTTGTACGAATAGTTTTGCACCGTATGAGTGTATTTCTTTCATGAACTCTTTTAGCTCTTTGAACATCTTTTTATTCTCGTATAGCCATTGTCCCATGAACGTACTCTTGATGGGTGCAATGCCGGGAATGATAAGACCTACGTTATTCTTTGCCTTTTCAATAAAAAACTTTGCAGCCTCTTTATCAAAATGGTTGCCTGTATGCTCCATCCAACCGAATAGAGAGGTACCTCCCATTGGACAAAGCACTATCCTGTTCTTAATTTCCACGTTGCCTATTTTCCATGGCGTAAACAGGGCTTGATACTTTGCATCTAAATTTTCCATACGCAAACTGCCTCCAAAGGTTTTAGACTTTTGTATTATACGTCTTATATACATAGTATATAACCGCTACACCGCTATGTCAATATGCAATTTAGGATAAAACAACAAAAAAATCCCCGTAAAAAACGGGGATTTAGCATATAGATTAAATTTCCTAGCGATAAATAATAATTATTCGTTATCGTATTTTTTAGCAAAGTTTTCCAAAACTTTTACGCTGATTGCATAACAGTCTGCAAGAGCATTTTCATCCATATTATCGTAAGTATCGCGCATAGTATGATAGTAAGGTTGTATAACGTGATTCATACCAGTAATACTTGCCGCCTTGAACCCTGCTTGTTGGAAGGCGGCGGGGTTAGTCGCTCCGCCAAAAGGAGGAACGATATTCCTTGAGCATTGTAAATCTAACTCCTTAGCTGCGTTCATAAAGGCATCGCAAACCTCCTCATCCATTTTAACGGTGCCGTTAAGGTCACGATAGTTAACGTTAAGATGTTCTTGCTCGCGAATGGTATCATAGCCAATAATCCAAGTAGGAATACCGTCTTGGAACTCGTCTTTGTGTGCTTCCGCCCAAGCTTTTGCACCTCTTAGGCCCGCCTCTTCCGAACCACAAAGCAAAGCGCCTACTTCTACGTGTTCTAGCTCTATACCATGCTCTTTCATTGCCTTCAAAATAGCGACACCCATATAGCATCCGGAAAGGTTATCATTAGCACCGTCAACTATGGTTTTTTCATCCCACATGAAATATAAACCAAATAGGAATGGTGCAAAAATCAAAATTGCAAAACCTGCGTAATATAACCAACCGTAAAGTTCGGGAGTAGCTACTTGAACCGTAGCCCCTACTTTTATAGTAGCAAGAACAAAGAATACCAAGCTAACGAGGGCGCCACCAACGCCTACGATAATGTGTCCTTCATAAGCCCAACCGCCTAATTTATTGTTAAAAGGAAGATTCCAAACTGCATCGGGATGTCCGTCAAAAAAGATACGGGCTTTTGTTTCACCCTTGGGCTTCTTTATTGCAGTAACGTTAGTACCCATTGCCGAAGGGAACAAAAAGTCAACGATTTTCTTGTAAAAACCAAATTGCAAAAACATTACTACGAAACCAATAACGGTTAGGATAACGCTTAAAAGCGGTATGAAAAAATAAGCAACGTAAGAAAGCAAAACGCATGTAATAGTAACGTAAAGCCAACCAAAGAATGCGTTAGGATTTTCCTTAAAACTTTCTACGGTAACTCTTTCGCAACCACACTCGTTTTTAAGAACGTCCGCAATATACTCGCAAGCAATTTTTTCGCCCTCTGAACCGGGCGCGCGCTTGGGCATATCTTTACAAATATGGGTGATTTCATCAACCATATATTTTGCACTTTGTTGCTTATTTTCTATTAATTTAGAAAACATATTCTCTTCTCCTTCCTACATCCAACGTTTTTACGTATTCCTATTTTATCATATGATAATAATATTTTCAAGATTATAACGTGGATTATTACTCATAATACCACAAATTTCGACCTTGTATTATTGTATTAGTGTTTTTCAAAGAACTCTTTTAACTTGGGAATAAGTGCTTCATCACCAAAAATTTTATCGACTATTTTACCAGAAAAAGCAATTATTGGTGAATTGATAAAAGTAGTAATTAGGGTACCTAAACCTAAACTATGGAAGCTTGTTTTGTATATTTCCGCCCAATTAAAGGTTTTAACGTCGCCAAACAAAGTAAAAGCAAGTACGAGTGAAATCGCAAGTATACTAAAGTCGTAAATTAGCTTAACTATATTAATATTCAATTTGTACGAAATGGATACGTCTTTTACAAAAATATCGAAAGACTGTATAGGAAGATAGGTACGGAAAAAGCAAGCGACACCTATTCCCGTGCAAATATCACCAACAACTAACATGACGTAACGAAGCCATACGGCTTCAAAGGGGTCACTACCGATAATTAGTAGCCACATATCCAAAACGTATCCGTATAAAACGCCCACTAAAATAGCAAGAACGTAGCTAACTTTAACCTTTCTAACCACTATACAAAGCAATATGGCGAATACTGCTTGCACCAAGTATTCTACTACGCCAACGCTAAAAAATGGTACTAACTCCTTGATTGCATCGTAAATAATAAATGCCGGAGCCGCTATCATGCTAACACCCAAGTCTGCCTTTTTACATATAGCAACACCTAGGGAAATAAACAATATGCCAATGACCCAACACAGCTCTCCACCTTTATTAAATTTCTTCCATTCTTTTGCCATATTGGGATTATAGCATATTAAAAATATATTATCAAACGCTTTTGAACTTTAACCCTTCTTATATGCTCATTTTTACATATTATCTAATTTACATTTGATAATCCCTCTTCTTTACTGAGCCAAAAAGTGATTATTATCCTAATAAAAGCTATAATGCTAAGCCTCTGTTTTCTTGATTAAGGTATTGGTAAAGTAATTTATCGTCATTGCAATATTATACATAGAAAAGATATATATTTGCGCAGGAGCCGAAACGTGACAATAACTCGAAGGGTCGCTAACTTTTACAAGAGCGAACACTCCCGAAATTATAATAAAGCAAACTATTCCAAGCGACAAATAAAATTGGCGTTCGTTCCGTTTATAAATCGTTATGGTCATAATGATAAGCACGAATAAAAAACCTGCTATCCCCACCGTCGCAAAACCTGTATGAATGGAGCGCAACGTTTGCACGTAAGGATCGGGCTCGTTATAGGCTGGAATACTAATTCCTATTATTAATAATAGACAACTTACTATAGTTAATCCATAAAAAAGATTTTGCCATTTTTTAGTATAACAAGCGCTATCTAACGTCATTTTTAATGCATAGAAAAAACAAGTAAAATCAATAAGTCCCCAAATCAAAACCAACCATAGCAAGTTTTCCGGCCAAGCAAGACGGGAAAGAGAGTTATAAAGAGCAGACTGCTCCCCACTATTAATAACGAGAATACTAATTATGGGTACAACTATGAATGAGTAAACGAATAAAATTAGTTCTTGTACCTTTTGATTTTTAATCACTTTGGGTTCTGTAAACATTTTAAGCTCTACTATATTATTAATGATATACGTTATTTTACACCCATATTATTAAATATTTATTAAACTTGTTTATATACGACCGTTTGGTAAGACCGTTTTCCCCTTTCTAACGTCCATTTTTAACGCTATTACGGATAACGCAAATAACAAGAAATATGCCATTAGAAAATACGGAAACACGTCCGTACCAAGAACTTCTGCTAATAAGCCGAAAAGCAATGGGCTGAGCATAACGCTAACGTAGGTTATTGCCATCTGTGACCCGATTACCGCTTGGGAAAGTTTTTCTCCAAAATGTATGGGCGTCAAATACGTCATGTTGGGATACATTGGTCCTATTGCAAAACCGGTAAAAAACAAACCAATGCAAGCAAGTGCTACGTTATTTACAGGGATTACAAGAAGTACTATCGCCACAAACTGCAAGGCACAACTGACGCAAATAATCTTCCACGCAGATACTTTATTTGCTATCAAACCCGACACAAAACGTCCAAGAGTTAGTCCCACAAAATAAAGAGCTACCATTTGGGCGCTTATCGCGGGATTGACTCCTTTACTTTCTACCAAAAACGTACTGCCCCAGCTGGTACAAACAGACTCGATACCGCACGAAAAAATAAAAATAAGCCACGTTGCACGTACCGCAGGTACCTTTGCTAGCTTGAAAATGGATACGTTGCGCTCCTTGGCTTCTTCTACGTTAACCGTTTGGTTAGGATGAACTTTTTTCCAAAGAGGAATGGAAACGATGGTAACGATTGATATGGTTGCTTGGACTGCAAAAGCAAACAAATAGCCAGTGCGCCAATCACCCAATTTTATACCAAAAGACATCAAAAAAGGACTTAGTGCTACACCTACACCGTAAAAGCAATGTAACCAACTCATAATTCTTGCATTATAATGAGTTGCAACGTAATTATTTTGTGCTACGTCAATTGCTCCTGCACCCAAACCGAGGGGGATTGCGGATAAACAAAGGAAAATCAAATGGTTGGAGAAAGCAAACCCTAGTAACGCTATTGCGGTAACGGAAGTACTAATCGCAGTAACAATGCCCGTTCCCCACCTATTAATGAGCCTACCACTCATTAAACTGGAAAATACTGTGCCACACGAAACCAATATCGTAACTGCGCTTTGACTGGAAATCGGTATACCAAACTCGGGATATATAGCCGGCCAAGCCGTACCAAACAAAGAATCCGGAACGCCCAATCCCACGTAAGCTACAAATATTACTAAAACTAAAAGGGTCGCCATCATACCAAATCCTGTAAAGAAAATTTTATTACTTTCCCCAAGTCCGAAATAGACACTTCCACTTGATAACCTATCTTTCCTGCACTAAATATTATTTTTTCGTGGTCGAGTGCAGAAACATCTATCGTCGTTGTAAAAAACTTTTTCATACCTATTGGCGAACATCCTCCGTGAACGTAGCCGGTAAGAGGTAAAAGTTCTTTTGCCTTTATCATGCTTATATTTTTTTCTCCAACCGCTTTTGCACCTTTCTTAAGATCTAATTCCATTTCCACCGGCACTACAAAAACGTAATTTTGTTTGGATGCCCCTACCGTAACTAACGTTTTGAACACACAAGAAGGGTCCTTTCCTATCATGGATGCCACAACCGTTCCACTTACCGCTTCCTCTGTATCGTAAAAGTAGGCATTGTACTCCACCTTCTTTTGATCCAGTATTCTCATTACGTTAGTTTTATCTTGTTTTTTGCTCATATTATATGCGTTATTCTGCGTTTGTTATAATCTATCCAAAAACTTCAATCGAAGCGACAACCTTTAGCAAATCTTCATTTACTTTATCACGTCCGTAGGCATCAAGAAAGATTTCTCGATACTTATCAGATTTGATATTATAGCCAAGGGACCATATTCCCCAAAACAAATCAATATGTCTATCCCCTACGCCTCCATTCCCTACGTCGATAAATCCAGACAAACGCCAATCGTCAAGTATTACGTTTGGTAAACAATAATCGCCATGTAAAAGAACTTTACCATTTAACTCTTTTTTACCATATTGAAAAACTGCAAATGCTTCTCTTTCGTTTTGATAACCATAACTATCTGGAAAATGTGACTTATCATAATTCCCATTAAAATAGTTTTTTTCACAAGTTGAAAAATACTCTTCCATTTTGTTCTTGACCGGACAATCTGAAAAATCCAGTTCATGTAAATTTCTTAATCCTTCGCCTAAAGCTATGCTTAACCTTTTCGGATCGGACAAATATTTTTCTAACGTACAATCGTCACCCACAACCCTCTTAGTTAATAGATAATCTCTTTCCGAGGTAATATAATTAACAACTTCCGCACCAATACCTTTTGAATGAAAATACTCCGTCATAACACGTTCCTGAGCTAACGTATGGCACGGAGATACCTTGAGGTAATAACCATCTTCTTTATCAATAAAATATACCTTAGCTTGCGAATTGCACGAACTATCGTAAACCCTTGCATCTCCTATAAATCTTTCCACCTCACTAGGCAAAGTACAAGGTATTTTTACTATTAAAGTTTTTTTCATATTCATTATTTCTTCTCAAAACACACCATTGTTTCAACGTCGGCAAGACAACAAAATGTATGTTTTAAAGTTCGATTGTTGCCGCGTATCCTTTTAATATTTGTTCAATTTTACTTTCATTTTCATAAAAAACGTTATCACACTCATCAAGAATTTCGTCAAGTTTATCCTCTTTATCATCATTCCCTTCGTACTCTAAATAAGCATTATAAGCTGTCTCGATATTTTGCTTTAATATGCCCTCTAAAATAGTACAAAGAGCCGATATTTCTTGCGGTAAGTCAGAAGTGTTTGAAACATTATCAAAAAACTGCATGTGTCCACCATTATTTACTTCACTTACATATGTCATAAGTTCGGCGTATGGGGAAGAGGCCTTTTCCTCTACCCACAAATCCCACATCTTATTCCATTGTATCTCTTCTATAGGTTGTTTTTTCCTTTTCTTCCTGAATAAATCAAAAAAACTCATAAATACCAAACTCCTTTTTCTCGATATTATACACTAAGCTATTGTAATCTGTATTTTAGGCTTTTGCTCGAAAATCACATTTGTCTCTACTTACAAATAATGTTGTGGCGAGATACAAACCTAATTCGAATCGCATCGTGTGAAACACACGACCGTCTCAAGGCTCGGCGGTTTATTCAAAAAAATTTCATCTATCTCTTTTCCGTCTAACACTATCGGAAACGCGAATTTTATTGACTTTAACGGGTAATCGTTTTCCCCTTCGGGATAAATATGTATCTCTTTGATTAACTCCGCGAGCAATTCTTTTCTATCTTCATCATATGTTTTATCATAAATTTTCGAAAAATGCACTAATATTCGGTATATATTCTCAAAAGTTAATGATTTTTCTTCAATTTCTTGTTTTCTATACCGAGCATCATCAATCTTTTCTTCTATCTCCGCTATTACGTCGTACATAGAATCAATTCTCGCCGTCATATCTCTTATTTTCATATCCCTATGTTTCACATCAATATCCAAATAGATTTTGAACAACTTAAAATAGGCCTCGCTTTTGCTTTCGGACATTTTATACCCAACACTACCGCCGTTTTCTTGTTCTTGCCGATAAATATCCGCCGCTTCAATGGAAATAATTCTGTATGCTTTTCTCATAATTACCTAGTTCTTCTATTGTCCGTCCTTATTATATCATAGTAAATATGACAATTTTCGTCATATATTATATAAAATTTTAAAGAAAATAGCAAAGGTCAAACGAGCGGTGAGCCGAAGCCCACCGCCATTCTTTGTTATTCAAAGTGTCTGTGCTAAATCGCAGACTCTTTATTGTGTTTTATCTTCTTTTCTTTTTGATAACAAACCAGAAGAGAGCAAAGCCGCCTACGAAGTCGGATCGTAGCCATGTCGTTCTGTGAGCCAAGGGGTTGTAGTTA
>JAZSLG010000040.1:0-18628 GCA_045535235.1 Candidatus Stercoripulliclostridium sp.
CATGGCTACGATCCGACTTTAATGGTTGATATAGCTCATATCGCAGGCTTAATAGTTGCAGGTGAACACGAAAGTCCAGTTGACTATGCTGACGTAGTTACTACGACTACGCATAAAACTTTGCGTGGACCTCGCGGTGGCATGATTATGACCAATAATGAAGAGGTTGCAAAGCTTATTAATAAAGCAGTTTTCCCCGGAACTCAAGGCGGTCCTTTGATGCATATAATTGCTGCAAAAGCAATAGCGTTCAAAGAGGCATTGACTGATGAATTTAAGAATTATCAAAAACAAATAGTTAAGAACGCATCAGTTTTGGCTAAAACCCTTATGGACGGCGGTATTAAACTCTTTAGTAATGGAACGGATAATCATTTAATGCTTTTAGATTTGCGTGGTACCGGTGTTAGCGGAAAAGAACTCGAACATTTATTGGATGAAGCACACATTACTGCAAATAAGAATAGTATTCCCAATGATACTGCTAGTCCTTTTAATCCTAATGGTTTAAGAATTGGTACTCCTGCCGTTACCACTAGAGGGATGAAAGAGGATGCTATGGTTATTATTGGTAATTGTATAATAGACGTAATTAAAAACAAAGAAGAAGCTGTTGAAAGAGTATCTAATACTATTAAACAATTGACCGAGAGTTACCCTCTATATAATAATGATTTTATACTATAAGGTGAAACCATGAAAGTTTATCTTGATAATTCGGCTACGACTGCATTAGATAAAAAAGTGCTTGAAGAAATGATTCCGTATTTTACGGATACTTTTGGTAATCCTAGCTCTCTACATAATTATGGCAGAAAAGCACTAAAAGCTGTTGACGAATCGCGTGAAAAAATCGCAAAATGCATTGGCGCTAAACCTAACGAAATATACTTTACTTCGGGCGGAAGTGAGTCTGATAACTGGGCATTAAAGGGCGTTGTGAAGGCTAGTAAGCAAAAGAAAAAACATATTATTACCTCATCTATAGAGCATCCCGCAATAATGGATACGTTAGCATACTTAGAAGAAAAAGAAGGTGTAGAGGTGACCTATCTTCCCGTTGATAAAGATGGTAGAGTTAGTGTTCAGGATTTGGCAAATTCGGTAACAGATAACACTATTTTGGTGTCCATAATGTTTGCTAATAATGAAATGGGTGCTGTTCAGCCAATAGCCGAGATAGGAAAATTTTGTAAGGAAGAAGGAATATTATTTCATACCGATGCCGTTCAAGCTATGGATTCTCAAAAAATAGACGTTAACGAACTTAATATAGATTTATTGTCTATGTCGGCACACAAATTCCATGGGCCTAAAGGTATAGGCGTTTTATACATTAGGTCAGGTGTGAAAATTGATAGATTGATTCACGGCGGACATCAAGAACGTAGAATGAGGGCAGGCACTACGGATACCCCATTAATCGTAGGTATGGCTAAAGCCTTGGAAATAGCCGTTAATGAAAGAGAAGAAAATAATGCGAGAATTTCTAAGTTGCGTGATTCATTTGTTAAACGTGTATTGGAAGAAATCCCATTTGTTTATCTAAACGGCGGTATGGAGTATAGATTACCCAATAATGCTAATTTGAGCTTTGAGTTTATAGAAGGGGAGAGTATTCTTATTAATCTTGACCTAGCAGGTATAGCTGTTAGTAGTGGTTCTGCTTGTTCTTCAGGCTCTCTTGAACCCTCACACGTTATTTTAGCTTTAGGTGTGAAAGAGGAACTAGCTCACAGTTCTATTAGATTTAGCCTAGGAAAAGATACAACACAAGAAGATATGGACTATACTTTTGACGTTTTGAAGGCGAGCGTTGAAAGATTGCGCCAAATGTCGCCTTTATTTAATATGGAAAAAGGAACAGGTAGTTATGTATAATGATAAAGTTCTAGATGTTTTTGCAAATCCAAAACACGTCGGAGAAATGGATAATGCCGACGGTGTTGGTACTATAGGTAACGCTTCTTGCGGTGATATAATGCGTATTTATATAAAAGTAGAAAATAATATTATCACCGATGCTAAGTTTAAGACCTTTGGCTGTGCTGCTGCAATTGCAACAGCATCGATGGCTACCGATATTATTATTGGTAAAACTATTGAAGAAGCGTTGGAAATTAAAAATGCAGACGTTGTTGCATTATTAGGTGGACTTCCCCCTCAAAAGATACACTGCTCGGTACTAGCGGAAGAGGCTATTCATGCAGCTGTTGAAGATTACAGAAGTAAGCAAAAATAATTAAATGGATAATAGACAAGATAAGATTAGAAATTTTTGCATTGTTGCACATATTGATCATGGCAAAAGTACACTTGCCGATAGAATTATAGAACATACTGGTTGTGTGTCAAATCGTGATATGAAAGACCAACTGCTTGATAGTATGGATATTGAAAGAGAGCGTGGTATAACAATCAAACTTACGCCAGTTAGAATGTTTTATAATTATAAAGGCGAAGAATATACCCTTAATCTAATCGATACACCTGGGCACGTAGACTTTACGTATGAAGTATCACGTTCTCTTGCTGCATGTGAGGGTGCAATACTTATTGTTGATGCTACACAAGGTATAGAGGCGCAAACTCTAACTAATGCCTATCTTGCTATTGATAACAATCTTGAAATTATACCTGTAATCAATAAAATTGATTTGGCTTCCGCTGACCCGGATGCTTGTAAGAAAGAAATAGAAGACGTCATAGGTTTGCCTGCAGATGATGCTCCGTTGGTAAGTGCAAAAGAGGGTATAAATATTGAGGAAGTAATCCAACAAGTTATAGATAAACTTCCCGCACCTAACGGAGATGAAAATGCACCGTTTAGAGCGTTAATATTCGATAGTGCTTACGATAATTATAAAGGAGCAATTTGTAATATTAGGGTAGTCGACGGCGAAATTAAAGCTGGTACGAAGATAAAAATGATGGCTACTGGTAAAACTTTTGAATGTACGGAGGTGGGGGTTTTTGCTCCAAATATGCAAGCCGTACCAGTTCTTAAAGCAGGCGAAGTCGGTTACTTGGCAGCTAGCATTAAAAACGTTAAAGATACGGCTGTAGGCGATACTATAACTAGCGTCGAAAACGGTGCTACTGAACCATTGCCCGGTTATAAAAAAGTCTTACCAATGGTTTTTGCTGGAATTTATCCCGCAGATGGTTCAAAGTATAACGACCTGAGGGAAGCCTTAGATAAACTAAATTTGAACGATGCAGCTCTCTTGTTTGAACCCGAAACTTCTGGTGCTTTAGGATATGGTTTTAGAGCCGGTTTCCTTGGCTTACTCCATATGGAGGTTATAGAGGAACGATTGGAAAGGGAGTTTGACTTGGATTTGGTTACTACTGCTCCTAGCGTTAGCTATAAGGTTAAGAAAACCAACGGAGAAATGATTACCGTTGATAATCCTTCACATCTTCCTAATCCAACGGAAATTGAAGAAATTTTAGAACCCGTCGTTGCTGCTAGCATATATACTCCTCCAGAGTACGTTGGCTCAATAATGGAGCTATGTCAAGAAAAGAGAGGAGTTTTTATTACTTTGACTTATTTGGACCAATCTCGCGTAAAGGTTGACTATAAGATTCCTCTTGCAGAAATAATATATGACTTTTTTGATGCACTAAAATCTCGTACTCGTGGTTATGCAAGTTTAGAATATGAGTTAGATGGTTATAATGCCGATGATTTAGTTAAACTAGATTTCTTACTAAATGGTGAACCATGTGATGCATTATCACTTATAGTTCATAGAGACAAAGCTTACGCTCGCGGTAGGAGAATAGCAGAAAGATTAAAAGACGTTATACCTCGTCAAATGTTCGAAATTCCTATTCAAGCAACTATAGGTACAAAAATTATTGCTCGTGAAACCGTTAAAGCTTTACGTAAAGACGTTCTTGCAAAATGTTATGGTGGCGACATAACACGTAAAAAGAAACTTCTTGAAAAGCAAAAAGAAGGCAAGAAGCGTATGCGCCAGTTCGGTTCGGTTTCTATCCCTTCCGAAGCTTTTATGTCTATACTTAAGTTTGATGAAAACGACTAGAGGCCTTTACATACATATACCTTTTTGTTTATCTAAATGTACCTATTGTGACTTTTATTCTGTTGCTATAGATACGGAAATCGTAGAAAAATATGTTAATGCGCTTATTGAAGAAATTAAATTTGGTGCATTAAGAAACGATAAAATTATTGTAGATACTATTTATATAGGTGGCGGTACTCCAAGTGTGTTATCGCCATTTGTTTTAGAAAAAATAGTTAAAGCAATCCATGATAATTTTAGTTTAGATATTAAAGAGTTTACCATAGAAGCTAATCCTGCAACCAATATTGAGTTTGTAGAATATAAAAATTTGGGTATTAATAGGATTAGCCTTGGCGTTCAAACCTTAAACGATAAACTGCTTGGTATCATTGGGAGACGTCATGATGCCAAATTAGCATTAGATACTATTGAGAAAGCAAGTAGATATTTTGACAACCTTTCTTGTGATCTAATGATTGGTTTGCCTACTCAAACACTAAACGACGTTGAAAGTTCTGCTTTAACTCTTGTTGATAAAGTTAAACACGTTTCCACGTATATGTTGAAATTATCCGATAACGTCAAAATGGCTAAACAAATTCGACAAGGGATTTATTCGTTGCCTGATGACGACGCTTTTGCCGATTATTACGATTTGATTTTTAACATATTTAGGATTAATGGATTAGATAGATACGAGATTAGTAATTTTTCATTTCACGGATATGAAAGCTTACATAACTTAAAATACTGGAATAGAGAAGAGTACATCGGTCTAGGAGTGGCAGCCCATGGCTTTTTTGGTAACGTAAGGTATTATAATCCTTCTTCTATTAATAGCTATATTTTAGGTAATAACTATGGTTTTGGAAAAGAAAAATTTGAAATAATTAGTAAAGAAAGTGCATTATTTGAAAAAATCATGTTAGCTTTAAGGCTTCCAAAAGGAATAAATATTGATTCAATAAATAAGGAATTTGGCATTGATTTTGAGTTAAAATACCGTTCTCAACTTGAATTTTTAAAGCCATTTTTAGATTTTAGAAATAATACTATATCTATTAAAGAAGATAAGTTATTATTAGAAAGCGCTATTGCTCGTGAATTTCTTGTCTAATTTTAGAAAATTTTTTATTAAATTATTGACATTGGATATAATTGTGAATATAATATAGTTAGCAATCAAACAGGGCTATTGCTAACAGACTTGTTGTGATAGTGCTAAAACTAGGTGCTAGATGGAAAGATTATTATCTGAAAGAAAACATAATATTTTAAAAGCAGTAGTTGAGTATTATATTCAAAATGCCCAACCTGTATCTTCTGGTTGTATTCAAAAAGAGTATTTTTCTAATATTAGTTCGGCAACTATTAGGGCTGAACTTGCCGCCCTTGAAGATATGGGCTATTTGGTTCAACCTCATACTTCGGCAGGACGTAGACCAACACCTAAAGCTTACAAATATTACGTTAAGCATTTCGTAGGAAAAGCACCTTTGCGTAAAGAAGACGTTGCCCTTATAGACGCTACTTTTGCTGCAAAGTTTTCTGCTGTAGAAGATATAGTTAGAACAACTGCTAAAGTTATTAGTGACGTAACTAATTATACTTCTGTAATAGTTATTAAAAATATTAATAAGGTTACTATTAGAGAAATAAAATTAGTAGGGTTAGACGAGCATAGTGCACTTATTATTATTATAACCGATTCGGGAATTATTCGTGATAAAGTTATTACTCTGAATAATTATATAGATGACGAATTTATCAATAGTGCTTCACTTCTTATAAATAAAATTTTTGCTAATAAAAAAGTAGGGGAATTAAATAGCTCAGATATTTTAGTTCAAAAGGAACTTGAAGAATTTAGAGAGTTATTTGATAGTGTCATTGGGATTTTGCATGCCTACTGTGAACGTAACGATGAAGACGTTTATATGGAAGGTGCAAGCAAGCTTTTAGATTATCCTGAAACGGATCTTCAAAGTGCTAAAAACTTTTTGAGTGTTATAGATAATAAATCTATGGTTGCACAACTTGTAGAAGACGCGGAAGACATAGAGTTTAGTGTTAAAATAGGTAGAGATGAAACGGCCGGCATGGAGAAATGTGCTGTTATAACTGCAAAATATTTGGTTAATGGTAAGGAACTTGGCCATGCGGGCGTAATTGGTCCAGAAAGAATGGATTATCAAAACGTTATGTCGGTATTATCCTATATAGGTGACGCGCTTAATACGGTTATAAAGAATAATAAAGGAGAGAATAATGACGAAGAGTAATAAGAATACTCCTGATAATGCTAATGAAAATGAAGTAGTGGAATCGGTTGCAGAAGAACAAGTAATCGACGTAGAGAACATTGATATAGTAGCATTAGCTCAAGCGAAAATGGAAGAATACAAAGACCTCGCGCAAAGAACGCAGGCAGATTTTGACAATTTCCGCAAACGCAATGCAGAATCGGTTAAACAAGCTAGAATTGATGGTGGTAACGACGTAGTTATATCAATTTTGCCGGTTTTAGATACCGTTGAGATAGCTATTAATATGATAAACGACGAAGCTACAAAAGCTGGAGTTCAACTTATACAAAAAAAATTCCAAGAAGTTTTTGCAAAATATGGAATAAAGGAAATTGAAGCTTTAGGAAAGGAATTTGATCCCAATCTGCATAATGCAATAATGCAAGTAGAAGATGCGGAAAATGCTGGAAAAGTAGTCGAAGTTTTACAAAAAGGATATACTCGTGATGGTAAAATCATAAGGTATTCTATGGTAAAAGTTGCAAATTAAAATATAAACTGAAAATAAATAAAGGAGAAAATATATGTCTAAAATTATAGGTATTGACCTTGGTACAACTAACTCGTGTGTAGCCGTTATGGAAGGCGGAGAGGCAACCGTTATTGCTAACGCTGAAGGCGCTCGTACTACTCCCTCCGTTGTTGGTTTTGCTAAAAACGGCGAAAGATTGGTAGGACAACTTGCGAAAAGACAAGCAGTTGTTAATCCTACTAAAACAGTTTCTTCCATTAAGAGAGAAATGGGTACAAACTATAAGGTATCTATTGATGATAAAAATTACACCCCTCAAGAAATTTCTGCAATGATTCTTACTAAGCTCAAAAATGACGCTGAATCATATATCGGTCAAAAGGTAACTAAAGCAGTTATTACTGTTCCCGCATATTTCTCGGATAGTCAACGTCAAGCAACTAAAGATGCAGGTAAAATTGCTGGCTTGGAAGTATTGCGCATTATAAATGAGCCTACTGCAGCTGCTCTTGCTTATGGCTTAGATAAGGGCGAAAGTAGTCAAAAGGTTCTTATTTATGACCTTGGTGGAGGTACTTTCGACGTTTCTATTCTTGAGCTTGGCGATGGTGTATTTGAAGTTTTAGCGACTAACGGTAACACTCGTCTTGGTGGAGATGATTTTGATAACGTTATTATGAATTGGATTGTTGACGAGTTTAAGAAAAACGAAGGTATCGATTTAAGTAACGATAAGATGGCAATGCAAAGAGTTAAAGAAGCCGCCGAAAAAGCAAAAATAGAGCTTAGTGGTATGACCAACGTTAATATCAACCTTCCCTTTATTACGGTGGGAGCAAACGGTCCTGTTCATATCGACCTAGATCTTTCACGTGTAAAATTTAATGATATGACTGCACATCTTGTTAAAGCAACCCTTGCACCCATGCAACAAGCTATCAAAGATGCTAATCTTAAGATGAGTGAAATAGATAAAGTAGTACTAGTCGGTGGTTCTACTCGTATTCCTGCTGTTGTTGAAGCTGTTAAGAATATAACCGGTAAAGAGCCTTATAAAGGAATTAACCCCGATGAATGCGTTGCTATTGGTGCAGCAATTCAAGGTGGCGTTCTAAGTGGTGAAGTTAAAGACGTTCTACTTCTTGACGTAACTCCTTTGTCTCTTGGTATTGAAACTATGGGTGGTGTATTTACTAGACTAATTGATAGAAATACCACTATCCCCACTAAAAAGAGTCAAATTTTCTCCACGGCAGCAGATAATCAAACCTCTGTTGATGTTCACGTTCTACAAGGGGAAAGAGCAATGGCTGCTGATAATAAGACCATTGGTAGATTTGAACTTACCGGTATACCTCCAGCAATGCGTGGCGTTCCTCAAATTGAAGTTACCTTCGATATTGATGCTAATGGTATCGTTTCCGTTACTGCAGTTGATAAAGGAACTAATAAATCTGCTAACATTACTATTACTGCTTCCTCCAATCTTTCCGAGGCAGATATTGATAAGGCAGTAAAAGAAGCCGAACAATTTGCAGAAGAGGATAAAAAACGTAGAGAACTAGTTGATATGAAGAACCAAGCTGAACAACTTGTTCTTGCTATCGAAAAGACTGTTTCTGAATCTGGTGATAAACTTAGTGAAGAAGATAAAAATGCTTTGACCGATGCTGCAAAGAACGCTAAAGAAAAGTTGAGTTCTGCTGATGACGTTGATACCGTTAAAGCTATAACTGAAGAACTTTCTAAAGTAGCAAATCCCATCTTTACAAAGCTTTATCAAGACGCACAAGCTCAAGCTGGTCAAGGTGGAGCAGATGACGATACGACCATCAACGTAAATCCCGACGATATAAACTAATAGAATTAAGGACGTAAAATGGCAAAAGATTATTACGGCATATTAGGTGTCGATAAAAACGCGAGCGCGGACGAAATAAAGTCCGCGTATCGTCGTATGGCTAAAAAGTATCATCCGGACGTTTATGCTACTGCAAGTGATAAGGAAAAAGCAGAAGCAGAAGAAAAGTTCAAAGACGTTCAACATGCTTACGCGGTTTTATCCGACCCTCAAAAGAAAGCTGCCTATGACCAATATGGCAGTGAAGATGGACCTACTTTTAACGGAGCAGGTGGAGGTGCGGGATTTAATCCTTTTGGCGGAGCAGGTTTTGGTGATATTTTTAGTGATATTTTTAGTGCTTTTAATGGTGGAAGCTCTCGCTCTGCGAACTCACCTAGAGATGGACAAGATATCGAAATTGAAGTTACGCTTACTTTTAGAGAAGCATGTTTCGGCGCTAAAAAGGATATTAATTACACACGTGTTGAGAAATGTGCTACCTGTAACGGTACTGGTGCTAAGAATGGTAGTAGTGTAAAAACTTGTTCAAAGTGCGGTGGTCGCGGTAGAGTGGTTGTTCAACAACGCACGATGCTTGGCATAATGCAAACTGAAAGAGTATGTGATATGTGTGGCGGAAAGGGTAAAATTATTATGGAAAATTGTCCCGACTGTAAAGGAAAGGGGCAAATCCGTAAGCAATGTACCAAAACTATAAATATTCCTGCCGGCGTTGATAATGGACAAATGCTTAATGTTCCTGGTGGTGGACATGCGGGTTACAATGGCGGTGGTTATGGGAACCTAATTGTTGTATTTAGAGTAAAGCCTCACAATTTATTCGTTCGTAAAGGTAATGATTTGCATTTGGAAATGCCCATTTCTATAACACAAGCTATTTTTGGCGACGATGTTGAAGTTCCCACAATGGATAAGCCGGTTAAAATCGAAATACCAGCAGGAACTAAAAATGGTACCGTACTTAAAATTCGCGGTAAGGGCGTTAAAGATTTAAGAAAAAATGCTTATGGTGATTTATTGATTACGATTAAAGTTGACGTGCCTAAAAATCTTTCGGGTAAATTAAAGAGAGAATACCGTTCTTACTTTGAAGATTTTGAAAAAAACGTTCAATATGATGAAATTGAAAAATATAAGAAGATAGTAAAAAATCTTGAATAATGTATAAGGAAATTATTGTTATTACAAACAGTGTGGCATCAGACTCTGTTTCCGATATAATGTGGGAACTTGGTGCAAATGGAGTCAAGGTCTTAGATCCAAACGACCTTGATTTTGTTTTGCACAGTGACACTTGTTGGGATTACGTTGACGATAATTTATTAAAGCTATCCGACGAGGTCAAAGTAAGCTTTTTCGTTGAAGAAAACGAGGTGGAAAGTATTGTTGCTCAATTAAAAAATGCTCTCATTCCACTAGAAAACAAATATGGTACAATGCAAATATGCATTGAAGACGTTCCGGACGTTAACTGGGAAGAAGATTGGAAAAAGTTTTATAAACCTATTAAGGCTGGGAAATATAACGTTATTGCCGAGTGGCTTGATGATATAGAAGATGGGATAACGATTAGAATAAATCCATCTAAAGCCTTTGGCACCGGGGAACATTCTAGTACCAGATTATGTTTAACCTTAATGTCTAATACCGATTTTGTTGGTAAAAAAGTTATAGACGTTGGTGCAGGTAGCGGTATTCTTGGCATAGGTGCAGCCAAATCCGGTGCGACTTTGGTTGATATGTGCGATATTGATAAAGATACTTTGGAGTGCGCTGAAGAGAACTCTAAATTAAATAGTGTTTTTGATAAAGTAAGATTGACTGCTGGTGGTATTGATGCAGTTGCCGAGCATAAGGCGGACGTTTTATTATGCAATCTTACGGCAGATATTCTTAATAAGATTGTTTCGGATTTAACTCGATATATTAAGCCAAATGGCATAGTAATTTGTTCTGGAATTTTAGACGTTAGGGCTGACGAATTAATTAAGTTGTTTAATATATATAATTTTATGTTAAGTGAAAGAGTTGACGAAGGTGAATGGGTTGGAGTAAAATTCATTTATGGAACTTAAAAGATTCTTTGGCACTAAAATACGTAACGAAATCATTCTCACAGATAGAGAATATTTTCATTGTGTGAAAGTAACCCGTCATAAAACGGGTTATTCGCTTATTTGTTGTGTCGGAGATGGATTTGATTATTATTGCACAATAGAACAAATTACTAACGACGAAGTACGTTGTTCTATTAACAAAGTAATCAATAACGTTAGTGAGCCGAGATCTAAAATCATACTTTGTCAAGCATTGTGTAAAGAGTTTGATTTTGTTGTTCAAAAAGCAGTTGAATTAGGTGTTACCGATATTGTACCATACGTGTCAGAAAGAAGCAACGTTAAAAAATATTCTAAGGAGAGGACGGAAAGTATCGTTCTAGATGCATCTAAACAATGTGGTAGAGCAATATTGCCAAACGTTCACGAACTTTTTTCTTTTGAAAAGGCAATAGAGGAATTCTTGTGTGTAGACAATAAAATTTTTTGTTACGAACTTGAAAGAAAACGTTCGATTGAAAGTAGCTTGAAAAATAAGAACGGAAATACGGTTGTTTTCATTGGTAGTGAAGGTGGCTTTACTGAAAATGAAGTAGAGCTAGCTAATGATAACGGCTATAATATCGTTACACTTGGAAGAAGAATATTAAGAGTGGAAACCGCTTCAATATCCGCGCTAGTGCTTTTATTGAACGCGTTGGGTGATATATGTTAAAGGCAGTAGTTTTTAATTTGGGTTGTAAAGTTAACCAATATGAATGTGACGTTATGGTATCCGAACTCGAAAATATGGGGTATCAAACTTCTCAAGAGCTAAACTATGCCGATTTATACGTTATTAATACTTGCGCCGTAACAAACGAGGCTGAAAGAAAATCCAGACAAATCATTTCACGAATAAAAAAATACAATGACAAAGCAAAAATAATTATTACAGGTTGTGCTTCCCAAAAGAATAAAGATTATTATTTGGAAAAAAACGTTCTGTACGTTAGTGGCGTTGGCGGTAAACAAAGAATTTTTGAGGAAATTAGTAAGAATAAGATTGAGAGTGATTTTCGTTTGCCTTCCGTTTATGAAGAATCGGCTACGCTACCTAAAGCAGAAAGATCTAGGTCCTACGTGAAGATACAAGATGGTTGTAATAACTTTTGTTCTTATTGTATTATACCATATCTTCGTGGTCGTTCTCGTTCTAGAAAAGTTGAAAGTTGTGTTAATGAGATAACTTTGTTGGCTCGCGAAACGGATGAAATTGTTATTACGGGTGTGAATTTAGCACAGTATGGCGTTGATAACAATGAAAGTCTTGCTCAATTAATTAATTCACTACATAACGTTGACGTCCGTATTAGATTAGGTTCGTTTTATGTAGAGGGAATTAATGATGATTTGCTTGTAGCTTTAAAAGGGTTAAAGAAGTTTTGTCCTCATTTTCATTTATCGCTTCAACATGGAGATGATGAAGTATTAAAATCTATGAATAGGCATTACGGACCTAAAGAATATTCAGAAAAGGTTGCACTAATACGAAAATATTTTCCTTTAGCTGCAATTACTACAGATATTATTGTAGGTTATCCTACAGAAACGGAAGAAGCGTTTAATAATACTCTGAAATTCGTAGAAGAAATTAATTTTTCCGACATTCATATTTTCCCTTTTTCGCCTAGGCCGGGAACTAAAGCTTACGAATTAGAATTAATTCCATCGGAAGTTGTCAAAACGCGTAAAGAAAAATTGAGAGAAATAAAAAATAAATTAAATAAAAATTATTTAATTTTAATGTTAAATTCATTCCAAGATGTTATATTTGAACGTAATAATGGCGGAATATCGGTTGGTTATAGTCAATATTACGTCAGAGTATATTCTAAAACTGAAAAAAAACATGCCACCATTAAACCTATTGGTTTATATCGTGATGGAATAATAGGAGAGATTAAAGATGAATGATTGTGTTTTTTGTAAAATTGCTAATGGTATAATTCCATCTAAAAAGTTTTATGAAGACGATGATATGGTTATTATTGCCGATATCAACCCTCAAGCCGAAAAGCATTATTTGTTATTGCCTAAACGTCATTACGCCAATATTATTGAGATGTCTGATGAAGAAGCCGTTATTCTTGGTAAATGTTTAAAGAAACTGTCTACCCTTGTTGATGAATTGGGATTGCAAGAAGGTTTTCGTTTGGTATCTAATAAAGGTGAAAACGGTTGTCAGTCCGTTGGACATCTACACATTCACATATTGGGTGGTCAAAAATTATCTGAAAAAATGGCATAAAGAAGGAGTTTATTATGCTAAAACTTAAAAACATAACCAAAATTTATCAAATGGGTGAGTACCAAGTAAATGCCCTTAGAGGTGTTTCATTGGCATTTAGAGAAAGTGAATTTGTATCCATAATAGGAGCTTCTGGTTGTGGAAAATCTACCATGCTTAATATTATTGGCGGATTAGATAGATATACTACTGGTGACTTGATTATTGGTGATACTTCCACAAAAGATTTCAGGGCTGAACAATGGGATGCTTATAGAAATGCTACTATAGGTTTCGTTTTCCAAAACTATAATCTAATTCCGCACTTAACAGTACTAGAAAACGTTGCGCTTGCTTTAAGTTTGTCAGGAATATCAAAAGTAGAACGTAATAAGAAAGCCACTGAAGCGCTAAGTAGAGTAGGTATGGGCGCGGAGCTAAAGAAGAAGCCTTCGCAATTAAGCGGTGGTCAAATGCAACGTGTAGCAATAGCACGTGCTTTAGTAAATAATCCTAAGATTGTTTTGGCGGACGAACCAACAGGAGCATTGGATTCCGAACTTTCCATTCAAGTTATGGACGTGTTAAAAGAGGTAGCTCAAGACAGATTAGTTATTATGGTAACTCATAATAACGAACTTGCTGATGCTTACTCAACTCGTATAATTAAATTAAATGACGGTTTAGTAGAAAAAGATACCAATCCTTACGAGTGGGATCCTTTAGAAGAACCTAATTTACAATATATTTATTCATCTAAGTACGTAGAAAAGCACGGTGTATCAAGCGATGATGTTGAAGAGGAAAATAATAAAGAGAGTAAGAACGGCAATAAACTAAAAGAGAACTTGCTAGATAAATTAAGTATTCTTAATTCTTTAGGAATAGCTACACGTGTAAAGGGAAAAAAGAGTCCTTTCAAAGCAACTTCCATGAAAGCAAAAACAGCTTTCCAACTTTCGTTAAAAAACCTCATTACTAAGAAGCGTCGTACTTTTTTAACCTCTTTTGCCGGCAGTATAGGTATTATAAGCTTGGCTCTAGTTTTATCAATGTCCAACGGTGTCAACGTTTACGTGGATAACATGCAAACATCCATCTTGGCATCCGTTCCTATGGGCGTTTACGAATATTCAATGGACTATTCGGTTTTGGAAAAGTTGTTTGGTGCTATGGAAAGTGCTGCTACAGGTGAACCGGCTAATCCAAATGTGAATAGTAACGTTTCAGCATTCCCTAATGACAAAGAGATTTACATTGACGATGGTTCAAATTCTTCATCTGATTCTATGAGCAGTATGATAAACGGATTGATTTCTCAGGTCGCTACTTCGATAGGAAAAAACGCTATTACTGAGGAATACGTTCAATATATCAAGAATATGGACGAGGATTGGTATAAGGCTATACAAAGTTACTATGGTGTCCAAATGAATATCCTTTCTAAATCATTAAATGATGAAGGAACTGGATATAAATATAAAGACGTTTCGCCTAAAACTAAAGTTACGCATGCTATGAACATTGCTATGCAGGTTTTGGGAGGTAATGGTCTTGAGCCTAATAACTGGTATCAATTAGCAGGTGGAGACGATTTCGTTGGTGAATATTACGACGTAATTGGTGGTAGATATCCAACTGCATATAATGAAATTGTTATGGTTGTTGATACATATAACAATATTTCTATTACGGCACTTGAACAATTTGGTGTTGACGTATATCAAAGAGATAATAATGGCGCTGTTATAAAGGATGAAAAAGGAAAACCCTTGTACCTAGAAAGCATATCGTTTGATGATATTCTCTCACAAGAGTTCAAGTTGATTTATAATAACGACTATTATACGAAGGATACTGATGAATATTTTAAAATCAATGAAGCAGACGAAACTTTGTATAACAAAGGTGAAACTCTTAAAGTTGTTGGTATTTTGAGGGTTAAGCCAAACTCAATGGTATCGTTCTTTGGCTCATCTTTCTGTTATACTAGCGCTCTTGGCGCACGCGTTTTGAATAATGCAAGTACTTCCGACGTTACTATTGCGCAAAAACAATCTATCGAAAATGGCTCTGACAAGGTCGTAATTAAAGATTATGAATTTAACGGTGACGTAATTACCGTTATTCCTACAGATACCGATATTAATAATACAAACGGAAGTTCATTCCAAATCATGATTAATATGATGGGATTTATGACGGATGGATTAAAGGGAACTAGCTTTAAAAAGGCGTTGGGTATAGATACTACTCCAGTTTATATGTATATTTATCCCTCCGATTTTGCATCAAAACAAGCAATAAATAATTATTTGGATGAATGGAATGAATCTCATGGCAAGAACGAAATCGTAAAGTATTTTGATATATCCGAAATGTTTATTCAAACGGTAAGAAGCGTAATTGATTTGATGACCTATATTTTAATTGCAGTAGCATCTATTTCATTAATTGTTTCTTGTGTTATGATTTCAATAGTAACTTCCAACTCTGTAGTTGAGAGGACAAGAGAAATAGGTATTTTGAGAAGCTTAGGTGCAAGAAAGAAAGATATATCACGAGTGTTTGATGCTGAAACTGCTATTATAGGCTCGTTTAGTGGAGTTTTGGGCGTGGGTATAGCATATGCTTTAATTCCGCTAATTAACTTGATAATCGGCAATGCTTCAGGCGTATATTCTTTGTTAAACTTGAATCCTATCCATGCTATAGCTTTGGTTATTTTAAGCCTTGGACTTACTATCCTAAGTGGCTTTATACCAAGCCAATCTGCCGCACGAAAGAACATGGTAGATGCATTAAGAATAGAGTGATGGAAAATAGCGACCGACGAAGTGGTCGCTATTTTTTTGAAAAGTAGGGGAGTAAAAAAGCATCGCTTATTGCGATGCTTTTTCGATTGAAGTACTAATTATTTGTACATTCTCTTACGTGCAGCTTCTGCTTTCTTTTTGCGACGTACGCTGGGCTTTTCGTAAGCTTCTTTACGACGAAGGTCACCGATAATGCCGTCGTTAGCACACTTTTTCTTCCATCTACGAATAGCGGAATCAAGGTTTTCATTTTCCTTTACGATAACAGTTGACATTAATTTCACCTCCTCGTTTATTTTTTCCTAATAAATAATACTAGATTACTAAGTTTTTGTCAATTAATAATTATAAAAAATTATTTTATTTGTCTATTTTTGTTATAATTTGTCAATTTGGCAATGGAATAGCAATCATGGTTTTATAATCTAATCATACTTTAATTTTATTTAGGAGCATAATATGGAAAGAAAATCAAGAAATCAAATTTTAAAAGAGGTTAAAGAAAGACTTACAACGGGAAATTATTCAGAAATACACAAGCTACGTTCCATTAATACTACTGACAAAATAGTTATACTTGGAAACAAAAGGCTAAATGAAAAAGATATTTACGATTATTATGAGAAAATAATAGATATGCAACAAAATGATGAAAATGAATTTAAAGCTATTGGAATTTTGGTAGATAATAACGTTTTCTTAAATATGAATGAAACAGAGAAGCAAAGATATATTTTGGATTTATCAAAGTTATATTTATCATTAAGGCAAGAAATATTATTAAAATAAATATTAAAATATAATATATTTATTATATATTAAGGAAAAATAAGTAATAC
Source organism: Candidatus Stercoripulliclostridium sp. (assembly GCA_045535235.1). Classification (GTDB taxonomy): domain Bacteria; phylum Bacillota; class Clostridia; order Christensenellales; family DTU072; genus Stercoripulliclostridium_A. The sequence goes on from JAZSLG010000040.1 coordinate 16,664, forward strand.
TTCGTATCATCAAAGGACGAATTTATAACACACTTAGAGGAAAAATGCCTAGATTTCCCGAAAAATGGCTGGATGAACTAAAATCCAAAATAGATATAGTTTCCATTCTTGGCAAATTTATGTATTTGCAGAGAAAAGGAAATAAATATTGGGCTTGCTGTCCTTTCCATAATGAAAAGACGGCTTCTTTTTGTGTGAACGCCGACGAACAATATTATCATTGTTTTGGTTGCGGAAAAAGCGGTAACGTTATTACCTTCCTGACTGAACACGAACGTATGTCTTATACGGAAGCCGTTGAATATCTTGCAAAAGAATATAATATGGAAGTCCCGGAAAATACCGACCCGGAATACGTTGAGCGTAAGGTTAAAAACGACAAATTGATTGCCGCCAATAAAGCCGCAGCCAGATATTTTTATTCCAATCTTTCTAAACGAGAAGCCAAAGAAGCTATTGAGTATATGAATAATCGTAACATAAAGGCTGATACCAGAATTACTTTTGGTATGGGGTATTCTATTGATGGTTATGGTTTATTAAATACTCTTACGGCACAAGGATTTGGTAAACAAACCCTTATTTTAGCGGGATTAGTTAATGAAGATGGTTACGATCCTCTTGCAAAAAGGCTGATTATTCCAATAATTAATGCTAAAGGACAGGTCATAGGCTTTGGTGGTAGGACTTTAATTAAGGATGCTAAGCCTAAGTATCGTAACACAAAGGCAACTGCTATTTTTGACAAGCGTAAGAATTTGTATAATATCAATCTTTTTAAAAGAACTTTAGCTGAAGAAAAGCATTCATCCATTATTTTAATGGAAGGATATATGGACGTTATTAGCCTTTATCAAGCTGGCATACATAACGTTGTTGCTTCTATGGGTACTTCTCTAACTATTGAACAATGTAACGAGATTAGAAAATACGTTACTAGAGTTTACGTTTGTTTTGATGGAGATACCGCTGGACAAAGTGCTACTTGGCGCTCTCTTGATATGCTTGCAGGTGTTAATTTAGAAGTCCGTGTTATGAGTATGCCACAAGGATTGGACCCCGATGACTGTATCAATAAATATGGAGTAGACGGCTTTAATAAATTTGTAAAAGATGCGTTACCTTTAACGGAATTTAAGATACGTTCTTTGGAGTCTAGATGCGACGTTACTACTCTTGAGGGAAAAGAAAAATTTGCTTTATCAACTATACCCGTTCTTGCGTCACTAGAGCCGGTTTCACGCGAGGCTTATGCAAAATTGGTTTCGGAAATTAGTGGATTGAGCGTTGATAGTTTAATTACGCAAGTTGCAAAATTTTTAAGTGGAGAAACTATTGCTAAACCGGTAACCAACTTGAATGAGAAGAAAGAAAATAAAGTTTCTAGTGCGAACGTTAAAATGTGCAGATTCGTTTTAGCTTCTATGATAGAACTTAAGAGTTACGTTTATGCTAAAGACTTGAACGAGAGTATTTTTGAAGACGAAACTCATAAAAAAGTTTATCGATATATACTGTCTTGCATGGAAAAGAAAGTCCCACCTAAAAAAGGCGATTTATATGACATAGAGCTAGAAAATAAAGAGGAAATAGATGCTATTTTGGATTCCATATACAAAATCCAAACGGATTTACAAGCCGAACATTATAAAGCGTGTATGGAAAAACTTCTTCAAAATGCAAAGCAAAATAGAATTAATGCAATTTTTGAAGAGTTGAAAACAGCTTCTCCGGAAAAACAGATTGAACTAAAAGAGGAATTAAGAAAGTTAATATATAATAAATAACCAACCCACAAAGGAGGATGCATAAGTGTCTGAAAGAGAACAAAAACTCAAGGCAGAAGTGCAAAAAATCATTGATTCTTATAAGGGCAAAGACCTTAAAAGCGTCAACGAAGAAGAGTTGCTTAATAAGCTTGAAAAACTTGCTCTAGAACCCCAAGATATTGAGAATATCTACAAA
>JAZSLG010000111.1:0-13431 GCA_045535235.1 Candidatus Stercoripulliclostridium sp.
CCGCCACGTTGAATATAACCCAACTTAACCGTTCTTACCGTTATTCCGGTACGCTCGGTAATTTCTTTTTTAAGGTCCAAACAACTTCCTACACCTTCAGCTAAAACGATAATATCGGAAATCTTACCTTTAATAATATTTTTCTTCATTTTATCGCAAATATCATCAATGTTGAAAGGAAGTTCGGGAACTATTATGCTTTCCGCGCCACCTGCTATACCAGAGTATAAAGCTATATCGCCACAATGTCTGCCCATAACTTCTATTATGCAAGCTCTATCGTGAGAAGTCATAGTATCCCTAATTTTATTCATGGCGTCAAGCACGGTATTTACAGCGGTATCAAATCCCAAAGTATAATCTGTGTACCCCAAATCATTATCAATCGTGCCAGGTATTCCCATACAAATAACGCCGTGTTTGTTAGATAAATCACGCATTCCCCTAAAAGAACCGTCTCCACCTATTACAACCAACCCTTCGATGCCATAGGCATTCAAAACGTCGGCGCCTTTCTTAATACCTTCATCCGTATTAAACTCTGGGCATCTTGCAGTTTTGAGTATAGTACCTCCCTTTTGAACCGTGTCCGAAACCGAACGACTATCCATACGATATATGTTACCGTTAATCAAGCCTTGGTATCCGCGTTCGATTCCGTAAACTTCCATACCCCTACTACAAGCACAACGAACAACGCCTCTAATCGCGGCATTCATTCCAGGTGCATCTCCACCGCTTGTAAGTACTGCTATTTTTCTCATTTAAGTCTCCTTATTTTCTTAATTGACCATTACCTTTAACAACGTATTTTACGCTAGTTAATTCTTTTAGTCCTATAGGTCCACGAACGTGCAACTTTTGGGTGCTTATTCCCATTTCAGCGCCCAATCCCAACTCAAAACCATCGGTAAAACGAGTGGAAGTATTAACATAGACAGCAGAGCTATCAACTTCTTTTGTAAACTTTTCCATCTCTTTTTCGTTTTGCGTTAGAATACAATCGCTATGATTGGTACCATATTGATTAATATGTGATATTGCACAATCTAGCCCATCTACGACTTTGATTTTAATAATCATATCGTCATATTCGCGACTAAACTCGTCTTCTCCCACCAAATTTGCTTTATTATAGAGAGATTTAACATCCTCCGTTCCATTCAGTTTGACGCCTGCTTTTTCCAATGCATCACAAACGATGGGAATAAACTCGTTTGCTACTTTTTTATCTATTAATAGAGTTTCAAGTGCGTTACAAGTAGAAGGACGTTGAGTCTTCGCGTTAAGTATAATTGGTATTGCCATATTCAAATCAGCGCTAGGAGCTACGTATATATGACAATTTCCGCCAGCTGAAGCAATTACAGGCATAGTTGCATTTGCCAAAACGACTTTTTTTAGACCTTCACCACCACGTGGAATTACCACGTCGATATATTTGTTTTGTCGCAACATTTCTGCAGTTGCTTCTCTTTCTTGGTCTTCAATAAGTCCTACCAAATCAGCGGAAAGACCATTTTCTTCAAGAGCATTTTTTATGCAACCCACCAACATACCTACGCTACAAAGGCTTTCACGACTACCGCGCAAAATGACGCCGTTGCCACTTTTAATACAGAGGGCAGCCGCATCAATAGAAACGTTAGGTCTTGCTTCAAATATTATTCCTATTACTCCAAGGGGGGCGCGTACACGTTTAACTTCCAATTCATTTGGAAGAACGTACTCTTCAACGATCTCACCAACGGGGTCAGGTAATGCTACTATAGCATCTAGACCTTCGGCCATTTGCTTTATTCTATTATCGTTCAAAGCAAGCCTATCTATGAACGCAACGTTTCTACCATTTTGTTTGGCTTTTTCAATATCCTTTTTGTTTGCAATCAGGATTTCTTCACTTCTTTCAAACATAAGTTCTTTTGCACGTAACAATACCTTGTTTTTTACTTCGGTAGATACTCCTGCAAAAGTGTTTGCCTGTAATTTAGTGCGTTCACAAATCTCTTTTACTAACATTTTTTAATCCTCGTCTACAGGTTCGGGTAAAATTGCGTTGTGGTATACGTTTTGAACGTCGTCAAGCTCTTCAAGAAAGTTGATCATCTTTTCTACGCTTGCAAGATGTCCTTCAGGATCAACTTCATTATCAGGAATCATATCTACTTGCGCAGAAAGAACGCTTACACCGTTTGCTTTAAGTGCATCCGATACCGTATACAATTCATTCGTTGCAGTATAAATTTCAAACACGTCGTCACTTGCTTCTATATCTTCTGCACCCGCATCTAACGCAAGCATCATTAGCGCGTCTTCGTCCATATTCTTTTCAACTATGATAACGCCCTTTTTCTTAAACATAAAGGAAACGCAACCGGTTTGGCCAAGAGAACCGCCGTATTTATCAAACAAGTGTCTAACGTCACCTGCAGTACGATTTTTATTATCGGTAAGTGTTTCTACGATAACAGCAACGCCACCTGCGCCATAGCCTTCGTAAGTCATTTCTTCATAGTTAACAGAACCTAATTCACCACTAGCCTTTTTGATGGAACGATTGATGGTATCGTTAGGCATGTTGTTTTGCTTTGCTTTAGCAATAACGTCACGAAGCTTGCTATTTAGAGCAGGATCGGGACCACCAGCTTTAACAGCAACAGCAATTTCTCTACCGATTTTGGTAAAAATGCTACCTCTTGCAGCATCGGTTTTACCTTTTTTGATTTTAATATTAGCCCATTTGGAATGTCCTGACATAATAATCTCCTAAGTTAATTTTTACTTTTGAAGTTTATCCGCAATCGTACTAACAACAATTGATGCACTAACGCCTGCGTTCAAACTTTCAATTTTATTTCCATACATAGGTATGGCTAATACAACGTTTGCTATTTCTCGCATTTGTTTGCTTACGCCATGGGCCTCGGAGCCCACAACCAAAGCAAGGGGTAATGCCGGCTTATAATCAAAAACGTTTTCCCCTCCCATATCGAGAATAGCAACTTTGTATTTCGCTAGCGCGTCGCACGCGCCCGCGTAAGAAAAAGGAACTATATTTGCATGATAAATACCCCCCATGGTGGAACGTACGACTTTGGGAGAATATGGGTCTACACAGTTGATGGTAATAAAATCTTTTATTCCCATTGCTACCGAAGTTCTAATAATCGTACCCATATTACCCGAGTCGGATATTCCATCAAGTACCATGACCACGTTGTCAGTTATCTCTTTTGATAGAGGTAACGAGCAAACTGCAAGTATTCCTTGCGATGTCACAGTATCAGAAATTTTATCAAAAACAAAATCTTCCACTAAAACAGGCTCTATTCCAAGCTTACTTGCTAGTGGCATTAGCGTTTCTGCCTTTGACTTTGCAATATATAGTTCTTTAGCATAACCCAATGGCATGTCGCCGATAAGGTTCACCCCCTCGACAACAAATAGCGAGTGCTTTACTCTCGCTTTTTTGTCGCTAAGGCTACGAATAATCTTTATTTTTTCGTTTTGAGGGGATGTTATAATTTTCATATAATTAACAAAGAGCCTTCAAAATTTGAAGGCTCGTGTGAACTATGCGTTAATAGCAGCCTTGGCTTGCTCGCAAAGAGCGCTAAATGCTGCGGCGTCGTTAACAGCGATATCAGCAAGAACCTTGCGGTTAAGATCGATACCTGCAACTTTTAGACCGTGCATAAGGCGTGAATAAGAAATATTGTTAAGTCTTGCAGCAGCGTTTATACGAGCTATCCAAAGTCTTCTAAAGTCTCTCTTCTTTAGTCTTCTGCCAACGTAAGCATATTGACCGGACTTCATAACAGCTTCACGAGCTACACGATAAAGTTTACTTTTTGCGCCAAAGTAACCTTTAGCTTGCTTCATTATTTTTCTTTTCTTCTTTAATGCAGTAACTGCTCTCTTAATTCTCATTACCGTGTCCTCCTACTACTTTTGTCCGTAAATCATATTGCTAATGGTCTTAGCTTGGGTTTCGTGTACGTATCCACCTTGACGAAGGTTTCTCTTACGTTTACGGGTTTTCTTGTTAAGAATGTGGTTCTTGTTTTGCTTATTTCTCTTAAGCAAACCGCTAGCGGTAAATCTGAAGCGCTTTTTGGATGCGCTATGGGTTTTTTGTTTAGGCATATCTATTCTCCTTATGTGGATATATTTTTATTTTTTAGTTGGTATTGGTCCAAGTATCATAGTGACGTTTCGGCCTTCTAATACTGGTTCTTTTTCTTTTACTGCGACGTCTGAAACCATCTCATAGAATTTAGCCATCATTTCAATGGAAAGCTCTGGGTGAACGTTTTGACGTCCTCTCATGCGAATAGTGACTTTAACTTTGTTTTTATCCTCTATAAACGCACGAGTGTGTTTTGCTTTTGTTTTAAGGTCACCTATATCAATAGTCTGGCTTAGTTGAATTTCCTTAATTTCGGTACCTTTTGAATTCTTTTGTGCTTGCTTATCCTTTTTCATTTGGTCGTAACGATACTTACCATAATCAAGGATTTTGCATACTGGGGGAACGGCTTGGGGAGAGAAAAGAACCAAATCCAAATTTCTTTCATCTGCCATTCTTTGGGCTTGTGCCGTAGATACGACTCCGACCATTGAACCGTCCATATCAATCAACCTTACTTCCGGCACTTTAATTGCCGAGTTAATTAATAAATCTTTAAAAATATTTGTATCCTCCTATCTTTTATATATGTATGCACGTGCGTGCGAACATTATATAAGGTATAAAAAAGAAGTGCCCAGCACTTCTCACCACAAGTTTACACGCCTAACTAAGTCGGGTCGTATAATGAATTAAACTTGTTTAACCGTTTAACTTTAAGCTTACGGTGAGAATTACTTCTTCTTTACTGCGTATATTCTAACTTATATATTATGTTATGTCAATTATTTTGGCGCAATTTTTTAATTTGCGCCAAAATAATTATATCGATTTTTACTAAATTACCTTATCTTGATCTTCCTTTTTCACTTTCATGAGGAATTCTTCAAAGGTCATAGTACCCAAGTCGCCATCCTTTCTTGAGCGTACTGCTACCACACCGGCTTCTTTTTCTTTGTCACCAATGATAAGCATATAAGGTATTTTGTCTAGTTGTCCTGCTCTAATTTTGTAACCTATCTTTTCAGAACGCACGTCGCTTTCTGCTCTAATTCCAAACATTTTGAGTTTGTCGCGTATTTCATTTGCTTCATTTTCCGTTCTATCGGTCAAACTCATAACCCTTACTTGTTCGGGAGCTAGCCATACGGGGAATGCGCCTTTGAATTTTTCAATAAGTAACGCCATAGTTCTTTCATAGCAACCTATGGAAGTACGGTGAATAATATAGGGATATACCTTATTTCCATTTTCGTCAACGTACGTCATATCAAAACGCTCTGAAAGGAACATATCTACTTGTATCGTAATCAAAGTATCTTCTTTGCCGTATACGTTGCGAATTTGAATATCGAGTTTAGGACCGTAGAATGCTGCTTCATCAATACCTATGGAATACTGCAAGCCAATATTATCAAGTATTTTTTGCATTTCGTTTTCGGCGTGTTCCCATTTTTCAGGATCGTTAATGTATTTTTCGGTATTATTAGGATCCCATTTTGAGAAACGATAACTTACGTCCCCATCAAGGCCACAAATTTTAAGCATATACATAGCAAGATCCAAACAACCTTTAAACTCTTGTTCGAGTTGTGAAGGAGTACAAATAAGGTGACCTTCGGAGATAGTGAATTGTCTTACGCGGATAAGTCCATGCATTTCACCACTTGCTTCGTTACGGAAAAGAGTCGAGGTTTCGCCGTAGCGAATGGGTAAGTCTCTATATGATTTTAATCCATTTTTATAAATCATATATTGGAAAGGACAAGTCATGGGACGGAGTGCAAATACTTCTTTATCGACATCTTCGTCGCCTAAAACAAACATACCGTCACGGTAATGGTCCCAGTGACCGGAAATCTTATAAAGGTCACTCTTTGCCATATAGGGGGTCTTAGTGCGAACGTAACCCCTTCTCTCTTCTTCATCTTCAACAAATCTATTAAGAATTTGGAAAAGCTTTGCACCTTTGGGCATTAACAAAGGTAGACCTTGGCCAATGCTTTCCTCCGTCATAAAGATTCCCATTTCTCTACCAAGTTTATTATGGTCGCGTTGTTTTGCTTCTTCAAGAGCTTGCAAATATTCAGCAAGTGCAGTTTTATTGTTAAACGCAGTACCATAAACACGAGTTAAAACCTTGTTATGTTCATCACCGCGCCAATATGCACCGGCTATAGACGTGAGTTTGAAAGCTTTAATATAACCGGTTGCAGGAACGTGAGGACCTGCACAAAGATCCACGAAATCACCCTGTCTATACATCGTAATAACTGCGTCTTCGGGAAGATCTTGGATGAGTTCAACTTTATATTGCTCTTCTTGTTCAGCAAAGAAAGCTAAGGCTTTTTCACGAGAAACTTCCTCTCTAATTATCGGGTGATTTTCTTTAATAATCTTTTTCATTTCGGCTTCGATAGCATCAATATTATCCATATTGATGGGAGTTTCAAAGTCGAAATCATAGTAAAAACCATTTTCTATAGCAGGGCCAATTGCTACTTTAACGGTGGGATAAATTCTTTTAACAGCTTGAGCTAAAACGTGAGAACAACTATGACGATAAGCTTTTTTACCTTCTTCGGTATCAAAGGTCAAAAATTCTACGGTTGAATCTTCGTTAATAGGCTCGTACATTCCTACAACTTTTTCATTTACTTTTGCTACTAATGAAGCACGGAAAAGCCCATCCGAAATGGAGCGTGCTATCTCTGCAGGCGTTACGCCTTGTGGAAATTCTTTCTTGTCTTCTCTTAACGTGATAATCATTTATATTCCATCCTTTTACCGCAATTGCGGTTTAACTATTATGCATTTATATTAGTAATGATCGTGGTACGTAACGCGTCGAACACGGTAGTATCCACCTGTTCTACACCAATGCCGTTATACCACTCTTGAGCTTTAGCATATATTACTTTATCGTTATAACATTTGGAATTGGTACTTACAAAAGAAAGATTAGTTTCTCCATTAATTTCATTTGACAAATCATATTTATGGATTATCTTATATTTTTGTTCACCCTCTTCCAATTTACCTTCTTTTGCGGAAATAGTCATACCGGCGTCATATACGGTGTTCGCGAACCAAGCATCAAAAGTTTCGCCCTCTGCTTCCTTAATGATAACGATTTCGACAGCGTTAGCTACTTCACCCACTAACCCTTGGTAGGCCTTAAAACTTGTCGAAACGTTATTCATTTTGGATTCACCGTATACTCTGCCAATCATACCTCCGTTATAGATATAGTAATGATTTTTTTGAGTACTACCTTCGTAACGAATTTGGTTAATATTCATTATCGTTTGTGATCCGTAATATAATTCACCGGAAGAAGTCGCATTGGTTACGTTGGAGAAATGCGACATCCCAATCAAACCACCGGTATAATTGGACACGTCGGTAGAAACGCAAATTTTATCCACGTCACTAACCGCATTATTAATATTACTAAAGTTTGCTACGTATCCTACCAACCCGCCAATGTTAAACGAACGAGAAGCAGATTGACTAAAAATATTAGCGTTAATAGAATTCATATCAACTCTAGTTTTGTTAAGGTTTACTCTATCCAAAACGCCTGCGATGCCACCTATTCTAAGACGTCTATATGCTTGAGCGTTAATGGAAGAGGTATTCGTAAACCATTTTTCGCCATCGTTTACTCTATAAGCCGCACCAAAAATACCTCCGACGTTAACCAAAGAACCGGTTGCATCAATAGAGCCCGTAAACGTCAAATTTTTAGCGCTACAATATTCCGTATTATCTCTAAGGGAAGATATGTTTACAGTACGCATGGAACCAGCAACACCGCCTACAAACAAATCGTTTATACCCGCAGAAGTGCCGTAAGCACCAACGTTAATGTTCACGGAAGAATTAACACCGTTAATAGCGGTATTTCCTTGAATGAAACCTGCAAGACCTCCTACGAAAACAGTCATGTCGTAACGTTCTGGTTCGCGTAATACGTAACCATCTGTTTCGTCGATAATTTTACGAATATCCCCTAACGTAGTAGCAATATTACCATTAATCGTAACGTTGCTAATGGTATTATTTCCACTCATAAGACCGGCAAGACCACCAACGTAAAAAGAATTTGCGTCAGCCGGAACTATGATATTAACGTTCAAAACCAGGTTAGTAATTTTAGCGTTGTGTATAACGCCAAATAATCCGTATGCTTTATCGTCTGCAATAGGATTTTTCACGTCTCTCTCTTCTGGCTCGGGAATATTAATAGTATAAGTAATTGTATGACCATTTCCGTTAAAGGTGCCACGGAAGGATTTATCTACGGTATCACCTATCGTTTCCCAATTTTCATTAATTGCAATATCTGTATTGAGTTCAAAAACACCTTTATCGTAATCGGCGCCTAGCATTTCCGATACTTTTTTAAGGTCGTCCACGTTATTAATTTCGTGAGTAAAATCCCCTTTATGCGTGCTTTTTTCTTCACATGCCACAAGAGCTATAGTTACCACGAATATAAATAACGCAACAACTAGGATTTTAATAAACTTTTTCATTTTATGCATACACCTTATTAATAAAGTTCAAGAAATCTTCGTAAACTTCTTGGTTATTGGTTTCATTAAGTATTTCGTGTCTATCATTCTCGTAAACTTTATATTCTACGTTCATGCCTTTTTGGTTGTAGAAATTATAAAGTTTGGTAGCAAGAACGGATTTGTTGGAAACGGGATCGTCGCTGCCGACAGCTATTAGAATAGGCAATTCTTTTGAAATGTTGTCAACAGCATCACCATACATACCCATAACGCCTTTGAAGAAACTATGATAGTAGCCGATAGATAGAGGATAACCACAGTATTCATCATTTTCATATTTTGCAACTTGATTTTTATCTTTTGATAACCAAGCAAATTGTTGTCCTTGTTCTTCAAAGGGTTTATTATAAGCGCCAAAGCTCATTTTATCTATTAAATAGCCTGTCTTATCTGCTCCGCAAAGTGCCTTTTGTATGCCTGCAATAACACAGCCAGCGCCTATCAAAGCACCTTTCATATAAGCAGTACCTGAAAGGATGCAACCCTTAATCGTGGAGGAATATAGTTCCAAGAATCTTTGTGATACGAAGCTACCATAGCTATGCCCCAATAACACAACTTCTACCTTGTAAGTCTCTTTTGCATATTCAACTACGGTAAGTGCATCTTTAACGGTATTGTGGAAAGAATCGCCGTCAACGATACCTTTTTCACCATCTGGATTATATTTGTGTCCACGATGATTATCACCGAGAACTACGTATCCGTTTTTATTTAGAAACTTTGCAAAATCGTCATATCTTTCGGCGTGTTCAGCCATGCCGTGACTTATAACTACGGCACCTATAACGTTTTCCACTTCGTCCCATACACAAACGGTGTTAATTTTATTATCGAACGTATTAAGGTTAACAAGTTTCATATAAATAGACCTCCACGTATAATTATTTATAGTATAGTTTATCACTAATTGGAATATAATTCAATAGAATTATAAAAAATAAAGGAAAGAAATTTGACTACTATAGCGACTACGGGTGGTGGAACTGCTGGACACGTACTTCCTTGCGTTGCACTTTTTCCCAATCTAAAAGAAAATTTTGACCGCATCATTCATATTGGCGGTAATGGTATGGAGAAAACTTTAATTCCTTCTCTAGGTATAGATTTTTTTGAAACAGAAGTAATAAAATTTGATAGAAAATACTTATTGAACAATCTTAAAATACCATTCGTTTTATCCGCCGCCTCGCAAAAGGCAAAAGAAATTTTAATGCGGGAAAAAGTTAACGTCGTTTTTAGTAAAGGCGGTTATGCTTCCCTCCCAACCGTATTGGGTGCTAAAAAGCTTGGTATCCCCATAGTTGTTCACGAAAGTGACTATAATATGGGACTAGCAAATAAACTTGCTTCCAAATACGCCCAATTAACGTTAACTAGTTTTCCCGAAACTAAAGGTGGGATATTCGTAGGTAATCCCATAAGAAAGGAAATCTTTGATGGTGACAAAAGAAAAGCTTTACGTAAATACAATTTAGACGCTAATAAGAAATCAATTTTGATATTTGGTGGCTCCAGCGGAGCAAGAGCTATCAATGACGTAGTCTTCAAAATATCAAAAGAGCTTACGGCGTGCTATAACGTTATACATCTTGTTGGAAGTAAAGAAAAGCGAAGACTATTTACCCAAAACTACGTTGCTATACCATACGCAGAAGACATACAAGATTTGTACGCTTGTGCCGATATAATAGTTATGCGTGGCGGTGCAAACTCTCTACAAGAAACCACTATGCTAGGTAAAAGGGTTATATGTATTCCTCTTCCAAAAAGTAAACACTCGCGTGGTGACCAAGTAGATAACGCACTTAGTTACTATAATCGTGGGCTTATAAATTTAATCTACCAAGAAAACTTGACGCCTCAAATTTTACTTAAGCAAATTAATACCGTAATAAACCAAAAGGAGCATCCCGTTTGCCGAGACACTCCTAATGGGGAGATAGTAAAAAAAATTATGGAACTAGTTTAGATTATGCCTATGCTTACTATACCGGTATCCGTTTGATAGGTAACTGCATAATTACCACTCGTATCGGTACTTATAAAAGCACTGGCGGTTACTTTATCCAAATTAACCGATTTTATAGTGCCGTCGTTACGAATATCTGTTAAAGTTAAAGTTTCCCCTTTTTCGTAAAGAACAAGATATCCACTAAGAGAAAGAGCGCAATCGTACAGCTTGGTAAAGCCTTGGAAAGTAGTATTATTAGAGGAAGTAAAGCCCAATTCTTTATCTACCAAATAAAGTCTATCCGTACTTGCACTCAAGAGTAAGAAAATACTTTCTCCGTTAATAAACACTTTAGCGCTTTCGGCAAGACCAACACCCACTCTTTCACAATTGGAAATAGTAAAACTCGAGTCATATTTGGCAATTTCCACACCACTTACAGTATGCTCGGCAATAATAAATTTTTGTTCTCCCTCATCTACTAATGGAGCAACTGCTAGAATTGATTTATTTTGTATTGAAACACTAGAAATAACTTTCAAATCGGTACTTAACTTAATAAAAGAATAGCCGTCTATACCGCTGGAGAAAATAGCGTAATAGGTAGAAAAATCGTATACTTCTTTAATAATTCCCGATTGTAAAACGTTGGAAGAAACTATAGCGTTATTTTTAACCTTGTAAACCACGTTTTCACTTGATACTCCAAAAACCAAAAAGCTGTCGCTTAATGCAAAAATGGTGAGCGAAGAAAAATACGCTAACTCCATTACCTCTACTTGTTTAAAGTCAAAAGAAATGGTGTAAAGGTAGGTCTTTGTATTGTCTTTTACGGCTACGACCAATCCTTGTGTAGTTACTTTGGAGTGAGCGTATTCCGTTTGACTAGCAGTCGAAATGGAATAACAAGAAAGGATAGTCCCCTCTTCATCCATTTTAATAATAGATTGTGTACGCTTTGGCACCTTGAATGCACCACTCTCCGTTTGATGAGTAAATATAATAAACGTACCGCTAACGGTAGAATGTGTAGCGTTAAGTAACGGCGCATTCAAATCCAAAGTTTGGATATAGCGGTGGTTAACGCTACTTTCTGCTTTAATGGGAAAGTAATTAATTTCCTCTTTGCGCCCGTCGTCATTTTCGGGGTTAGAAGGATTTGCGGTATCACCGTTTGATAATTGGTTATTGCTATCGCCTACCGCATCCACAATGGGAATATTGTTGCTATTATCGGGCTTAGTATTAAACACTTCTACAAGAGAGCCTGAACCCGCTACTATCATTAAAACCGCTATAGCGGAAAGGAGTACTACTGCTAAAATTTTTGGTGCATTCTTTTTCATAAGAGCATTGTACATTACGAAAAAAGGTTTTGTGTTATAAAAGACAAAACAAGCCAAAATAAGGCTTGTTTCGTTATTGAATCTATTTTTTGAAAACCTTTTATTTCCTAAAACTCCTTCGACTTATTATACTATTTCTTCATTTTTAATTTGTTCTATCTCTATCGTTTCGTAATCGGAGTTTCTTCTAAAACGCTTTGTGAGTTCCCAAATTCAAACGTCGCACCAACAAGATTTGTGTACGACTCCTTGTTCTTGGTCTTGTTCACCGCCTTGAACAGGGTCATCTTCTCCAGGAGTTTCTTCTTCGCTACCCGGGGTCTCATCTCCTAACTCTTCGTCATTTGGTTTCGAAGGAGTGACGGGAACAGTTGACATATCGTTAGGTTGATCTACTTGTTCTTGTTGATTTTTGTTAATTGAAACTAATTTTATAAAATTCATGCACAAGGGCATATGCTATGAGTTCCAAGCGGTGGACGTTTAAGTCCACGCTAGACGATAACTCTCTTGCTTGTGCCATTAGCCTTACGGAAAGGCGACTCGGAGTTCTACCGCTTTGCTCGGTACCTAGCCAATCACCAGCCCCTCTCAGTTCGCAGTCACGCTCGGCAATAGATAATCCGTCACGCTCTTGAACAAGGGCTTCAAGACGAATAATATCGTCACCGCTTTTGGTAGTATAAAGAAAACAATAGGCTTCGTGTCCGTCACGCCCTATTCTTCCTCTAAGTTGGTGTAAAGTGGCTAACCCAAATCTATCTGCATCAAAAATTGCCATAAGTGAAGCATTAGGTACGTCTATACCTACCTCGATAACAGTGGTGGAAACCAATATTTGCAGTTTTCCCTCACTAAACTCGGTAAGTGTTTTTTGCTTATCAGTTGCCTTTTGCTTACCGTGTAAAAGCCCTATGGATACCTCGTCACCATAAGCCTTTACTATATCCTTGTACAATTTATCTACAGACGAGCCGTCTATACCCTCAACGTCAAAAATCTTTGGGGCAACTATATAAGCTTGCCTACCCTCTTCCTTGCAAATGCGGACAATATAATCCAACATTTCCTTGCGTTTTTTGGGAGTGACAACGGCGGTTTTAACGTTGTTACTATCGTGCCTACGGTCAATGCTTAAAATATTTATATCGCCAAAAACGGTTAGTCTTAACGAGCGCGGTATGGGGGTTGCGGATAGAGTAAGCGTATCTACTGCCCTACCTTTATCCATCAAAGAAGTTCTTTGCGCTACTCCAAAGCGGTGTTGCTCGTCTATACAAACGAAACTCAAGTCTTTGAACTTAACTCCATTGGTAATTATAGCATGAGTTCCAATAACAATATCGACCAGTCCGTAATAAATCCTCTCCTGCGCAAGGCGTTTTTCCTTTGCCGTCATACTGCCGGTAAGCAATTCTA